>CBDUQI010000136.1:0-16076 GCA_965369325.1 uncultured Gammaproteobacteria bacterium
CCCCCAGCAACGGAACCGCGGCCGCACCCGGTAAGGAGAAAAAGCGCGGCCGCAGCGATCACAAGCGCGCGCGTTGCGTGACGATGACAGCCGGCCACTTGCTGTGCTAATTCCATGGGAATGCCTTAACACTTTACCGACCCCTACATTAACGCCTTGCCGCCGCTGGGTCTAAGGGTCGTTTGCGGACAACACTCTTCAGGCAAGATGGACGTGATCGATGATATTGTCGCAACATCAGTGTGTCGCTGGGTAAACCGAAAGTGGTCTCAATGCGTATCAGAGGGCGTTCTAGATGACAACTTATGTGGCGTTTCTGCGCGCGGTGAATGTGGGCGGTACGGGAAGACTGCCGATGGCTGAGCTGCGGAAGATGTGCGACAAACTCGGCTTCACTGAGGTGCAAACGTACATCGCCAGTGGAAACGTGGTGTTTACCAGCCAATCGACAAAGCTGGCCGTCAAGAACGCGCTGGAAGAGCAGTTATGCGCGTATGCCGGAAAACCCACTGGGGTAGCGGTACGAACGGCAGCCCAGGTGCGCGCGATTCTGAGCGACTGTCCTTTTGACGATAAAGAGCCAAAGTTCACGCTGGCGATGCTGTTTGAGGGTAAGCCCCCAAAGGATGCACTGAGTGGCTGTGTGGGTCAGGACGATGAGCAACTGCATCTGGGCGCGCACGCAGTCTATGTTTACTACCCCAGTGGGATGGGGCGCTCCAAGCTTCGTATTCCGGCCGCCCGGACGGCGACGGCGCGTAATATGAATACGATCCGAAAGATGAGCGAGCTGGTGCAAACAAAGCCCGCGGGGTAGCCGGCATCGTCACAGACTTGCCGCGCTAGGGGGCAAACGTGCTCACTTGGCATTCGCCTCGGCGCACCGTAATAAAACTGGCTTCCGGCAACAGCTCCCAGCGCGCCGTGCACTCATCCAGCGGCTCGGACAGGATCACCACGCCGTCCTCAGGGATGCCGCCGGCGTCCTCGGTGAGCTCGGCCAGCCCGTGCGCATCGCGGTTGTGGTACAGGGTTTTGGAATTGCGATCGGTGGAGTAACGCACGGCGTACAGGGTGTGACCATCGCTGGTTGCGCAGGTGAGGCGGAACGGGCCGTCGATGCCGTAGTGTGTGCGGGCCTGCTCCACGCGTGCGGTCATTCGCTCAAGCGCGCCCTTCGGGTCTTTATCCAACCCGTAAGTTAGTGCCAGAAAAAAACACACTTCTGTGTCGGTGGTGCCCTGGATGCAATTGAAGTACGCGGGATCCACCTCCAGCATCAGCTCCCGGCGCATTAGTTCAAACTCGCTGATCTCACCGTTGTGCTGAAACAACCATTGTTCATGGCGAAACGGGTGCGAATTGGTGCGTTGGACAATGCCCGTGTAGGCCGCGCGCAGGTGCGCCAGAAACAGGCCGGACTTAATCTGCGCCGCCAGATTGGCCAGGTTGCGGTCGCTCCAAGCGGGCCGGTACTCGCGGTACAGGCCCGGCTGAGCCCGTTCGCCATACCAGCCCATCCCAAAGCCATCACCATTCGTCGGGAAAGCGCCGTCTGGGAATTGCGGTAGTCCGCTCACGTAGTTCTCTCGCGCAAAACGACTCTGCACGACTAGTGAGCGGCTGGGCTTGGTCACCAGTGTTTCGAGAAAAATCGGTTCCCCGGCGTAAGCAAGCCAACGGCACATAGCGCTTCTCCTCGTGTTGGGTGCGCCGGATGGCGCCCTGGCTGCAAGGGTAGGGCAACGGGGAGAAAGATGGTACTTGGTGAGGGGAAAGCCGGGTGCGCCGCGCTGTTACTAGTACAAAGGATGGTAGAGCAGCGGTACTCGGGCATGGACGCCCTTTTTTTAGGACAGATCAATGTTGGAAGCAATTGTACAAGTGCTGGCGTGGGCCGTGCTCGCCCCCGCGGGCATTTTTATCTTATGCGCCCCGCGCACCCCGCCTGGCAATAGCCGGGGCGGTTCGGCGTCAAACGCTGACTTTCAGCCGAGCTGAAACCACGGTCGCCATCGTTTGCTGTTGCCGTTTGCCTGGCATTCTCATGCAAGCGCTAAGAAAACTGATTCAGAATGCCGCGGGCGATTTCGCCGTGGCGGTCCATCGCGCAGGACTCGTAAATATCGATGGCTTGTTGCAGCAACTCGCGGGCCCGTACACGGTCTCCATCACCGTTGCGGGCAATGAGCATGCGGGCAAACCAGCGGCGCGTCTCGGCTTGTTCAATGCGCAACGGAATGCTGTGCGCTTGTGCCAGCGCAAGCTCAAAATGTGTCTGCGCTGCCTCGTAATGCTCGCCGGCGCTGGCCGCGATGCCCGCTGACTTGTGGACCAGCCCGGTTTGAAACAGCAGCACCAGGCGTTCGCTGTTGGCCAGTGCCGCCAGCACTGGGTGTAACGCTGCCGCCTGATCCAGCCGTCCCAGGGCGCTCAGCCCTTCTGCGGCGGCGGCCAGAGCAACCAGTTGCCCATGAGTGGCGGACTCAAGTTGAGCTGGCAGCCGGGCGCTGAGCGAGGCCCAGGCGGCAAACGCATCGGGCGATTTGGCCAGCCCCAGGAACAGGAATCGCGCCCCTTGCTCCAGCCCCTCCCATGCACGGCCGTGGTCGCCACACGCCACCGCGGACTCGAACGCCGCGCGTGCCTCATCCCATCGCCCCTGAAACATCTGGGTTTGCCCGAGCGCAGCATACATGGCCCCGCACCAAAGTTGATTGTCGTCAGTGGCGTGCAGCAGCGCGTGCGCGGCCGCGCGTTCGCCGTCAGCGAGTTGGCCGGTGGCAAGCGCTTGCGAGACGTCGCTAAGCGCGCAGGCCAGTGGGGCGATGGTGGGGTCATGGTTGCCGTCCGGTAGTGGGGAGGCTTCGCCAGTGTGCGGGGTTTCGCTGCCGCGGCCTAGCAAGGCCAATGCGGCTCGCCGCCAGCCGAGCAGGTCTTGTTGCACCCAACGCATTTGATTGTTGTCGGTGAGGGTGAGTGCGCGCGTGGCGGCGTCAAGCATCGGTTCCGCGTTCAGCGTGAGCCAGTGGTATCGAAGTTGGCTCAGCGCAAGCTCAAGGTGGGTGCTCGCGCTGTCGGATGGCTGGATCAGTTGCACCGCCTCCTCCAGCGCGACGCGCGCCTGCGCCATTTGGCCGGCATCTGCGTGGGCGTTGGCCACTGCGCAGAGCCCACGTGCCCGATGCGCTCGTGCCTGTGCCGGGATATGTTGGATCCCATCCAGGCAAAGGCTCAGCACATCGTCGCCCAGCCACTGTTCGGCGCGTACCTGCACGGCCTTAGCCAGCATCGCCGCTATCTGCTCGGGTTGCTCAAGTTGTTCGAATATTGTCAACGCTTCGGCGAATAACGGTTGCGCCTGCGCCCAATCCTGGCCAGCCGTTACTGCAGCGATGTGTTGGAGCAGCACAGCGCGCGCCGGTCGTGTGCGCGATTCGCCAGGCAGCCATCCGAGCGCCTGTATCAACAAGCGTTGGGCGCCCGGCTGATCTCCCACCCGTGCGGCATGGATGCCGGCACGCTGATACAACTCCACCAACATCTGCGGCTGCACCTGTTCAGGTTCAGGTGCTGGCGGATGCTCCGGCGGGCGCTGCGCCGGCGTATGCCGGGCGCGGGCGCACTGCAGGTGATGGGCGATGCGGGCAGCCGAGCGTTCATCAAGCGGGTGCATGCTCAATTCGCTTTCGGCCAGCTTCTGGTGTGCATCTGTGCGGGCATCCTCGCCCATCCGTCCAATGATGGCGCGGCGGATGACGGCATGTGCAAAACGCAGGTGCGCTCGCCCACGAGTGCTGGCCGGTTCGATCAAATGGGCATCCAGCGCCGTGTCCAGCACCTGTCGCCAAGCCTCGCCCGACAGTGCGCTCGCGCGACGGGTCACCTCTGGATCAAAGTGAAGGCCGGCGATAGCGGCCAGATCCAGTACTTGGCGTGTTGCTTCATCCAGGCGCCGCAGGCGCCGCTGAATCACCAGGGTGGCGCTGTCCGCGAAGACCAGCGCGCGCGTATCGATCTGGGTATGCCACTGGCCAGCCCCATCGAGCAGTGCCTGCTCTTCGTTCAGTTGATGAAAGACCGCCCGCACATACAGCGGATTGCCCTGGGTCTCCTCGTGGATAAATGTGGCCACCTGCGGCGGTGGGCCTGCGCCAGCCAGCGTTGTAAGAATCTGCGCGACATCCTCGCCTCGAAGTGCTTCCGGGGAAATCGTGTGGCCCCAGGGTAGGGCACTCAGCTCGCCTAGTAAGTCCGCAGTGCTGCTTTGGGTTGTTTGCACGGGTGAAGTACTGTTTGGCGCGAAGTCATCCTCGACGGTAAGCACCAGCAATACGGGCAAATCCTCCAGCAGCGTGGCCCATTGCACCAGCAGTGCGGCGGTGGCTGCATCGGCGTGCTGCATGTCCTGCAGTGTGATAAGGCAGGGCTGAGCGGCCGCCAGGCGCCGCAACCATTGCGCTGAGGCGGTTTGTAAACCATGCCAGGTGCGTTGTGAGGTGGCCGCAAGCACGGTGGGTGCGGCGGGGTGGTCGCTCGCGGCCAGGGCGGTGTGCAAGGCTGGCGCTATGGCGGCCAGTGCTACGGCGTGGTCACCCAGCGTGTCACGCAGTGACTGATCATCCAGTGCAAAGGCCGCGTCCTCCAGCACGCCGGCCAGCGCAGCAAAAGGCACTCCGGGCTCACTTACGGCGCGGCCGGACAGGGTGAGCATTTTTCGCTCATCAGCCATCACTGCCGCTTGCTCGGCCAGGCGCGTTTTACCAATCCCGGGCGCGCCCTGCAGCACCAGTATGGCGCCTTGGCCTGCGACTGCCGATTCGATCAGACCAGTAATGGCCGAGCACTCGGCACTGCGCCCTGCCAGGGGCGGGAGAATGGGTTTTGCCGAGGGTAAAGCAAGCGCGTTTGATGCGCGCCCGCGTGAGCCTTTCGCCTTGCTTTTTGTTGGCACGGTGGTGCTGGTTGCGGCTTGCAAGTCTTGCGCGCGCTGCTGTTTGAACCGCGCTGAGACCGCACGATTGAGTGTTGACCAAAGGCCCATTGCCGTTCCCCCTTGAGCTCGCATGCTAACAGGAAGGCGGCGCCTTTCGTACGGCCGGTGCTTGTTGGTCAGACCCCGCGCCGGGCTTGCCTAGCGGAAGACATCCTCAGCCGAGATGATGTTAACGCTCGCCGGTGAGAAGTCCAGTTTGAGCACTTCGATTTGCGCGTCTTCGCTGGCCAGCTCTGGTTTGGGTGAATTGTACTCAAGTGGTGAGGGCTGGTTTTGCACCAAGCGATCGCGCAGATCCTGTGCCTCGCGGGTGACGAACACAAACTTCACCTCATCCAGCTTAAGGTGGCGTCGAATGGCACGGTTGACATCTGCCCGCGTCAGTTGCTTTAACCCCTCGCGGACGTACTGCACGAATGGCTCGGTGGCGTAGTAGTCGCTATCCAATTGGTAGCCGAGCTGACGCGACTGAGTGGCGACCAGCAGGCTGGCGTATTTGTCTAGGAAGTTACGCACGCTCTCAAACGCGCTTTTGTCGATCCCGTTAGCGCGCAACTTGCGCAGCTCATACATGGCTGTGCGGGTCGCAAAATGGGCGTCGTTATTGGTGCGTAACGGCCGCAGCCATACCTGGAAGATCTGTTGCTTGCGCGCCAGATTGGCGCCGGGTTGGGTGCGGAACATGCCGGCCGGGAAGTACTCAATGTAAGCGTAGTCGCCATAGTTCATCCCGCGCGCTTCGCGGATGCGCCCGAACAGGTGGGCGCTGGAGTTGCGATGCTCGCCCAGCCATGAGCGTACCAGCCACAGGGCAAGCCAGTCTTTGTGACCGCGCCGTACGTCGATGGGGAAACCGAACGAGACGGCCACCGCCGGGGTTTCCTTCTCAACGATCAGCGCTTCATGCGCCTTGATGGCAGGTGCGGGGGCGGCGCCGTCAAAGCGTGCGGTGTTGCCTTGTGCAAATGGGTCTGGGGCGCCGCTTTCGGCCAACGTGCCTGGCAAGCTGGCGAGGCTGGCATCTATCTGTGCCGGAAAGTTCTCCGGATAACCGCCCGCCAGCCCGACAGTCAGGCGATCGCGGGTGTAGTGCTGGCGGTAAAATTGCTGCACATCGGCGAGGGTAAGGTTAGCAATCTGATCGGATGCGCCCCCGTTAAAGTTGCCGTAGGCGTGCGCTTGCCCATAGATGAACTGATATAGCACCTCTTTGCCCAGTTCCTCATCGTTGTTGCCCACTAGGTTGCTGCGAATGCCGTTGATGGCCTGGGTTTTTACCCGCTCAAAGTCACTCTCGCGCCAGCCCGGGTCCAACAGTTGGGCGGAGATCAGGGTGTACCACTCGGCCAGGTTGTCTTTGTGTACGCTTCCTGACAACCGCGTCATCTCCTTGTCGACCTGTGCGGTGAAGCCCGCAGCCATCGGGAACATGGCCCGTTGGATGTCGGCATACGTGTGGCTGGCGGAACCGGCTTCGGTGAGCATGTTGGCGGTAACGGCAGCCAACCCCTTTTTGCCGGGTGGATCGTAAGCGGCTCCCCCTTCGAACAGAAAGCTAACATCCACCAATGGTGAGGCTGCGGAGTGCATCTGCCTCAGCCGATGCTGGCGCTGTGGCTCGCTGCTTTTCGCGATGCTGGCCACGCGAGCGCTGAGCGGCAGCATCTCACCCATGTCCGGCATCACCTCATCGTTGGACAGCGTCACCAGCACCTGGCTGGTGTCGGTGAAGTACTGGGCGGTGATCTCGCGCAGCACTGGCGGGGTAAGCGCGTCGTAGCTGCGGTACAGCTCGTTAATCGTCTCCGGCGTGCGCTCATGCTGGACGAACCGCGCCAGGATGGATGCAATAGAAGCCGTGTTGTCCATGCCGGAGGTAAAAGCATACTTAAGGCGTGATTTGGTGGCGCTCAAACGTGCGGCATCTACCTGGCGGGTCTGTGCGACCGCCAGCGTATCCAAAATAGCTTCACGCACGGCCACACCCGCCTGCCCGTCGCTAAGACGGGCCGCGACCACCAGTTGGTTGGGGTCTTTGCGATTGGGGAAGTAAGCGAACAACTGGTCAACGGTCTGCTCTTGCACAACCAGTTTTTGGTACAGATCGGAGGACTCGGAAAAATACAGCTCCGAGATCACATCCAGCGCTGGCATGTCGGCCGCGGTCGGCACAAAGGCCGGGCCTCGGAACGAGAACAGCAGCCAGGGCTGAGTGGGAGCCTCCCACTGGATGTGCTCGTAAACACGACCTTGCGGCGGTGGCTCTGTCGGGATTTGCACGTCGTAGTTGCCGCGCTCCCAGTTGCTAAAGTACTTTTCTACCAACGCAAAAGTGGCTGCCGGCTCAACGTCGCCGGCGATGATCATCACGGCCTTCTCCGGCCGGTACCAGCGGTCGAAGAATTTGTAGGAGTACTCGATCTGGTTGGGCATGTCTTCGATGTCTTCGAAAAATCCCATCGTCGTGTGCCGGTAGGTATGTTCTTTGAATGACAATGCGCGCGAGCGCTCGATCAGTTTTTGAATTGGGTTGGAGTAGTTCTTAAGGTACTCGCCCTTCACTGCTTGCGCTTCGGTACGGAACTGCTCTTCGGTGTACTTAAGGTTCACGAAGCGATCGGCCTCCAACTCCAGGATGGTCTCCAGATCCGCCTTGGTAAAGGTGACGTGGTAATTCGTGAAGTCATCCGTGGTGTAGGCATTCTGGTCGGCGCCCGCGTTTTGCAGCAGCTTGTTGTACTGCTCGGCCGGGTAGGTTTCGGTGCCGCGGAACATCATGTGCTCAAAAAAATGGGCGAAGCCAGATTTGCCGGGTTCCACCTCGTTGCGTGAGCCGGTTTGCACCGGCATCTGGATGGAGACGATATCCGGATAGCCGGTGGGCACGACGATTACTCGCAGTCCGTTGTCCAGGTCGCGCATCTCATACGGTAGATCGAATATCCGGTTGCTGTCTTGCGCATGGGCAGTGGTGGGCGCAAGCACCACCGTGCTGAATGCGACAAGGGCCAGTATGGCGACCGGGGCGATCAAGCGCCGAAGCAACTCACACATTACATTTCTCCTAGTTCTACTTCCCAGGGTCGTTCTCTCGAAGCTGGTTGCCAGGTTCCTGATGAAGGACAGCGGGTTCTCGGGGGGCGCGGTGTTAGTTGGGCTGCGCGGTGTTGCACCGCGCAGCCCAAAGATTTCACGATGGGCTTACTTCACGCCGTTGCACATCTTCTTGATGATGGGCGAAAGTAGCAGGAACACGATACCGCCAATGATCACGAACATTGCCACCCGCTGGTACAGATCCGACTGCGGCAGATTCTCGATGTAACCGGCGACCAGCCCGGCGATAAGGTTGCCGAGCGCGGCGCCCATAAACCATACGCCCATCATCTGGCTCACCAGCCGGCGCGGCGCCAGCTTGGTCATGCTGCTCAGCCCGACCGGGCTCAGGCAAAGCTCACCCACCGTGTGTAGAAAGTAGGTAGCGACCAGCCACTGCATACCCACTTTGCCGCCGTCGATGTAGGTGGCGCCCCAGGAGAGCACCATAAAGCCAAGGCCCAGCAGGATCAGCCCCAGACCAAACTTGACCGGTATTGAGGGGTTGCGGCTGCGTGAATCCAGCCATACCCAGATGGAGCCGATGACCGGCGCCAGCAAAATGATGAACAGCGGGTTCACGCTCTGCAGCCAGCCGGCCGGTACCTCGGTGCCCAACAGCATGCGGTCGGTATTGTCCTGCGCAAACAGGTTCATGGAAGAGCCGGCTTGCTCGAATCCCGACCAAAACAGCGCGGCACCGATAAACAGCAAGATACATACACCAATACGTTGGCGTTCCACGCTGTCGCGACAGACAAAGGTGAGCACGTATGCAAAGTATACGGCAGCCAATCCCACCACGATCACGCCAGTGGCCTCGGCAAACTCGACCAGTGACATATTCAGCATACCGCTGCGGCTGGCGAAAACCACCGCGGCCGCAATGCCAAGTACAGCCACCATACCGACGAGAAAATTCTTCTTGGTTTTGGCCAGCACGTCTGGCTGTGCCGCGTCCGGGTCCAATTCGCCAGCGTTGCTCAGGTGCTTGTAACCATACACGTACTGCACCAATCCCAGCGTCATGCCCACACCGGCGGCACCAAAGCCCATGTGCCAGTTGACGTTCTCGCCCAAATAAGAACAGATCAGCGGGCCAGCGAAAGCGCCGATGTTGATGCCCATATAGAAGATGGAAAACCCGGCGTCGCGTCGTGCCCCGTCCGCCTCGGTGTACAGATCACCGACAATAGCGCTGACGTTGGGTTTGAGCAGCCCCGTGCCCAACACGATGAGCAGCAGCCCCAGGTAGAAGGTCTGGGTGGACGGTATGGCCATGCTGAAATGCCCGAGGGCAATCAGTACGCCGCCGTACAAGACTGCCTGACGGCTGCCGATCAGGCGATCGGCGATCCACCCGCCCGGCAGGGCCAGGGCATACACACCGAAGGTGTACAGGCCATACAGCGCGCCCGCCTCTGCGGCGTTCATTCCCATCCCGCCACGTGCCGCATCGGTCATAAACAGAATGAGCAGCGCGCGCATGCCGTAATAGCTGAAACGTTCCCACATCTCGGTAAAGAACAATGTAGACAGCCCGAAGGGGTGCCCGAGGAAAGTTCGGCTCTGGTTAGCGCCCATAGCGGCGGCGTGCTCAGACATTGCGGCTCCTGATCGTAATGGGACGTTGTGTTTTCATACTTTATATTGCCCGGCCGCGTGGTGGACCGGATCCTTGGCATGTTACTCATGACCGTCACTCAGGGAGTGGGCCATGCAGCATTCAGAACATGCTCAACTAACTTGGTTCCGGATGCCCCCGCATCCGTTCCCCGCCTGTCGCCGTGCTTGTGTGGGCCACGTGAGCGAGGGTGCAACAGCCCACGCATTGTGCGCAGATGCACGATCTATGTACGCGGCCGGCCCCTTCAAGTCAAATTGTTACGCGCGAAACTTCGCGCTGCGATGCAATGAAACTGCGACGATCCGTTATAGTGGCACCAGTATGTCAAATAAGTATCGCCATGCACGCAAGTTGCATGAAATCGACTGGGACGACTGGCAGGCGGTGCATCCCGCCACGCTGGTATTTGTGGTGCGCGACGGGCAGGTACTGCTGATTCGCAAGCGCACCGGTCTGGGGCAGGGCAAAATTAACGGGCCGGGCGGCAAGATAGAGCCCGGCGAGACGCCGCAGCAAGGTGCCATTCGGGAGTGTCAGGAAGAATTGCTGATTACCCCGCACACGCTGGAGTATTGCGGGCAAAACCGGTTTCAGTTTGTCGATGGCTACTCCATTCACGTGTGGACGTTCCGTACCAGCGGATTCGAAGGTGTGCCGACGCAGACCGAAGAGGCCATTCCCCTGTGGTTTGACCTGCCGTCGATTCCATACGAGGAAATGTGGGCGGATGATCGGCTCTGGTTGCCTCTGATGTTGCGGCGTGAGCATTTTATGGGACGCTATATTTTCGACGGCGATACGATGCTGGATCAGCATATCGATACCGGGCCTGCCAGCGTGCCGGCCGGTATGGCGGAGAAGTGGCATGAGTGAATTTGGTCAAACTACGGCGAAGGTCGCCGCATGGAATCTTTCGGGGTTTACCCGGATATCCGAAGAGAAGCTAAAAAGGCAGGTGGACGGGCTGGCGATACTTGATGCCGAGGTCATCACCCTGGTGGAGGTAAAACCGTTCTCCCACATGCAGCGGCTGATCGACGGGCTCGCCGAAAAAGGTTGTGTTTACCACAGCGTGATGTTGCCGCAGAGCAGCGAGCTGAACATCGGGGTGCTGTTCAAGCAGGGTATTCAGGCGAAAAATGCGCGCTTTATCGACGACTCAGACTTGGGCGATCCTGCCAAACGCAAGGCAATGGTGGTGGACATGAAGGTCGGTAAGTTCGACTTCATGCTGGTGGGCGTGCACCTCAAATCAGGCCGTGATCGACCGGAGCAGGATGTTCGCGACGAGCAGTGCAAGGTGATAGGCAAGTTCATTTCAGACTTTCGCGAGCACAGCCGTGAGGATGTGCTGCTGATGGGGGATTTCAACATGATTCCCGGGCAGGACGTGAGTAACTTTCATCACCTCGGCGGCGGCGATGTGATGGATTTCTTATCGTCGTGGGATTTACAGGACCGGTACTCGCACATATTGAAGAACGGGCGGGCGAATCTGCTAGATGGCTTCGCCGTGGCCCGTACCTACAGCCGCGAGTACATCCGCGGCAGCCTGCGGCTGTTCCCCATGCACTGGACCATGAATATGGGCCGCGAGAAGTTTCGAAGTGAGGTGTCCGATCACCTGCCGTTTGTCGCCTCCTTCCGGATCGACCGGGACCGAGTGTAGCGCGCTCGCGGATCTGCCCGATCCGGTGTCCAGCGTCAGCGCACCCCTGGGTGGCGGGGGCTTGAAGCCGGCCTTGCGTGCGCGTATCGCCCCCTAACGTGCATCAGTGACCCGAGCCGCGATGGGCTTACAGCCGCGATCGGGTGGCCCACAAACACTCTAGGTGCTCGCCAACTGCCTGATATCGTGCCGCTCCGAGCGACAATCTGCTGCGCCGCAGCATTCTGTGTGTGTGGATCTTCACGCGCTGCCATTGAGACCTCCGGGTGGTTACGGCACCATCGACGGTCGTGCGCGAGCGACGCAGGTTGGGGGGATCAACGGCGAATGGGTGCACCAGACACTAAAGACTTTGAGAAGTTGGGGGCTTTCTACCTAGGAAAGTCTTACGACCTGCGGGCGAAAGCACTTCAGGACGAACTGGTGCTGTACGACGCCAAGGATCTCACCACGCATGCCGTGATTATCGGCATGACCGGCAGCGGTAAGACTGGCCTGGGAATCGGGTTGCTGGAAGAGGCCGCGCTGGATCACATCCCGGTGATCGCGATCGACCCCAAGGGCGATCTGGGCAATCTGCTGCTCACCTTCCCCAAGCTGTCGGCGGAGGATTTTCGCCCGTGGGTGAATACCCGGGCCGCCGCTGATAAAGGCATGAGCGCCGATGCTTACGCTGGCGCCCAGGCACAGTTGTGGAAAAATGGATTGGCCGACTGGGGCCAGGACGGTGCCCGCATCCGGCGCCTGCGCGAAAGCACCGATTTGTCCATCTACACACCGGGCAGCACGGCGGGCCTGCCGGTATCCCTATTGCGCTCGTTTAACGCCCCTGCGGCAGCATTGCGCGAGGACGGCGACCTGTACCGTGATCGCATCCAGGCCACCGCAACCAGTCTGCTGGCGCTGTTGGACATCGATGCCGACCCGCTCACTAGCCGCGAGCACATTCTGCTGTCCAATATTTTCAGCCATTTCTGGGATCAGGACCGCAGCCTGGACCTGGGCGGGCTGATCGGTGCCGTGCAGCAACCGCCGGTCACCCGGATTGGGGTTATGGACCTTGATGCTTTCTATCCCGCCAAAGAGCGTTTCGCGCTGGCCATGCGGCTGAACAACCTGCTGGCGGCGCCCGGATTTGATGTGTGGATGAAGGGCGATCCGCTAAACGCCGGCAAGCTGCTGTACACGGAGGATGGCAAGCCGCGCGTGTCCATCATGTCGATTGCCCATTTGTCTGATTCGCAGCGCATGTTCTTCGTCACGATGCTGCTAAACGAGCTGATTGCGTGGATGCGTTCGCAGCCAGGTACCAGCACGCTGCGCGCCATCCTGTACATGGATGAGATCTTTGGTTTCATGCCGCCGGTGTCCAATCCGCCGTCGAAGAAACCCTTTTTGACGTTGCTAAAGCAGGCGCGTGCCTACGGCGTGGGGTTGGCGCTGGCCACCCAGAACCCGGTCGATTTGGATTACAAAGGTCTCTCTAACACCGGCACCTGGTTTATTGGTCGCCTGCAGACCGAGCGCGACAAGGCGCGGGTGCTTGAAGGGCTGGAAGGTGCCGCCGCCAGCGGTGATTTTAATCGCCAGCGAACCGAGGAGATTCTGGCTGGCCTGGGTAAGCGACGATTCCTGCTGCATAACGTGCACGAGGATGCGCCCGTGGTGTTCAACACACGCTGGGCCATGTCTTACCTGTCCGGCCCGCTTACCCGGGATCAGATTTCCCGACTGATGGCGCGCAAGCCACTGGTGACCGCGGCCAGCCAGAAAGCCGAGCAGGCCGAGGCCAACAAGGCCGCTCGCACCGCGAAGAAACTGGGCGACAAACCGGTACTGCCTCCCGGCGTGCCGCAATACTATTTGCCCGTCCGTCATCGCACCCAGGATGACGCGCAGTTGTTTTACCGTCCACTGCTGCTTGGCGCTGCGGAGGTTGCCTATCGCAGCAGCCGCTACAACATCGATCACGAGCGCCCGCTGGTAATGGTGTGCGACATTGATGATGGACCGCTCGCGGTCAGTTGGGAGGAGGCGCGCACGCTGCAGCTTAACCTGGACGATTTACTGGATCGCGGCGAACCCGATGCGGCCTACGGCGATCCGCCACCGACTGCGGGTGATGCCAAGCGTTACCCCAAGTGGAAGCGTGAGTTTGGCCGCTGGCTGCGCTCCGATCGCCCGCTGGTGCTCCAACGCAGCCGCACCTACAAACTGATCAGCGAACCGAACGAGACCGAGGGCGAGTTTCGCGCCCGTTTGCAGATTGCCGTTAACGAGGTGCGTGACATTAAGGTGGAAAAGATGCGGGCCAGCTTCGCGGGCAAACTAGATCGGGCACAGGAAAAACTGCGCAAAGCCGAGCAGGTAATCGAGCGAGAGAAAGAGCAGGCCTGGCCGCCGTCTGGATATCGCGTTGACGGTGGGTGGCGCGGTACTGGGGGCGTTGGTCGGGCGCAAACGACGCACCAAGATCAGTACCGCTATTCGCCGCGCCAGCGCATCGTCCAAGCAGATTGGTGACGTGAAGCGCGCTCGGGAGAACGCCAAAGCAGTGCGTGCGGATATCGCGGCGCTGGAAGATGACGCTGAGGCTGCCGTAAAAGCGCTGGAAGCGTCTTTTGATGCGCAAAAAGAACCGTTGGAGGCGCTGACAGTGCGCGCCAAATCCACCGACATCACGGTGCATTTGATGGGCCTGGTATGGGCGCCGCATTATCGCCATGATGAGACGCGCGCGGCGCGCTTCGAGCCCGCCTTCAGCGCGCCCGGCCAAGGTTAACGTCCGTGGATAATTACGATTCCACTATCAACATGCGTCCAATGGCCAGTGAGCTGTTGCATCGGGCGAAGGAAATCATCGGCGGCGTGCAGGCGCCGCTGGATGAGATTGATACCATCAGCCAGGCACTGTTGGACCAACGCGAGTTTAACTATGCGCGGCGCTTGTTGGGCCGCTCGCGTGGTCGCCCCACCGAGGATCAGACGCAGCGGTTGCGCTTAGCGCAGCGTCAGGCCCTGGCTACCTACAACGACACAGAATTACCCGCAAACGATCGCCTGGAACAGGCGCTGCGCATCCTCGAAGAGCGCTGTAATCTGAACAACGCCAAGAATCAGGAGACGTTGGGCCTGGCGGGGTCGGTGTTCAAGCGTCGCTGGCGTCTGGACGGGCAAAAAGAAAATCTTGAACGCGCTCTGACTTACTACCTGCGAGGGTACGAAGAGGGGCCTGAGCAGGATTTAGGCTACACCGGCGTCAATGCCGCCTTCGTACTCGATACACTCGCCGAAGTCGAACGACGCGAGGCTAAGTTGGCTGGCGGCAGCTCTGATGCCGCGACGGCCCGCGACGAAGAGGCACGAGCGATTCGTCAGGATCTAGTCGAGACGCTCACGCCGATGGCCGCCCAGGAGCAGTACGCCAACCACTGGTGGTTCCTTGCGACGCTGGCGGAGGCCTGCTTCGGGCTCAGCGATTTTGAGCAGGCCGAGCGCTGGCTCAAGCGCGCCCAGCAGTTGGATGTACCGCAATGGCAGTTCCGCTCAACGGTGCGCCAGTTGGCGACCATCGCTCGCATGCAGGCGGGCAAAGTGATGCAGGTAAGCGAGTTCTCCAACTCTGGCGCAGGCCGCGTGTTGCGCGACTTTCTGGGCGATCACGCTGAGGCCGTGCAGGGGGCTTTTACCGGTAGGGTGGGCTTGGCCCTGTCCGGCGGTGGCTTTCGCGCGGCGCTGTTTCACATTGGTGTGCTGGCGAAACTGGCGGAGTTGGATGTGCTGCGCCATGTGCAGGTACTGTCGTGCGTTTCTGGCGGTGCCATTGTCGGCACACACTACTATCTGCTGCTGCGCCAGTTGTTGCAGAACAAGTCTGACGCCAACATCACCCGCGCCGATTACATCGAGCTTGTGCACACGCTGGAGCGGGATTTTCTAGCCGGTGTACAGAAGAACATTCGCGTGCGTATTACCTCCGAGCTGGTGACCAACCTCAAACTCATGCGCCCGGGGTATACCCGCACGATGCGCATGGGTGAGCTGTACGAGAAGCACCTGTTCTCGCGGGTAAAAGACGGCTACCGGTCCGAGTACCCGTGGTGGCAGTTCTGGAAGGTGGCACCGCGCTGGTTTAACGATCTGCTAATTACCCCTAAGGGGGAGGATCCGCGCGCCTTCAGCATTAAGCATGACAACTGGCGCCGCTGCGCCAAGGTGCCTGAGCTGATCATCAATGCCACCACGCTCAATACCGGCCACAACTGGCAGTTTACTGCCACCTGGATGGGCGAGCCCCCTGGGGCGATTAATTCAAGCGTGGACGGTAACTATCAGCTGCGCCGCATGTACTACTGGGAGGCACCACCTAAACACCGGCGCGTGCGGCTGGGCTATGCAGTAGCCGCATCGGCCTGTGTGCCCGGCGCTTATGAGCCGATGCAGCTGGATGATCTGTACCCAGGAATTGACGTGCGCTTGGTGGACGGGGGCGTGTACGACAATCAGGGCATGACTGCGCTGCACGAGCACGATTGCCAGGTGGTGCTGGTGAGCGATGCCAGCGGCCAGATGGGCACGGATGATCATCCGGGCGACACGCCTATCGGCGTCCCTATGCGAGCCAACGCGATCCTGCAAAGCCGTGTGCGACGCGCGCAGTATGAAAGCTTGGAGGCGCGGCAGCGCTC
>CBDUQI010000137.1:0-15772 GCA_965369325.1 uncultured Gammaproteobacteria bacterium
CCGACGATGATCAAGACGGGATCCCCGATACGGTGGAAATGGCGGCGCCGTACGTGGTGGTGTCCGAACCCGCGTTAGTGCCGGAGAACGGGCGCAGTGCAGCGCAGGTGATCACTCTTCCAGTCGGGCAGGCGGGTGTTGGTGCTAGCGCCGAGGTCCGCAGCGTGCAGGTACAGGGAGACTTGGCCGATGTGGTTGGTCCCAATGCCGACGAGTATTTGGTGCTGGACCTCAACCACGAGGAGTTCGTGAGTCCGCGACTCGTCGGGCTAACCGAATGCAGCACTACGCTCGAACCGGCTTCTCCAACGGTCTCGGCGACTGTCACCGTCGTCGATATCGGTAATGGTGCTCCGGGGATTCGGGTGGAGGCGACGAGCGGGCTTGCGGTGGACGAGTTCTGCGAAGCAGACGGCGCGCTGGCCGCCCGCTACCAGTTGACCATTGCCGGGGCCGGTCTGGGCGATACCGATCTGGACGGTATCCCCAACGCGCAAGATCTAGACAGCGACAACGATACCATTCCGGATGTGGTGGAGGTGGGTCTGACCGACGCAGATGCGGACGGCAGGGTCGATGAGTCGGGTGACCTGGGTACCATTACCGCGCCGCTGGACAGCGATGGCGACGGACTGGCGGATTACATCGATCTGGAAAGTGGTAACGCCGCGAATGATGGCACTGCATACGACATCTTGACGGGCCCGTACGCGGATCAGGACACCAACGGCGATGGTGTGCTCGATTCGCACGACGCCGCCGGCGGCAGCGACGCCAATGCTAACGGTTTGGACGATCTGGCGGAGGACGCCGACGCGGACGGGCTGCCCAACATCACCGACCCGGATGATGACAACGATGGCGTGAGCGATGACGACGACGCTTTTCCACTGGATCCTACCGAGACACTGGATACCGACAATGATGGCGTGGGCGATAACCAGGATGCGTTTCCCAACGACAGCGGTGAAACCCAAGATAGCGACGCTGATGGCGTTGGCGACAACCAAGATCCCGATGCCGACAACGACGGGATGGCCGACGCGCTTGAAGCGGTGAGTGAGTATGTGTTTGTTACGCCGCAGTTCGATCTACCGCGGCGCGGCGGCAGCGCCACGCAGGTGGTAGACCTGTCGGTCCAGCAGGATGGATTGTTTCTGGCCGACACGGTGCAAGTTGTGCTGATCGAGGCGCTGGGATATCTGAAGCTCAATCCGGATTACGACCCTCAGTACTACAGCTTCATGTTGGACTTCAATGCGGGCGAGCTGGTGACACCTGATATGGAGACAACGCACGAGTCCAGCTGTCCCGAGACCGATGATCTAGCGCCGGTAAGTCCGGCGGTTGCCGGGCCGCTGAAGGTCATCGATATCGGTGGTGGGGTTCCGGGTGTAGTGATCGAGGGAACAACCGGCGAGGAAGTGGAAAACGCGTGCGGCACCAGCGGTACTGTCGCCACACGCTACCAAGTGACATTGGTCGGCAGCCGTTTGGGCGACAGCGACGGTGACGGTGTATTAAATCCACTGGACCTGGACAGCGACAACGACACCATTGCCGATATTGTCGAAGCAGGGTTAGTCGACGCCAATGGCGATGCGGTGATCGACGATCCCGCCGACCAGGGCATTGTGGCTGTATTACCGGACACCGACAGCGATGGAATCCCGGATTACCTTGATCTTGAAAGCACCAATGCGGCGAACGACGGCACGGCGTACGACATCCTCGCCAACGGTTTTGCCAGCATCGACAGCAATGGCGATGGCATGATCAACGATGAGGACGACGGCGGCGGCGTTGATGCCAACGCCAACGGCCTGGACGATCTGGCCGAGGATCGCGATGGCGACGGCATACCCGACAACGTCGACCTTGACGACGACAACGATGGTGTCGAAGACACGGCCGACGCATTCTCCAAGGACCCGGCTGAAACGACCGATAGCGACGGCGATGGCGTGGGCGATAACGCTGACGCGTTCCCCAATGATCCAACCGAAACGGCTGACAGCGACAGCGATGGGGTCGGTGACAATAGCGATGACGACATGGACAACGATGGCATCCCCGATGCGATCGAATCTGTCTACGAGGTCGATTATGAGATCGTCGCCGGCCCACTTCGCATGCTTGGATGGAACACCAACGTCACCGAACAAATTGATTTGTCCGCCCAGGGGGCCCAGGTCGGGGATCTGGTCCAAGTTTCATCGCTGCGGGCAAAGGGCGACTTTGACGATGCGCCGTACGAGTACTTCATGTTGGACTTCAACACCGGCGAGTTGGTGAGTCCACGTCTTATGAGCGACGACTGCTGCGATGATTTTGTGCCGGTTGAACCGTTGCTCGAGGGGACGGTTAGCGTTATCGACCTTGGCGGCGGCACTCCCGGCCTGGAGATTCGCAGTACCACTGGCATTGAGGTCACGTTCTCGGAGCCAGCGTACACCTTGACGGTAGCCGGCACCCGCGCCGCGGACGGCGACGACGACGGCGTTGCGAATTTGTACGATCTGGACAGCGATAACGACAGTATTGCGGATGTGATCGAGGCCGGACTCGGCGACACCGACGGCAACGCCCAAGTAGACGACCCCGCAGCACAGGGGACGGTGACTGCACCACCGGACAGCGACAGCGATGGTCTGGCGGACTACCTGGATCTCGAAAGCACCAACCCAGCCAATGATGGCACCGCCTACGACATTGAGCAGGGCCCATACGCTAGCGCGGATACCAATCGCGACGGTCGGCTTGACAGCAACGATGTGAGCGCTGGCGCCGATATCAACAATAACGGATTGGACGACATTGTTGAGGATGCCGACGCGGACGGCGTGCCGAACGCCGATGATCCTGACGATGACAACGATGGGGTGGACGACAGCCAGGATCCCCTGCCGTTCGACCCGAACGAAACGATGGATACCGACAACGACGGAGTGGGCGACAACAGTGACGCGTTCCCGCTGGATCCAGGCGAGTCGGCGGATTCCGACGGCGACGGTGTGGGCGACAATGCCGATGCCTTCCCACTGGATCCAACCGAAACGGCAGACTCGGACGGTGACGGCGTGGGCGACAACGCTGATCTGTTCCCCAGCGACCCCACGGAAAGCGCTGACGGTGATGGCGATGGCCTTGGCGACAATAGGGACATCGATGCCGACAACGACGGTATTGCGGATGACGCTGAGACTTTCGATGCGCCCTTCGAGGTGTTGACGCCGACGTCGGACTTGCCGACCGACGGCGGTTCAGCCACTCAACTGGTCCGTTGGTGTGAAGACTTGGACACGATTGGCGATCTGGTGCAGGTATCTTCAGTGTTGGCAGCGTCGAGAATCAGCGATTTCGACCCGCCGAGTTTCGTATTGAATATCAATTCCGGTGAGCTGCTTAGCCGCAGTTTGAATAGCTACGCGCAAAATTGTGATGTGCTGCAACCGGTGCAAATACCGTTCGAGGGGACCGTCCGGGTGATCGACCTGGATGACGGCGTGCCCGGTATCAGCATTCAGGGAACAACGGAACTGAATGGCCCCGGTTATCCTCGCGTGTGTGACGATGATTCCTCGATCGCCGTGCGCTACAGCCTGACTGTCTCTGGCGAATGTCCAGGCGACACCGACGGCGACGGCGTGCTGGATCAGTACGATCTGGACAGCGATGGCGATGCCATTGCCGATATTCTGGAAGCGGGTTTGCAGGACCTCGACGGCGATGCGCGAGTGGATCAGCAATCCGAGCAGGGGTTTGTGACGAACCCGCCGGACAGCGACAACGACGGTATTGCAGATTATCAAGATCTCGAAAGCACCAACCCGGCCAACGACGGCACCGCGTACGATATTGCCGCAAGCGGGTTCGCCGCGTTCGACACCAACCAGGATGGCAGGATTGACGGCGAAGATGTTGGCGGTGGCGTAGATGCTAACGGCAATGGCCTGGACGATTTGGTGGAGGACACTGACGGTGACGGCATACCAAACTACGCTGATCCGGACGACGACAATGACGGCGTGCCGGACCAAGATGACGCCTTCCCCCACGACCCCAATGAGAGCGCCGACAGCGACGGTGACGGTGTAGGTGACAACGCTGATGCCTTCCCCAACGACCCCAACGAGACGGTCGACAGCGACGGCGACGGTGTGGGTGACAACGCCGATGTCTTCCCCAACGACCCCAACGAGAGCGCCGACAGCGACGGCGATGGCGTGGGCGACAACGCCGACGCCTTTCCCAATGACCCGAGTGAGACGCAAGACAGCGATGGCGACGGCGTGGGCGACAACGCAGATATCGACGCTGACAACGACGGCCTGCCTGATAATTTTGAGAAAAACGCGGCCGTTGAAATCATCGACTGGCTCATTGCCGACGACGAGGGCTTCACCGTAGAGGGCAACACCGTTGTGTATGACGGCACCGGCGGCGGTTGGGACCGGCAGATCAACTCCGTGCCAGTGTCTTTCTACGGGTTTACCGATGGATTTAGAGTCAGTTGGCGGCTGCAAAGTAGCGTCGCCGACAATCGAATGATGATCGGGTTGGGAACGACGGAAAGCTCGGTCGATTTCTCAGATATCGATTTTGCGTTCTTCAACGCATTGGGTCTTGTGAGTATCTATGAAAACGGCATTCCGATGAGCACATCGGTACTCATCACAGATGGTGCTGAGCTTGCCATTACCGTGGAAAATGGGTTGCTGACCTATTTCGTCGACGGCAACGTGATCCGAACCACAACGTTTTGCTGCCTGTTCAATTTCTACATCGACAGCTCATTCGACCAAGGCCCAGTGACCCTGGCCGACTTCATCGTGGAGTCTGTCGCCGATATTCCTGACACTGACGGGGACGGCGTGGCAGATTTTGCCGACCTGGATGCCGACAACGACACCATCGCCGATGTGCTCGAAGCCGGCTTACCCGATGCCAATGGCGATTTTCTTATCGACCAACCGGGCGATCAAGGCAGCGTTTCGATGCCGCTGAACACCGACGGCGATCACTTGTCGGACTACGTGGATCTGGAGAGCGGCAACCCGAACAACGACGGCACGGATTACGATATCCAGACCGGCCCATTCGCCGCGCTGGACACCGACGGCGACGGCCGGCTCACATCGAACGACGTGGGCGGGGGCATTGATGCCGATGGCGATGGCATCGACGATTTGATCGACGGCGATCCCACGCGCCCGGGGTCGCTTGCATTGGTCGATAGCGATCAGGATGGCCGTTTGGATGCTGACGACAACTGTCTGTTCACCGTCAACGCCGACCAAACCGACAGCGATGGCGACGGTATCGGCAATCCCTGCGATGCGGATCTGAACAACGACTGCGAGGTGAACTTTGTGGATCTGAGCCTTCTGCGATCGCGTTTCTTCACGGTAGATCCGGACGCCGACCTCAACGTGGATGGTTCGGTCAATTTCATCGACCTCGACCTCATGCGGGGAGCGCTCTTCTCCAGGCCCGGTCCCAGCGGCATACCCAACGATTGCAGTCACCCATAGCCTCGTAACGGCCTGTTCTGACCGTTGTTGGGAGGATATTCTACCGTCTTCTGATAGACCGCTACGTAACTGTACCTATAGCTTGCGTATCACTAAACCTCGTACATTGAGCCTGCGAAACAGCCGCGGTGACGCGCACAGGCGCTCCAGAGGTTCGGATGAGACGACTAGTACCAACGACGCTTGTATTGCTGGCATTGACCGCGACACCTACTCTGGCGGTCCCCGTCCTTAGCATCATTCCTTCGGCCCAAAGCATCGGCCTTGGCGAGGATCTACAAGTCGACATTACCATCTCCGGGCTGGAAGGCGATGTTGCGCTGGGCGGGTTCGATTTGCGCTTCGTTTACAACCCCTTGGTGCTGGATTTCGTCACGCTGGAGTTTGGCAACCAGCTGGACCTTTCAGGGTTCGGTAGCATCAACTTCTTCGCCGAAGACCCGAATCCCACCGTGGGTGCCGTGGACCTCTTCGAGCTGTCCTTAGACAGCGTTCTCACGCTGCAAACACTGCAATCGGACAGTTTTGTCTTGGCGACACTTTCGTTTGCCGCGATGGCCAGCGGTTCCAGCACGTTGAATATGGCGATTCCAAGCTTGAGCGACGCGTTCGGTAGTTTGCTATCGATTGATAGCGTCGTTGCATCCACGGTAAGAGTCGCCGAGCCCGGCGTGCTGGGTTTGTTTGTTATCACCCTACTTGGCATTGCTTACGCAGACCGTCGCCGAGTCGCAGTCGTGGAGATCAAAAAGTACCCGTAGCGTTCGGCGTTGCTGGAGGGATCACTTATGCGCAACCTGAATTCGTTAGCATCGCATCACGCTCCGTGCGTTGCCGTGGCGCCCGTGCTGGTGCTGGTGGCATCCGCCGGGTTCGCTCAAAGCACCGATGTCATCGTCACGCGTTTGCCTCGTAACCAGGCCGAGGTGAGTATCGATGTTAACCCGGTCAACCCCAGCCACGTAGTGGTCATGGGTAACTCCCACGACAATCAAATGCAGTTCAACTCCACCTACAGCCTGGATGGCGGCCAGACTTGGCAGGTGGTAGGGCTGGGCCGTGCTTATCCCACTTGCGACGATACCGGTGCCAAAGGCGACTGCATTGGCGGTTTTCGGTCCGATCCGACACTGGCGTTCGACGCCAACGGTCGGTTGTACGTCGGATACTCTGACCTCGGTGCGGATGTTCTGGTGGTGTGCCGTAGTGCGGACGGTGGACGCAACTTCGAGGGTTGCAAGATAGTGAACACTGGCGGCAGCATCGATAAGCCGCTGTTGGCTACCGGGCCAGACCCGACAGTGCCTGGTCGGCAGAACGTCTATATCGCGCAGAGTGGCCACTCGAGCGCGAGGATTGATGTATGGCGTTCCACCGACGGTGGCAGCACTTTCATCACCGGCGGCGCAACTGGGGGAGCTGGTGGTTTCGCCCAACCGGCAGTGGGTCCCAACGGAGAGCTTTACGTTTCCTGGAGTACCATTGGCGGGCAGGTTCGTATCGCCAGGTCGTTTGATCGGGGCGCGAGTTTTTCACCGCACGTACTGGTCGCGACAAGCGTTGTGCGTAACCGACGCAGTATCACGGCGCAGCCTGACCGTGGCGTATTCACGGGCTCCTCGATGGATGTGGATCGTTCCGGCGGAGCCTTTAACGGAAGAATCTACCTCGTACATACCGACTTCGGTGCTGGCGGCGGGGACAACATTGATGTGTTCGTAAACCATTCCAGTGACCAGGGGCAAACTTGGTCTGCGCGGCAACGTGTGAATGACGATGGCGCGGCAGGAAGTCAATTTCTGCCCTGGTTAGATGTGGATCAGAAAACCGGGCTGGTAAGCGTTCTGTGGTACGACACACGGCGCGACCCCGGCCATCGAAGAGCCGATGTATTTGCCGCCTTTAGCAGCGACGGTGGCGTAAGCTTCGCGAGCAACGTGAGGGTCTCGGATGGGCAATCGAGGTCCGATCTGGATCCCAGCCAGTTCCAGAGTGCCTTTCAAACGTGCGTATCGGACCCGGGTTTTAACTGTACGAGCGATCCCAACTATTTGGAGTACATTGGTATTGCGGCGCACGCGTGTCGTGCGTTTGCGGTGTGGTCCGACAACAGCGCAACCTTCGATCTGGACTACGTAAGCGATTTGGTTGCGGCAACTCGCTGCGCAGGTGTTCGTAACACCGCCTACCTGCTTGGCGATCGTGATGACTTTACACCAGGCGACGGCGTTGACGTTGTCCCGCTCTCCACCTCAGCCCTGGAGTTGCTCGAATTTCTCCAGCCAGCGCCCGGGCAAAGTCCGCAAGCAGATCTGGACGCGCCGGGTGTTAACCGTTCTGTCGGGTTGACCCACTATCTGGGGCTTCCCGAAGGCGCCTTGCTAACCTCGGCCCGCGTTCGGGTGCGCCTGCTTGGCGCTGAATTCATCAAGAACGATGTGGTTTTCTACAATCAAACCGCGGTTCCCGCACCCGGGCAACTACCGCTACCCCTGATCGCAATGCGTGATGTGCTCGGCAGCGAGCCACAGCCTGGGCAGCCCTTTGAGCTCGAGCTGGATCTGGCGAAAATTCCGATACGGTTGGAGGACAACTCAGGTGGCGCCGGCGGAAGTTGGACCGGCCCGCCAGATGACATTGTTAATCTGCTGCCCGTGCTCAATCTGGACCGGCGGCTCGACCTCATCGTCGCGGACGATGCGACCGTGGATTTCTCAGAGCTCCGTATCACCTATGTTCTTGCCACCGACCCCCGGGGTGACGTTAACGGTGATGCCAAAGTAAATCTGGAAGATTTGTCGGTTGTACTGGATGCGCTGCGCACCGACGGGTATCCGGGAGACCCACGCGATTTGGACGCAGATGGGAAAGTCACCGTCCTGGATCTACGCCAAATGGTACTTCTATGCGACCAACCAGGCTGCCGATAGAACCCATACAAACAGCGCCTAAGTGGGGAGTTCCAATGACCAAAGCTGCATTCAATGCCATTGCAATATTATCCCGACCGGTGCGCATGCATCACCTGGGCGTATTCGTATTGCTTTCGTTAGGCGCCAGTGTAGGCGCACAGAATCTTGTGAGTATCGATCAGGCGGGGTTGACGAGCGGCAACGGTGTTTCCCTGGCAGAGATTGCTGCCCGGCCGCTACCTCCGCGACTCAGTGCCGACGGGCAACGGGTTGTCTTCGTCAGTATGGCGAGTGACTTGGTCACCACCGCGGACACGAACAACGCGTTTGATCTCTTTGTACGTGACCGTGCAAGCAGTTCCACCGAGCTTGTCAGCATCAATTCGTCCAATACGAACAGTGGGGGCTCATCGGGCGGTCTGCCTCTGGTTAGTGCAAACCCGAAAATCGCCGCCAATGGGCGCTACATTGTGTTCGAGAGCACCGCGGGCGACCTGGTAACCAATGACAGCAACAACGCACTGGATGTCTTTCAGCGCGATGTGATGACCGATTCCACACAGCTTGTGAGCACAGATCAGACCGGCGCCTCTGCCGGCAATAGTTTCTCGTTTGCCCCCGACGCCAGCAATGATGGTCAGGCGGTAGCGTTCGTCAGCATTTCGAGTGATTTGGTCGGCAACGACACCAATGGCGGAATTGAAGATGTGTTCTTCCGTGCGCTCAGTGCCAGCGCGCCGGTGCTGATTAGTCTCAGGAACGACGGCGCCGGCAGCGGCAACCGCCGTTCGTACGACCCACGGATCAGTGGCGACGGTGCGTTTGTGGCGTTTGTCAGCGATGCCAATGATCTGGTGGCCAACGACATGAACGACGTGTGCGACGTATTCGTGCATGAACTGCTCAGCGGAGCCACAACGCTAGTAAGCGTCAACACCACCGGCGTTGCTGCTAACGCGCTCTCCGCCATCAATGCGATTAGCGACGATGGTCGGTATGTGCTTTTTCAGAGCGACGCCAGCGATCTGGTGGCCGGCGACACTAACAATGCGCGCGACGTTTTCGTACGCGATCGGGTGAACGGCGTGACTCTACTGGTTAGTGCCACTGCCACCGGAAAACCCGGTAATCGCGCCTCGGGCGATACTGGTCGGCCGGCGGTAATGAGCGCGGACGGCCGCTATGTGGCGTTTGAAAGCTTGGCTAGCAATCTCATCGGTAGCGACCACAACAACGCACGCGACGTTTTCGTGCGTGACCTGGTGAACGCTCAGACCACGTTGGTGAGCGTCGCCTTTGGCAGCCCGACAAGCGGCGACCGTCGCTCCGGTTCTCCTAGCATCAGTGCCGACGGCCAAAGGGTGGCGTTCGCGAGTGTGGCGACTGACTTGGTGGTTGGCGACACCAACGCCGTTCAGGACGTGTTCGTTAGAGACCTGCAGTCGCAAATGACCACGTTGCTGAGCATCGGCGCGGGCGGCGTGGACGCTGACCGGCCGACTGGCAATCCGGCGATCAGCGCCGATGGGCAAGTGATTGTCTTTGATAGCCGCGCCGACAACCTGGTGGCCAGTGACACTAACGGCACCAGCGACGTTTTCGTGGTGGACCTGCCGTGAGACCCCGCCAGCGCATCAGTGCCGCTCACCACGTGCAAAAAAACCGGCGACGGCGCCTGGATCAAATCTTTCCGTCGAGACCCAGCTGGTAGTACTTGTGGGTGATGGTGTCCTGGTTCTCCAGCAGCCAGTCGATCGAAGGCTCGTTCTGCATGGCTTTACGGATCGCTTCGGTCATGGCCTTGCGGTGAATCTCGAACAGCGCCTTGTGATCCAGATCGTCAGCGGTGGCGACCCCGGGATTAAGCCACACACTGCAGATAATGCCGAGATCGTTAGCCTTCTCTTTCGGAAGATAGCCCGCGCGCACGGCGTCGAGCACCCCGTTGGCGATCGCGCCCTGCACGGTGCCCATCAGAATGTTGGTATAGCGGTTGTTGTTTACCGTGACCTTGCTAACGCACAGCGTGAGAGGGCGCACCTGGATGTTAGTGTTGAGGATGGCGAATACCTTGGAGTGGCCTTTTGCCTGATCGCCCGTCAGCGTGGCCAGCGCCGTGCCCACCGGGCCATCGAGTTCGCCGATGACCACTTCCGGCTCAGCAGCAGTAAACGGCGGACCGCCAGCGACGAGCGCTTCACCGGAACGAAATACAATGCGATCTGACATAGAGGAGTTCTCCTGTTAGGCACGGGCCGGTTCGCCCGGGGATGGCGCATCATACCGGCTATTCGGGCAGGGGCACAGCGGCGCGGCGATTCACCAGGCGTCAGTACAAACCCTGCTTACTGGGCGCTGAGCCCAGGACCACAGATATTTGCCGGTCCCGTACCGCCGGGTCGGCTGAACAGCGACTCGCTCACCAGCAATCAATCGAGAAAGTTGACCATGCCGTCGCCATCAAGATCCATGTTTGGTTGCACGGTAGAGTAAAAATGCTGCTTCATGATGGCCATATCTTCAAAGTCCACAACGCAGTCGTTGCTAAAGTCCGCATCGCAAATATTGCCGATGCCATCGCCGTTGGTATCCCTTTGATCAGCGTTCGCTACCATGAAGCAGTTGTCCCGATCATCGGCGATACCATCGTGATCTACGTCTTCCGGCTCCATGACGACTGTCCAACGCGTGGAGTACGTCACCGTTGAGCTGCCGCCGCCGACAAGGTCATGGTACTCGTAGCCTTACTGGATCTGAATCAGCTGCGCTTTCGGAAGATCCTCTGATTTCTTGTTCAGGTTCAGGAGCTGCTGCACTAAACTCAATACCTGCAAGCTCCTCCCACCCTTTTGTTTCGGAATGTAATACCGTTCGTTCCGCATCGTCGTGGACAAGGCTGCGGCGCTGTCCCCGCCACGGCCCACTACAAACAGGGGATCATTACTTTCCCCAATTGTGATCGGCGAGTGCTTGTCGTCCAGAACACCACGAAGGTACTCACCGAGATAATAGACGATTCCGTCGGTGCTTCTCGTGCTGACATGAAGTTGCGATTCGCAGATTTTCTCCTTGGCATTGCTGGGTTCAACCTCTGATTCGGACAGATTTTCGCCAAAGAAAAACACTGTTCCTCTATCACCCCTCGCGCATTTGGTCAAATACTCCTTCAGCAAGGTGTTGTCACCTGCTTGGTATCCCTTCTCGATGTACTCGCCAATCTCAGTCGAAAGTGATTTGCTGCGGAACAAGTTCAGCCCGACCGAGCTGGATCCCTTGCGGAAAACGATGTAATCGGACTCTGGTTTGCAATTGAGATTTACATCTTTGTTGGTACAGCGACGTACGCTCAGCTTCTGTTCAACGAGTTTCGCCAAGCCTTCGGCGTTCAGGCTGGAGGTGATCACCAGAACCTCGTGTTTCGCGGCTGTAGACTTAGTTTGCAGCTGAAGCTGTTTTGCTAGTGTCGTCCAACCCCTCTCACGCGAATCGTTCTCAATTTTGTAGACTGCATGCCTCTTGCCATCGCGAATGGTCAGCACGATGTGCTCGAACAGAAGGTTGGCAAGAAGCTCGGAATCCCAGCCCTGCTGCCGGAACAATGTCAGCGTCTGCAGACTGATCGGCTTGAGGATTCCGCCATAGAATTCTTGCGATTCAAGCACTGCAATAGTGTAGTTGGGATTCGTCGAATAGGCAGCACCAAGTGTTGGTGTAAGAGTATCTGCAGCATTTGTTGTGGTGTTCGTCGAAGAACCGCCCATCGCGTTTTCAACAAGTTGTGAAACCTTCGTTCTATCCCGGGAAATTACAGAGCTCAACCCGGTGGAAGCACTGACCGTGAAGTTTCCTTTTATATCCGAAATCGACGTGTAGTGGCGAGGCGAACGGTGATAAGAGCGAAGCACATTTAGGAATGTTACTTGGTTGTTAGTGTTTTCAACCGCTTTGTTGAAGTCTACTGCATCGGCAGTGATTTGCGGTTTGACGGTCGCGCAGCCTTGCACAAAGACGAGGGCAAAGGCCGTCAATAGAAGGAGCCGGGTCTTCATGGGTCGCTACCTCTTTAGTGGTTTACATGTAGAGTAGTGTCTTCTCGGCAAGATTGTTCGCATTGAGGATGTGGCCCGACTGCTCTTTCTACGACGGGGACGGTACGCGAACAACAATCTGTTCAGTGGTCACCTGTTCAAGCGCAATTGCCTGACCGCTAATCTGGCGAATCACATCAATATTTGTGCGCGTGTGCAGAGTAGGTGAGTGGGTCAAAAACTCCCCACCGGCGCCGAGCAACATGGGTACCAGGAGCTGGTCAGCCAGATGCTGATCCACCGCAACCTGCGCATCGCGAAACCGTCGATAGTCGCTTAACGCGCGGCCAGCGACGCGCTCTGCTTTGACACCGCGCGCAGCGTACGCCTCAAACAAATTTTCGAACCCATCATTGGGCGCACGCAGTGACACGATGTTGCCAGGGCCGAGCGAATCCACCTGATGGATGTGGATCGCATCAGTCTGGAGCGCGGCCTTGCGCTGCATATACGTTGCCTCGCGCCGCACGATGGACTCCTGCAAGTGGGCATAGGTGAGATGCACCTCCGGACCCGCATTCTGTGCCGCGTCGAGCAGGCACAACGGACGGTAGTGGTCACTCGGCGTGATTTTTGTGTTGAAACGGCCGCCACCATTGGGATAGAAGCCGTGACGTTCGAGGTTCAGCTCCAGGCCGACTCCTATGCGCGCTAGCAGAGGCGCGAAACTCAGGCGCAGAAAATCGAAACTCGGGGCCATGCCGTTGTGCGTGCCGCCTTCCAGATCAACGGAGCTTGCCGCAGGAGCACTCAGCAGTGCGGGCAAGATCGTCTGCAGTACCAGTGTCGTGCTACCCGCCGAACCGATCGCCACGCGATAGTTGCCGGCGCTAACCTCCTGAGGGCAAAACTCAAGATGGGTAGACCCGATCTCATCACCCTGCACCGATGCTGCGCTCACCTGGGTGGCGGCACGTACAGCCGCCAGATGCTGGCGCATGAGCCCGGGGCGCTTGCGACCCGCGCGAATGTTCTGCACGCGAACGGGTTGCTGCAGACACATCGACAGTGATAGAGCGGTGCGCAGAATCTGCCCGCCGCCTTCGCCCGCGCTGCCGTCAATTGTGATCATTGTCTGCGTCCTCACCGTTCTTTCTTCCCCGCCAGATCTTGTTACTCGCGAATGCCGGACGCCCCCATTGGCGTCCGGCCCTGCCGGCATAAAGCCCCCGGCTTTATTCCTTACTGAAAGGCGCTAACCTTTCACACATACGATCTGCTTGAGCGTGTAGCGAATTTCCACCAGATCCTTCTGCGCGGCCATCACCGCGTCGATGTCTTTGTATGCTTTCGGCGTCTCATCAATGACACTCGCATCCTTGCGGCACTCCACCCCTTCGGTTGCCTTGATGTGCTCATCCAGCGACACCAGCTTCTTGGCCCGCGTACGCGACATGACTCGCCCGGCGCCGTGGCTGCAGCTGTGGAAACTCTCCGGGTTGCCGAGGCCACGTACGATGAACGAACGCGCGCCCATGCTGCCGGGAATAATCCCCATCTCGCCTTCTTTCGCCGACACCGCGCCCTTACGCGTCACCAGCACGTTCTTGCCGTAGTGGTGCTCACGCGAGACGTAGTTGTGGTGGCAGTTCACCGCCTCACAGCTTGCATCGAACGGCACGTCGAGCTCGTCACGCAGGGCAGCGATCACTCGCGCCATCATCACCTCGCGGTTAGTGCGGGCAAAACGCTGTGCCCAGGACACGGCAGCAATATAATCGCCAAACAGCTCGCTACCCTCGGGCAAATACGCCAGATCCTTATCCGGCAGCTGAATCTGCCAGCGCTCCATCTCGCGACGCGCCTTGTCGATAAAGTAGGTGCCGATGCGGTTGCCCACGCCGCGCGAGCCACTGTGCAGCATTACCCAAACCTGATCCGACTCGTCCAGGCACACCTCGATGAAGTGGTTGCCCGTGCCCAGCGTACCCAGGTGATGCAGGTTGTTGGTCTTGCGAAGCGTTTTGTGCTGATCCTGAAGAATGTCGAAGTCGTCCTTCAGGCCCATCCACGCGTCACCCACATCCTGCGGCACCGTGCCCCACGCACCGACGTCCCGACTACCACGCCGACGGCTACGGCCGTGCGGCACCGCGCTCTCAATAGCAGTGCGCATCGCAGCCAGCGAATCGGGCAGATCGGTGGCGGTCAGGCTCGTGCGTACCGCCATCATGCCGCAGCCAATATCCACGCCGACAGCCGCGGGAATCACCGCGCCAACCGTTGGCACAACGCTGCCGATGGTCGCGCCGATGCCCAGATGCACGTCGGGCATGATGGCCACCCACTTGTGGATGAACGGCATGCTGGCAATGTTCTTGACCTGCTCGCGGGCCTGATCTTCGAACTCAACGCCGCGAGTCCAGGATTTGATTGGCACGCCGGCTGATTCGGTGACTTCGTAGTTTGCGTTGTTCATTTCCATGACGGTCGCCTCGGTTGGGCCGTTGTTTGTTCTCCTAGGTACATTGCGAGACCCGTGCCAAAGTGTGAGAGGCGAACCCGGGAAAACTTCATCTTATTGTTTTTTCTGTTGTTTTTGTAAAGCGCTTGCTGAATGTGAATGAAACTCTATGAGAATTGCTCTTCTAAGCCTATCCAAATAGATATGAATCTATCAAAATAAAACCATGAAAACTGTGGTTATCAGCCTGTTGGGCACCAACCTCGACCGCCGCGGTGCTGGTAAGCAGCGCTTCGATACCTGGCGCCCAAACTACGCGCTTTGCCAGCACGAAGACCTGCTGGTTGATCGGCTCGAACTGCTGTTCGATCCCAATTTCGCCCACACCGCCCGCCAGATCAAAGATGATGTGGAAGCGTCATCGCCGGAAACCAGCGTGGTGCTGCACGACATCGCAATGCCCACGCCGTGGGACTTTGAGTCGGTCTATGCAATGTTGCTCGACTTCGCCCGCGCCTACTCGTTTGATCATGAGAACGAACGCTACCTGGTGCATATCACCACCGGCACCCACGTGGCCCAGATCTGCCTGTATCTGTTGACCGAAACGCACTATCTGCCCGGACAGTTGATTCAGACTTCACCGACCAGCGGTAAGCGCGCGGATTCGCGGGGCACCTATCAGATCATCGATCTGGACCTGTCGAAGTACGACCAGATCGCCTCACGGTTTTCTCTGCAGCATGACGATGACACGGCGCAACTCAAACGCGGGATCAACACGCGCAACGCCGATTTCAATTCGATGATCGCCCAGTTGGAAACCGTTTGTGT
>CBDUQI010000138.1:0-15769 GCA_965369325.1 uncultured Gammaproteobacteria bacterium
CAGCGCCTTAGGCTAACTTGGCCAATTCGTACGGGTGGATCTGCTGGGCGGATTGCTGGGCGCCGAGTTACCGCCGGCAGGCTGGTTGCCTGCCGTGTTCGGCGTGACCCTGGCACTGGTGCTGACCGCCGGTTTCGCCGCGCCAGCGTGCCTTGCCTTGCGTACGGTGCCGCCGGTGCGGGTGTTGCGCGCGGATGTCGGGCAACTGCAAACCAGTCAGTGGGCTGTTTATCTCGCTGCCAGCGGTGCAGCCGTGGCGCTGCTTGGGTGGCTCACCCGCGATCTGCGTTTGTTCGCCGTGGTAATCCTCGGCAGCGTGCTCACGCTCGCAATACTGGCCCTGGCGGGCGCCTTGTTGGTGCGCGTAGCACAACCGCTGCGCGCCAGTGTCGGCGTTGCTTGGCGCTATGGCGTCGCCAATATCGCACGTCGCGGCGGCGCCAGTGTGTTGCAACTGGTCGCCTTCGGTCTGGGCCTGATGATCCTGCTGCTGCTGGGCTTCGTGCGCGGGCAGCTGCTAGATACCTGGGCCGCCAGCCTGCCGGATGATGCGCCCAACCAGTTCCTTATTAATATCCAGCCGAGCGAAGTTGCACGCCTAAGCGAGTTTGTGCAGGCAAGTACCGGGCGAAAGCCTAATCTGATGCCTATGGTGCGTGCTCGTATTACTCACATCAACGATGTGCCGGTGACCGACATCCAGTTCGGGGAGGCCGGCACGCGCTGGGCGACACGGGAGTCCAATCTTTCTTGGGCCGATGCGCTGCCGCCCAGCAACGAGCTAGTTGCCGGGCAGTGGCACGCCGATGGGCGGGCGGAGTTATCGTTGGAGCAGGATTACGCGCGCGACCTTGGCGTGCAGGTGGGTGACCGCCTCAGCTTCGACATCGCCGGCGAGCCGTTATCAAGCCCTGTTACCAGCATTCGCCGCGTACAGTGGGAAAGCCTGGAACCTAACTTCTTCATGCTGTTCAGCCCGGGGTTGCTAGAACCCTTTCCCGCAACGTGGGTGGGCAGCGTGCACCTGGCGCAGGGGCAACGGGCCACGATGACAGAGTTGATTCGCCAGTTCCCTAGCGTGACGCCGCTGGACATGAATGCCATTTTTAATCAGGTACGCGGGGTGATGGATCAGGCCTCGCTGGCGGTGCAATATGTGTTCGCCTTTACCGTCCTGGCGGGCATTGTCGTGCTGGCTGCGGCCGTGCAGGCCACCCACGAGGAACGCAGTTTCGAAAGCGCTATGCTGCGGGCGCTGGGGGCCAGCCGTGCGGTGATCCGGCGGGGGTTAATTGCCGAGTATGGGGTACTGGGCCTCATGGCCGGGTTAATGGGCGCGGTGGGCGCCAGCGCGATTGGTGGCTTGCTCGCACGTTACGTTTTCGAACTCAAAGTCGGTTTCTCGCCCTGGCTGTGGCTGGCCGGACTACTCGCGGGTGGCCTGATTGTGGGGCTGAGCGGCCTGCTGGCCACCCGCCGCGTCGTGAGTGAGCCGCCGGTGCATATCCTGCGCCGCTAGCGCCGTTTGGGCTAAGCATGATCAGGGCGGCGCATTGCTACGCAGCCAATGATCTATTTTGTCCGCCAACATGGGCAGCGTGAGGTTGCCGCTGCCAAGTACTTGATCGTGAAACTGACGAATGTCAAAGCGCTCACCCATGCGCGCCTGCGCCAACGCCCGTAGACGCAGGATCTCCTGCATCCCCAACATGTAGGCAGTCGCCTGGCCAGGCCAAACGATATAGCGATCAATCTCTGATTCCACATCGGAGGCGGGCCAGGTGGTGTGCTTGAGCATGTACGCCAGCGCCCGCTCACGCGACCAGCCAAAGGCATGAATGCCGGTATCGATCACCAACCGCGCCGCGCGCGCCGCCTGATCGCCCAGCATGCCCAGGCGATCAAGATCGTTACCATACAGGCCCATCTCGTCTGCCAAGCGTTCCGAGTACAACGCCCAGCCTTCGCCGAACCCTGAGCTCCAGAAATACCGCACCACCGGATGGGCCTGCTTCAATTCAAGCGAAATCGCGCCCTGCAAATGGTGCCCGGGGATGGTCTCGTGATACGCCAGCGACTCTTGCCCGGCGCGTGGACGAGTTTGCGGATCGCGCGTCGGAATAAAGTATATGCCGGGGCGTGTGCCATCGTCCGAGGAGGATTGATACTCCCCGGTGCCGGACGCTTCCCGATACGCCGGGTAGGTTTGCAGTACCACATCTGCTTTGGGCAGGATGCCGAACCATTCGGGCGCCGCCGCCCGCGCCCGGGCCAGTGCTGCCTTGCCGTAGTCGATAATCTGCTCACGCGTTTCGAAGGCATAAGCGGGATCCCGCGTGACGCGTTGCAGCAGCGCATCGACGTCATCCGTGTCGAAACTGCGCTGGCCAATGTGCTGCATCTCCTGGCGAATCTGTGCGATCTGCTTCAAGCCGATCTGATGAATCTGTTCCGGCGACTGATTCAGGGTCGAGAAGTAGCGGATCGAGGCCAGATAGCACCGCTCCCCATCCGGATTATGGGTCACGGCAATTTCATCACGTGCCGCGGGCAAGTAAGTCTGCTGCAGAAATTCGCGGTACCGCACAAGGGCCGGCATCACCGACTCATCCAGGGCCGCCTGATAGGCCTCTGCGAAAGCCTTGTCATCCGTACGTTGCACCGGGCTTGAGAAGGGCGAACCATCGCTCATCAACCCACTGATTTCGTCAATCACGATCTGCACACTGCGCCTGGGTGCGCGGTAGCCCTGCTTGAGCCCGTCAATCAGGTTGGCTATTTCAACTTCCACAAATTGCGTAAGCTGACGAGCCCGTGACAGCGCCGCCTCGCGTTCGCCCGCGGTGGCGATTGGCTGTAGCTCACTGACGTACGGCATAAACGTTTGCCAGCCATCCGCCTGACTCACGTTCCATAGTTCAGTTCGGCAGATCCGCCGGACCACCGAGGCCTGTAACTCATTGTGCATGATCCCGTAGGCGGCCCAGGCCATGCTGCCCACTTGCCCTGACAGATCAATTTCGCTCAATCGCACTAGCCAGGCGTCTTCGCGTGCGCGCCAGTCGGCGAAAGCAGCGGGCGAGTTGTCGGTCCAGCGCGCGTGATCGTAGCCGGGCAAACTGTAGTAGGTGGGCCCCTCCGGGTAGCGCTCGAACCAAGCGCTTAAGAATTCGTCGGCCAGCGCCAGCGCGGCGTGGGCGGGGTCAGCCGCCGGCATAGACACTCGCGGCTGAGGCGACTCGGACGACTGGGACGGCCCAGGCAGCCCGACGGGCATTGGCTGCTCCACACCAGACGAGCAACTGACCAGCAGTACGCAGCCGAGCGCAGCCGCAAAACTAACTTTGATCATCGATAGGCCTCCAGCGAACGATGCGGATTAGCATAGCCTGCTCTCGCCGGGAACGCGGCCCGAATAATTACCCCTGAGGGCCACAAAACCACCAGATTGACGCTGGTCGTGGCGGGCAAGATCGCCAGAAATCCGTCCCGAGTCTCGTTGTTGAAGACTGTCCGTCGCCGGGCTCATGCCCACCCCCGTTCCGATGAGGCGCTCATCTCGCCACGCGGGCTGACTCTTCCTCGGGATAATCGAGTGTTGCCAATGGAATATCGGTAACACGCAAAGTTTAACGTATAACCTATTGTATTAAAAATATTTAATGCGACCGTAAGGTTGTGCAAGCAGCATCGAAGCCCTGCTGCCCGGCGGACTGCTTAAGGATCGCTAACCTGCTGAGTCAGCTGGCCCGGTGCGGGTCCGAAGCGATGACGACAGGCCCAATTCGCCCCCCTTGCACCAAGGCACCCAGCGAGCTCCTCGCTTGATAGGGAATGCACTATTAACGAACAAGAGCTTACCACCGAATTCTAAAGTTCATTCTAATAAGGACCGTCCTAGGATTGTAGCAACCAAGCTCGCTCCATCAGGGCGCTGAGGCCACGCTCCACGAACTTGCTTTCCTGCGCCAGGATGTCTGCACTGGCCAGCAATGAAACCTCGAAACGCTGTTCAAAAAGCGCCCTAACTTCCTGCTCTGGAACGGAGAACGGCGGGCCATCCATCTGAGACTGATCGTAACTCATAGTCACCATCAAGGTATTGGTATTCGCTGGCAGCAGCCGATTGAGCAGTTCCGCATACCGTGCCCGCAGCGCAGCAGGCAGCGCCACAAGCGCCCCACGATCGAACACCGCGCTCACCGAGGCCACATGCGCCGGCGTAAGGTCGAAGATATCCCCGACCAGGATCTCGACCCCACCACCGACATAGCGTCTGAACGGGCCGTCCTCGCTGACCGTGGCCTCGATCTGTTCACGCTCATAGAACTGTTTCGCGGCCAGGTCGCTGATTTCGATACCAATGACTCGGTGGCCGTGCCCGGCCAGCCAGGCCATATCGTGCGCTTTGCCGCACAGCGGCACCAGTACCACCCGGCGCGCCACAGGCAACAGGCGAGAAGCAAAACGCTCCAGCAGCGCATTCACGTGCCCCTGGTCCCAGCCCGTGTTGCCGTCAGCCCAGCGCTCAAGCCAGAAGTTTTTATCCATTTAGGCCACTCCCCCTACCAATGCGCCAACCATACAGCGCCAGAATACTCAACTACCGACCTGATTCCGCCGACCCTAAACGCTCTATCTCCTGAGAAATCGCCCCCGGAGAGTTGGTATATCGCGCGAACAGCCGGTAACACACAGGAATAACGAATAGCGTCAGCATTGTCGCCAGACTGACACCAAAGAAAATCACGACGCCGAGCGTACGACGGCCCTCTGAGCCCGGCCCGCTGGCCAGCATCAGCGGTATGGCGCCTGCCACTGTGGACACCGTGGTCATCAGCACGGGCCGGAAGCGGGTGCGCGCGGCGACAAGAATCGCTTCAGTAAATGCACGACCTTCATCACGTAACTGATTGATAAACTCAACAATCAGTATCCCGTTCTTAGTCGCAATGCCAATCAGGATCACAATGCCGATCTGGCTGTAAATGTTGAGTGTATGGCCGGTCAAGTACAGGCCTAACAGACCACCAGCGACTGCCAGCGGCACCGTAAGCATAATCACCGCAGGCTGGATAAAGCTTTCAAATTGCGCTGCAAGCACCAGAAAAACAACGAGTAATGCCAGAATAAAAGTCACCTGAGTGTCCGAGCTGGTGTCTCGGAACTCCAGCGATTCGCCTTTGTAGTCGATCCGCGCATCGCCCGGCAGCTCCTCACGGATCAGCCCTTCCAGATAATCCAGCGCCTCACCCAAGGAGTATCCGGGCGCCAGCGCCGCACTCAAGGTCACGGCGCGCATCCGGTTATAGCGATTGAGAACTCCAGCACCGGCGGTGTGCTCGGACCGCAAGACATTCGCCAGCGGGATCAGCTGGCCTGAGGTGATCGAGCGAACGTGGATGTTGCTCAGATCATCGGGCGTCGCACGTTGCGACGGCGCGGCCTGCAGAATCACGTCGTACTCCTCGCCGCCCGCCACATAACGTGTGACCTCACGCTCACCTAGCATGGCCTCGAGGGTCCGCCCTACCGCTTGCACAGACACACCCAGCTCCGCCGCCCGGTCCTTGTCTACCTGCACCATCAACTGAGGCTGCGTCTCTTTAAGATCTGCATCCATACGTTGCAGCGACTTATTCTCCCGCGCCCGCGCTAGGATTATGTCGCGCCACTGGGCCAACGTCTCAAAATCCGGGCCACCCAAGACCAACTGCACCGGCTGCCCACCTCCACCCCGGGCCAGCCCCGAGCGCATGAAGCCGAAGACCCGAAGCCCTTCGATGTCACGCCAGTCGGCCAGCAGCTCCTCCATCGCCTCTTGGGTGGCTCGCTGGCGCTGATCCCACGGCGCCATGGTCACAACAGCGCCGCCAGTGTTCGCCCCACCGCCCCAGAACGGCGAGCGCAACAACGAGCGCTCCACGTCACCCGAGTCCACCAGCGGCTGGGTCAGGCGCTCTAGCTCCAGCATGTACTCGCTCATACGCTCATGGCTAGTGCCTTCGGGCGAGGTCGCCCGGGCGATGAACATGCCCTGATCTTCCTGCGGCACATACTCGGTGGGCAGATGTGTGTAGAGCTGGAAACCGAGTACCGCTACCGCCGCCACCAAGCAGATGAAGCTGTAAGGGACATTCAGGCAGCGCGCTAGCCCCGCCTCATATCGCAGCGCCAACCTGTCGATAAAGCGAGCGGATGCTGGTGGCCGCGTCTGCTGCTTGCGACTGAACAACTTTGAACACAATACCGGCACCAGCGAGAGCGCCAGAACGCTGGAAAAGATCACTGCTGCCGAGATGGTGACCGCCAACTCGGCGAAGATCTTGCCAATCTTGTCCTCCAGGAACACCACAGGGGCGAATACCGCCACCAGTACTGCAGTGGTCGCGATCACCGCAAACCCCACCTGGCGGGCACCATTCACCGACGCCAGCAGGATCGGTTCGCCCTCGCGCATGCGGCGGTAGATATTCTCGGAAACCACGATGGCATCATCGACCACCAGCCCGATACACAACACCAGCGCCAGCAGGGTAACCAGGTTTATCGTGAGCCCCAGCACGGCCAGTACGCTGAAGGCCGCCACCAGACACACCGGAATTGTCAGCAACGGGATAACCGTGGCCCGGGCGGTCCCCAGAAACAACAACATTACCAGCCCGACCAGCCCGGTGGTGATGGCGATAGTCCAATATACGGCACGCACCGCCGCGCGAATAAACACCGATTCGTCACTGCTCTGCGAAAGCTGCATCCCCTCTGGTAACTGCTTATTCAGGGAGTCTTTCTCAGCCAACACGGCGGCCACGACATCCACCGTATTGGCAGTGGACTGCTTCACGATCCCCATGCCGACCGACGGCGCGCCGTTGGTACGGAACATGCGTCGCGGATCGCGCGGGCGAACTTCTACCTCCGCCACTTCGCCCAGACGCACCAAATGCCCATCATCGCCGCGAGCCACCACCAAACGCCTGAATTCACCCGCCTCGCTGTAGCCGCGGGCCACTCGTACTACAAATTCGCGATCGCGTGACTCCAGCCGCCCACCGGGCAACTCAATGTTCTCTCTCAGCAGGGCTGCCTCGATATCCGATACCGCCAGTTGACGGGCTGCCAGCGCCTGCCGATCCACCCAGATGCGCATCGAAGGACCACCAGCGCTGCCCACCGTCACGTTCGACACACCCGGCAAATTGGCAAACCGGTCGCGCAGGTAGCGCTGGGCGAAGTCGGTCAGCTGCATCTCATCCATGTTGGCGCTGGCCGCCGTTATATAGATGATCGGTCTCGCGTCGCTGCTTTGGCGACTGATATTCGGGGTGTCCACCTCGGCAGGCAAACGTCGGCCAATGCGGGCGATGCGGTCGCGCACATCATTCAGGGCATCATCCAGATTGCGTGCGAGGCTGAACTCGATGCTCACATTGGCGCTGCCATCGCGGCTGCGGGAGGTCACCGCCTGCACCCCTTCAATGCCACTCACCTCACTCTCGATCAGGCGCGTCACACGTTTTTCGACAATATCGGCCGACGCGCCAGGGTAATTGGCCGAGACCGATACCACCGGGCTCGCTACATCGGGGTACTCACGAACTGGCAGCCGGTCAAAGGACATCGCACCGAAGGCGAACAGAAGCAGCGCGAGCACTGCGGCCAGCACCGGCCGACGAACCGACATGTCGGACAACAACATCAGCCCGCCCCCCTCATTGCCCGCCTCCCTCAGGTGCCGCATGGTCCGGCGCAACCCGCTCAGGCGCAGCTCGATCGGAGGCCGACCCGGCCTGCACCTTCGCGCCGTCGCGCAGCTTGATACTGCCTTCGGTCACCACCCGCTCGCCCGCGCTCAGCCCGTCCAACACCTCCGCATCCACAAAGCGGCGCGTGCCGATCGACACTTGCCGCTGGCTCACGGTCTCATCGTCGTTAAGCACAAATACATGCACACCCTTGGCGCGCTCGGTCAGTGCACTCAGCGGCACCAGGATCGCCTGCCGCTCGCGGGTAAGCAATTGAGTGCTCATGAGCATTCCGGGGCGCAATGAATGGTCCTGGTTGGAAATATGCGCCCGCACCACCGCTGCCCGCGTCACCGGGTCGATACGTGACCCGATAGCCCGTACCTCACCAATATACTCACGCTCCGGCTCGCTCGCGCTGCGCGCCACAATCTGATTGCCCACCTGTATCAGCGCCAACTGCGTCTCCGGCACACTAAAATCCAGTTTGAGCACCGACACGTCATCTAAGGTACTGATTTGCGTACCCGGACTCAGCAAGGTACCGGGACTGACCTGACGAAAGCCCAGCACGCCGGCGAACGGCGCTCGAATCAGGCGGTCCTGCAAACGTGCCAGAATCGTCTCCAGGCGGGCTTTGGAGGCCGCGTGTTCCACGCCTACCTGATCCAGATCCGATCCCGAGGACAACCCGCGCGCGGACAGGTCCTGCACCCTCGCTAACTGGCGTTCGGCATCACGAAGCAGCACTCGCGCTTCGTTCAGCTGACTTTGCTCCTCATCGTCGATCAACTCCACCAACACGGCGCCCGCTTCTACGAAATCGCCGTCCTCGAAGTTTACTTTGCGCACGGTGTCGGTGAGGTTAGCGGTGACAGTGAGCGATTCGTTCGCGCGCAGCGTGCCTATCGCCTCAATGCGGTCAGACAGGGTGCCAGCGACCGCGGGCGCGATCTGCACCTTAATCACCTGATCGCCGCGGCGGCCGCCGGCATCAGCGGTGCCGGAGGCTTCCTGCGGCTGCCTCACAAACCAGGCCAAGGCCAGGACCGCTGCTGCCAGCGAAAACACGAAAACTCGTAGCATATTAGAAGGTACTTCACTCAGGCGCGCACGCCCTCATGCACGCTGGTTAATGGGACAAGGCCGCGATTATACGCGCGCTCTGCTAAGCTCGCTGGCGCGATGCGTAGCGATCTCACATCAGGAAGCGTAGCCGGGCATTTGTGGCGCCAGGGGAGACCTATGGCCTTAGGGCTGGTCGCGATTATTTCCTTCGAGGCAGTGGACTTGCTGTTTATCGCGCAACTGGGGACAGAACCGTTAGCCGCGGTGAGTTTCACCTTCCCGATTATTTCGCTGTTGAGCGGCATTGGCATCGGATTCGAAGCGGGTATAGCCTCATGCGTCTCCCGTGCGGTGGGCAAGGGCGAGCACGAGCGCGGCGCCCAGCTCACCACCGATGGCATGATCCTCGCCGGGCTGGCGATTCTGGCGATAAGCTTGCTTGGACTGTTCACCATCGAGCCGCTGTTCACGCTGCTCGGGGCCGGCCCAGAACTGCTCGGAATGATTGGCGAGTACATGCGCATCTGGTACCTGGTAGAGCCCATCGCCATCGTGCTGTGGAGCGCACTTGCTGCCATGCGCGCACGTGGCAATACGCGCTTTGAAGCAAACGTCATCATCGCTGCGGCAGTGCTGAATTTGATTCTAGATCCGTTGCTGATCTTTGGATTGCTCGGCTTTCCCCAACTGGGCGTACAAGGTGCAGCACTCGCCTCACTTATTTCCTACACGGTGGTCACGCTGGCCGCGTTTGGCTATTTGAATCGGCTTAAAGACTTCTTCGGTCCGATCGACCTGCAGTGGGCACGCCTGCGCGCCTCCTGGCGATCGCTGCTGCACATCGGTGTGCCCGCCATGATCAGCAACGCCGTGATTCCGTTGGCCGGGGCAATTGTTTTGGCACTGGTCGCCAAGTACGGTATCTACGCGGTGGCGGGTTTTGGCGTCGCAATGCGAATCGAGCCGCTGGCGCTCATCCCCTTCTACGCCTTGTCTGCGGTTTCCAGTCCGTTTGCCGGACAGAATTTCGCCGCCAGCAAATTCCATCGGGTAATGGAGCAACGTCGCGTCATCAGCCTGTTCTGCCTGATCTTCGGCCTGAGCCTGGCGGCCGTTTTGGCGCTCGTAGCTAAACCCATTGCCAGCCTGTTCAGCGATTCACCGGAGATCTTGCAGGTGGCAACGTGGTATCTGTGGATAGTCGCGCCAAGCTACGGCGCCTACGGGTTGGTGATGTCCGCGAACGCGTCGTTCAACGGCATTGGCAAACCGGCGGCCGGGGTGTTCCTGTCGGTCAATCGCGTGCTGGTGCTGTTCTTTCCGCTGGCCTGGGTAGGTAGAGAACTATTCGGTCTCTACGGTCTGTTCTCCGCCACTACACTTTGCAACATCATTGTGGCGTGGATGGCGTTTGTGTTGTTGGGCCGAGCGGTGCGCGCGGGTGCGGCCAGCGCGTAGGCCTAGGGCGCTGGCGCATAGTCGATCAGCGTTCGCTGCCTGTCTGCTCAGGCGCTGCGTTCGAGCAATTTAGCCTCGTCCCACAAGTGGTCCATCTGCGCCAGGGTGGCCTCCTCCAGCGAGCTGCCCGCCTGCTTCAGCTGAGCCTCCACATAGCCCAAGCGACGCACGAACTTCGCGGTAGTGCTGCTCAGGGCGACCTCCGGGTCCACCTTAACGTGGCGGGCCAGATTGCTGAGGGCAAACAACACATCGCCCAATTCATCCTGCACCCGCAATCGCTGCGCAGCGCGGGCGGCATCGTTCTCGCTGGCTTCGACAAATTTGGCCAGTTCCGCGTCCAGCTCTTCCAGTTCCTCGGTCAGCTTGTCGCGCACGCCCGCAAGGTCCGGCCAGTCGAACCCCACACTGGCCGCGCGGCGGGTGAGCTTTTCTGCGCGTTTCAGGCCGGGCAGCGCGCGCGGCACATCATCTAGCAATCCGCCCTTGCGTTTTTGGCGCTCCTGCGCCTTGGCTTGTTCCCAAGCATCGTTTTGCTGATCCGCGCTATCGATCTGCTCATCCGCGAATACATGTGGGTGACGCCTGTGCATCTTGTCGCTGATTGCCTCAACCACATCGGCAAAGTCGAACAAGCCCTGCTCCTTTGCCATTTGCGCGTGAAACACCACCTGCAATAGCAGGTCGCCCAGTTCATCGCGTAGGTCGTCGGTATCACCGCGCTCAATCGCGTCGGCCACCTCATAGGCCTCCTCAACGGTGTAAGGGGCGATAGAGGCAAAGTTCTGCTGCAAATCCCACGGGCAGCCGCCGTTCGGATCGCGCAGCCGCGCCATAATTTTCAGCAAACGGGAGATATCGTTCATGGGTTGGGCATTTTACATGGGGCGGGCGTCGTGCGCCGCGTTGATTAGGCTAACCGAACAAGCACCCAGCCGACGCTGATGGGCCCGATCCGGGCTATACCAGCATATCGTGCAGGCCTTTGAGCATCCCGGCGGTCGCCCCCCAGATGCGATACCCCTCGTAAGGCATTTCCCAAAATCCGATCCGCCGGCCAAGCGCGTCGTTGTACGCCAATGTTCGGTTTGCCGGATCAAGCACAAAGCGCAGTGGCACCTCGAACACCTCCGCCACTTCGAGCTCATCAATACTCAGGGTAAAACCCTCGCGTACGAAGCAGACCACCGGTGTGACAGCAAACCCGGTGCCTGTCATATAGGCATCCAGAAACCCGACCACTTCGACAAACTCTGCCCCAACGCCGGTCTCCTCCAGCATCTCACGCAGAGCGGCAGCAACTGGCCCCTGGTCCTCCGGCTCCATCCGCCCGCCGGGAAAGCTCACCTGCCCCGCATGATCGCGCAAATGATCCGCGCGCCGGGTTAGAAGAACGGTGTAGCCGCCCGGGCGATCCACCAATGGCACCACCACGGCGGCCTGGGTAGGCGGGCGGCGTTCCATGCTCGCGACCAACTCGCTGGTAGTGCGCTCGCTGATACCCGGCAGACGTAACGCCCGCGCAGCGGTGCTGGGCGCATCGCGGTGCACCCGGACGCGAATTCGCTGCGCTAGCTCCGCCTTACTCAAATCAAGCACTGTCGTGGTTTCGCCTTTACTTCTTTAATGCCGCTTGCCAAGCCCGCCCCGCGTTAGACGCCGCGGATTCAGTAATCGTTCCAGTTCCGCTCGGGGAATATCCGTGCGCTCTTCGGCCACATCCACTATTGGCCGGCCCTCGGCATAAGCCTGCTTGGCAATGGCCGCACCCTTTTCATAGCCGATCAAAGGGTTGAGTACTGTAACCAGAATCGGGTTCTTGCCCAGCCCGTCATTCACTGCCGCTGAGTTCACTGTGAAACCGGTGATCGCCTGATCGGCCAAGGCTCGTGCCGCACCAGCCAGCAACTGCGCACTCTGAACCAAATTGTGGGCCACCACCGGCAGCATCACGTTGAGCTGGAAGTTGCCGGACTGCCCCGCCACCGTCACCGTGGTGTCGTTGCCGATCACCTGCGCGCACACCATGGCGACAGCCTCGGCCACCACCGGGTTCACCTTACCCGGCATGATACTGCTCCCGGGCTGTAGCGCAGGTAACTTTATGTCACTGATACCGGCCAGCGGGCCGCTGTTCATCCAACGTAAATCGTTGCTGATTTTCATCAGACTGACCGCCACCGTGCGCAGCGCGCCAGAGGTTTCAACCGCAGTATCCTGACAACTCAGTGCTTCGAAAAAGTTCGGATTCGGATAAAAGTCTAAGCCGGTCTGCTCGCTCAGGATAGCGGCAAACGTCGCGGCGAAATCAGGATGCGCGTTGATCCCTGTGCCCACCGCCGTGCCACCCTGGGCCAGCGCATGCAGACGGGGACGGCATGCGTGCAGTCGCTCAACGCCCCTGCGCACCTGCGCGGCCCAGCCGCCCAGTTCCTGGGCGAAGGTAATCGGTACCGCGTCCATCAAGTGGGTGCGGCCTGTCTTGACCTCCTCCGCCAACTCCACCGCCCGCGCTTGTATGCACTGCGCCAGATGCTCAAGCGCTGGGATCACCTCCTCAGCGCACAGCTGCGCAGCGCTCACATGCACTGCTGTCGGGATTACATCGTTGCTGCTCTGCCCCATATTGACGTGGTCGTTGGGATGCACATCCGCCCCCAGGTGTGCGCTGGCCAGTCGTCCGATCACCTCGTTGGCGTTCATATTGGTGCTGGTGCCGGAGCCTGTCTGAAATATGTCAATTGGGAAATGCGCGTCCACCTCGCCATCCGCCACTTGCATCGCGGCGCGCGCAATGGCGTCCGCCACCGGCTGCTCCAGCAGCCCGAGGCGGGCATTGGCGCCAGCCGCTGCCCACTTAATCAGCCCCAGTGCTCGGATCATGGCGCGCGGCATCGTCAAAGCACTGATGTTAAAATTCTGCACCGCGCGCTGGGTCTGTGCGCCCCAAAGCGCGCTCGCGGGCACTTGCAACTCGCCCATGCCATCTCGCTCTGTTCGGTAATCCTGATCGCTCATGACTGCTCCGTTGAAGCCTGCTATGCGAACCTACACGGTGCCGTACAAAGGCGGTGCATACAAGCCACACCACACCATCGCTTGGAGGTGGTTTGGGTTATAGTGGCGCGGTTCTGTGCGACCCTTGTGCCACGCCCGGGGCAACGCACGCAGCGTGGAGAAAACATAAGTGGAACTATCGCAACTGACCGCTATCTCGCCCTTGGATGGCCGCTACGGATCGCGGGTAACCGACCTGCGCGAGTACTGCAGCGAATTCGGGCTAATCCGCTACCGGGTACGGATCGAGCTGGCGTGGTTGGCCTGCCTAGCCGATGAGCCGCAGATTAGCGAGCTGCCCACCTTAAGCACGGCCGACCGCCAGGCACTCGCTGATATCGGCGACAATTTCTCGGTGCAGGACGCGGCAGCGATCAAAACGCTCGAGCGCACCACCAATCACGACGTGAAAGCCGTAGAGTATTTTGTCAAGGAGCAGCTGGCCGCGCGAACCGGACTTGGCGAGGCGATAGAGTTCACCCATTTCGCCTGCACCTCCGAGGATATCAACAACCTCAGCTACGCGCTGATGCTCACTGATGCGCGTCGCCACTTTCTGCTGCCGGCGATGCAATCGCTGATGGCGCAGATGCGCGCCATGGCGCATGAGCATGCGAGCGTCCCGATGCTCGCCCGCACCCACGGGCAGCCGGCCAGCCCCACGACTGTGGGCAAGGAGATGGCAAATCTGGCCGCCCGCCTACAGCGTCAGTACAACCAGTTCGCAGCCATCGAGGCACTGGGCAAGATGAACGGCGCAGTGGGCAACTACAATGCCCATCTCGCGGCCTATCCTCAGGTGGACTGGCCAGCGCTGAGCGAACGTTTTGTCAGTGCCCTGGATCTGACATGGAACCCCTATACCTACCAGATTGAGCCGCACGACTGGATTGGTGAGTACTGCCACGCACTGGCACGTTTTAACACCATCATGATCGATACCTGCCGCGACATCTGGGGCTACATTTCGCTGGGCTATTTCATCCAGAAAACCGTCGCTGGCGAGGTAGGCTCCTCCACCATGCCGCACAAGGTAAATCCAATCGACTTTGAAAATGCGGAAGGCAATTTGGGCATGGCCAACGCGATGCTGGCGCACTTCGCTGAGAAACTGCCCGTGTCCCGCTGGCAGCGCGATCTTACCGATTCCACGGTGCTGCGCAGTTTGGGTGTGGCGCTGGGCTATAGCGCGCTTGCCTGGAGCTCTGCATCAAAAGGGCTGAACAAAATTAACGTGAATGAGGCACGGCTGGCTGAGGATCTGGCGGCCAACTGCGAAGTGTTGGGCGAGGCCGTGCAGACGGTGATGCGTCGCTACGGCATCGAGCAGCCTTACGAGAAACTGAAAGTACTCACGCGCGGTAAGCGGCTGGACCTAGAGACACTGCGGGCGTTTATCCAGAACCTTGAAATTCCTGAGGCGGCGAAGGCGCAATTGCTGGCGATGACGCCAGCCGATTACACCGGTAACGCCGCGCAACAGGCGCGTGGATTGTAGGGTTTGTTATGGAACAACAAACGCGCGCCATCACCCGGGCGAACGAGGCGGCCGAGGCCGCCGTCGAAGTCGCCACGCTGGCCACAAAATCTCTGATGATTCTCAGCCACGCGCTGGAACCAGCACTGTACGATCAGGCGGCCTTCGTCGACAAAGTTAAGCGATTGATTCTGTACCACGGCGATCGGGTGGAGCCCACCACCTGCCGCATCATCGTGGCGAACGTTACCCTGATCGCACAACGAAGGCACCGGCTGTTGGCGTTGAGCCGCAAGCTCAACAGTCGCCTGCTGGTTCGCCAAGCTAACCCGCAACACGCTGAACGGCAGGATGGTTTTGTGATAGCCGATCACCGGCATCTGCTGCATCTGAACCGTGCCACCGACTACCGCGGTGAGATTGGCCTGAATGTGCCCCACACGGCGCGCCGACTGGCGCAGGTGTTTAATGAAATCTGGTCGCAGAGCGCCGAGAGCATGGAGCTTCGTCGGCTAAGCATCTAGAGCCCGCACAACGGGCTTGTGCATCACGGGCCTGTGCCATCGCGTACGAATCCCGCGACGCCCGCGACGCTGTTGCCCTCGGCGTCGGACATCGTGTAGCCGAACCCCGCGCCGGTCAGCTCACCCACGGCGTCGCCAGTGAAGAAACCCCTTATGTTCCCCTCGCCCGTGCGCGGGCCGACATCGGATTTAATCTCGACGCTGTCGAAGGCTCCGGAGAACGTGGCCTCCAGCGTATCAATAGGCAACCCTTCGGCGACGCCCGTCCAACGCTCCTGCGACGGAACAAACAAGACCGAGAATGAGGTATCCACTGTTTGCGCGTCGAAATCCGCGCGCAGCTCCGCGCTGCCCAACGTGCCCAGATCGCCGTCCTGGCGCGTGCCATAGGTGGCGCCCACCAGCGTGAAATTCGCCTCGCCGGTGGTTGGCATTACGGG
>CBDUQI010000139.1:0-15683 GCA_965369325.1 uncultured Gammaproteobacteria bacterium
GAACAGGGGCAGTTCACCTTCCGCCTGACCGTGCCCGGGCCGCGCGGTGGTTTTTCTTTTACCTCCCAGGGATTGTCGTCGCTTGAGGCCTGGCAGCGCGAGTCGAACATAAACGAGGCACTGATCGGGCGCGATGTGGATTCTCTGCGCCCTGGCGAGCCGGTGAAGATCATTGCCATCAACCGCAAGACCGGTTACATGGCGAGTGTGACGGTGCCGATTCAGGCGCCGACCAACAGCTTTCTTGATTTTGCTATTCCCACCGTTGACCTGAAGCCACCAAATCTGCGTGTGCAGGTCGAACGCATGTACACGGTGGAGTCCGGCGTGACCAAAGGCGAGGATCGCGAGTATCTTGTCGGCTCGGAAGGTAGCGGCCTGACCAGCGACACGTTCATCGCCGTATTTACCGAGTGGGTCGATCACGATGGCACACCGTTGCCAGAGGAGCTCGAAGGATACTCCGCGCGCTTGGCACAAGTGGTGGGTGACAATCAGCTTGGCGCCGCTGGCGCTGCCGGCGGGGTGGAGTTCTTTGATGTAAAGCCTGGGCGTCACATTCAGTTGGTCAAGCTGCAGGGCGACGTGCTGGGCACCGAGCATTTTTACGTACACCTGAACGGAGCACGGCCATCAGATGCCCCCGACTTCAGCGAAGGCGAGGGTAGCGGCATCCTACAGTATCGTCCCAGTCGCTATGTGCCGGTACGAGTGCCTGTGTACGATGAGGAGGCCTCGCGCCAGGCCCAAAACGCCGCCACCTACTCAACCCAGGATGGCAATCCGATTACCGGCGATCAGAGCGTCTATCGCTGGCCATATCGCCCCGAAATGCAGTTCTCCGTCTACGACCTGGACTTCTCCAAGATCCTGCGGTTGGACGATGAAGGCAATCCGCTGGTGGATGATGAAGGTAATCCGATTAACCTTCTGGAGCAGGACCTGCCGGTGATTTCATCCGCCGATGATGCACTCTCTTTATTCTACGATTTACTGGCCAATGAGTTCGACCCGCTGGATTTTTTCGGCGCGGGCCCGGCGCTGGCTTTCAGCCTGGCGGGCTACGAGCTGGAAACCGGGTTTGGCGAAGATCAAATGCTGGACTTTTCAAGCTTGAGCTTTCTGAGCGAGCTTGACCCCTCGACTTTGCTGGCGCTCACGCTCATTGATAACTCCAATGCGGGCAATGTGCTGTGGGAGCTTGAGTTCTTTGAACTCGGATTGGCGGTGGACCTGAATCGCGATGGCATGTGCAACATGTTCGAGCCGCTCGCAGGGAGTGCGGAGCCACCACCGGCCGATATGTTAACCGACCTCACCACGCCGCAGCAGCCGTTCAGGTTCTGGTTAAACGATGACTACGACGTGGTGAGCCGGTTGGGTGAAATCGTGCCCGAGGAGACTTTTTGCGTTCAGACCACCGATGAGGACGGCAACGTCGTCTGTGCGCAATGGGACGAAACCCCTGGGGCTACCGTTAACGATATGACGATAACGCCCAACAATACCTCAGAAGGCAGGCTCGGGCGGATTGAGTCGGAACGGGATCTGGAGGATTTTGCTCCACTGGCCGTGCGCGTGGGTTCAGTGAATCGCAATGGCGAGATCGCAATGCCACAGGACTTGCGCCTGACCATGACGGCGCGAGGGTTCTCGATCAATCTGTTCACCGGTGTCTGGCGTGACGGGACGGATTATCTGACCAAGGAAGACCTGGCACGCGAGCAGGCTGAGAATGGCGCCGAGGACAAATACCTGTTCGAGTTGAAAGATGGGATGGAGCACGCTGTAACCCAGGCTCAGCTTGAGAAAATGTTCGAGCGCGGGTCGGTTGCCAATTTGATTTTTGAGGGCACCAAGGCCTCGGATATCGCGTGCCACGAGGATGCGACTGAGTGTTATCTGGAGCTTGCTGTCAAGCGCGGTAACGAGACCATCGAGGGTGTGCGTACCTATATGAGTCTGCTGCATCTGAAACACTACTATCACCACAACACAGCGGGCACGGAGACGTTCCCTAATGCCGCCGAGACAATTCCTGTGCCCGGTGCGGTCAGTGATATTCACATGAGCGGTGGTGCTGGCAACTTCGAGTACAAGAACATTAGTTTGTTCGCTGAAGAAGAAGAGGTGCCAGACGACTATATATTGCTAGTGCATGGATGGCGCATGCAATATCCCGAGCGGGTCTCATTTGCTGAGACAAGCTTCAAGCGACTGTACTGGTCTGGTTACAAAGGCGAGTTCGGAATTTACTCATGGCCAACCGGCTGGCATGAGAAGCCCTCGCATGTATACGGGGCGGGCCAGCTTACCTTCGTAGCCGGGCATTCCCAGAATTACGATCGCAGTGAGTTTATCGCGCGCCAATCCGGGCAGGTGCTGGTGAACGACTTGCTTCCTCAACTGGCCGCACCGCATACGTTACACATTGTGGCACACAGCATGGGTAACGTGGTGGTAAGCGAGGGCTTGCGCACATTGAATGGCCTCGATCTGGTGGATAGCTACGCGCCTTCCCAGGCAGCTACTGCGCTTGGCTCTTACGATGCCGACGCGCCCGACATGATGCACACGCTCACCGGCATTACCTTTCTCGACATGCTGACCTGCCTGGATTTGGACGGCGTGTTGACGGCCACCCAGGCGTGGCTTTGCTACAACATTGAGCAAACCGGCTTTGTGGGCTTGGATATGCCGCCGGATAAGTACCGGTTTAACGTGCCACGGGTGCATCCGCGGTTTGATGACTACGATGAGGCGTGGCGTGGCCCGTACTACCTGCGTGCTAACAATTGGACCACGCAGCTGGTGGTGCGCAATTTCTTCAATGCACGGGATGCGGCGCTGGATGGGTGGGAGTTGAATCAGTTGTCCAAGCCGGATGACGACAACCTGCTGGCGGCGGATGGCGAACCCAACGACGAATTTGTATATAAGTGGGATTATGAGGGTTGCTTTTTCTGTGATCCAGAGTCCGATATGGTGGACGATGAATTTACGCGGGACGAGAGCATCCTGCCGTTCTCAGCGGAAGAGATTTTTTGGGACGAGAACATCCCGCTCGATGAGGATAGCAACTACATCATCAGCCACATGTTGCCCGCACGGACGAACGCGCTGGGGCAGCGAAATTTGAATGTGATCGATGGGGCAAACAACATTAACCTGGAACAGGTAATGGGGCTTACTGCCTCCAACTACGATCACAGCGCACAGTTCCACGCACGTTACGTTGACCGGCGTGTTTATTGGGACAACTTGCTCACAGGATTCGGCATAGAAGTCAGGCAGCCGAATGAGTAAGGCGATGCTTGCGCTCACATTGCTGGCCATTGCCGGTGCCGCGTGGTGGTGGTTGGGTGCATCCGGCGGGTCAGCGTCGTTGCCCTCGCCAGGGGCGGAGGAATCGCCACCACCGACGGGTCTGAGCGCTGCGCAGTTGGAAAAGCGATTGCTGGAATCAACACCAAAACAGGCCAGTAATGAACTGGGTCGGAGGCTGGTGCAGCGCCTGAAAGATCTGGAGGGTGCGTCGCCGGAGGAGATTCGCGAGGCGTTGTCGAGCGATGATGAGTTACGGCGTACTTATCTGATGACCCATACCGGCGCCGCCGCCATCGATTTTTTCGGCCGAGTGGTGGATCAGGCAGGTGTTGCGGTGTCCGGCGCGACGGTGGACTGGCATGTGCCCGGTGGCTATCTGAGCGAGGGGGCTGGTCAAGGTCGGGTGATCACCGACGAGGAGGGGCAGTTTTCTGTGCTCGGTAAATCGGGTGCCCACATCCGCATCAAATCGATCGCTAAAGCCGGCTATGAGGTAAACCTGCACCAGCAAAACACCACCTTCGACAGCTACGCCCGCTTTGACGACAGTGAGATGGCAGCCAGCACCTCGGCCCAGCATCCGCGGGTATTCGTGGCTTGGAACGCGTCGCAGGCGCCCGCGAACGCTCGAACGCTCAAAGGCGGCGGCAGCTATTCCGTGGTGCCCGATGGGCAGTGGTACACGTTGGATCTGGCGGCATCGCCCGGGCGTCGCAAACACAAGGGCCGCACTGCGGGCGGGTACGTACAACTGCGCATGGTGCGAAGCGGATCGAGAAGCGATGATGCGCATGCCAGCTGGCAAATCGACCTCGAAGTCCCTCAGGGCGGCATTCAGCTTGCCGACGGCGTGCATACGTATGAGGCACCGGAAGGGGGCTATTCGCCGGGCATCTTGTTGTCCAGCGCTACGGCCACCGGTACCACACCTGGCGGCTGGCGGCATTTTCTGGTTCGCCGTGATGCGCCGTCTAGAGAGTATGGCCGATTTTCGCTCAAATTCGCCGCGTTCAACTTTCCCGACAAAGTCATGTTGACAGTGGATTACGCGTTCTCATCCACCCGCACTCTGGAGCCTCTAACGTCGGGCTAGCGATAACGTCTGCCTGCGCACAAGCCATGATTGCGAGACATTCATACAACACCGTTTCAGCGCATCTTGCCCGCTCGCGGGCTGGGCTATGCGCGCATGCGTGCATCGTGTTGCTTGCCTCACTGCTCGCATCGCTAGCCTATGCCAGTGGTGGGCCGGTGACCACCCATGGCGTGATCTATACCCGGGGCTTGGTACTCGGGCCAAACAACCAGCCAATATTCGCCGAGTTTGATGAGGCAGGTATCGCGAGCAGCATTGCGAGCCTGCCCAATGGGGGCGAGCTGGTCGGCGAGTTGGAAAACGCCGAGGTCATGAGTGGCGCCAGTTATCGAGCGATCGAGCAGGCGTATCGGCAGTATCTGGCAGATAACGCCAGCGGCGTTGCGCAAGGCGCACAGGTAATGCTCGCGCAGGCCTACCGGGACGCGGATTTTGGCACCGTTGATGTGCCGCAAGGTGAGGGGGAGCCCCCGTTAAATCTGGATGTCCCCAAGGTAGCGCTGTTCAGTTCGTCCAGGTCTGCACTGATTCGATCGCTGAGCAGCATTTCCGATCCGCGCGCGTTAGGCGAGCGAGGGGTGATTCTGTTCGAAGCGCCTATCGACCTTAGCGACGGCAGCCTGCAGACGCTGGGCGACTCTATTCAGTCGGTGATCCTCGACAGCGATGGGCGGGTGTTGTACTCCTCGGTCAACAACATCGGGTTTCGGGCCGCGTACGTCAAGCCGGAGGATGGTGGGGAGGGCGATCCTGCGCTGGATCATATTGCCAACTACCAGCGTGGTGACGAGCTTTGGGGGGCCGTTGACGGCGCGCTGATCGACAGCTCGCTGGGCGGAATCTCCGCATCGCTGAACGGCAGTTTTTCGGTCATTGATTTCATCCCGCCGTGCCCCGGGTTTTCTTTTACCTACGACTACGATATCTACGCTTCGCTGGCGTACCGCTTTTTCGATCCTCAGGCGGCGCAGCCGTGGGGCAGCTACTATTTCACCAGCTCCGCCTCCACCACCTGCATCGGTTACGGTGAGATCCCGTTGGGTTTCTCCCTGAGCGGGCTGTCTGCCACGCTGGCTGTGCAGGCAATTGTTGCCACCATCGCTACCCCGCTGGTCACCCATGAAATTCCGGTTGACGTGGTGCTCTTTAATGGCGAGGGTCGGGTGGCAAATCCCGACGGCACCGTGCTGGAGGTCGGCAGCGAAACGGCCTATCAGCCGCAGACTGCCAATTTCGAAAACGCTGCGCCCCAGCATCTGGACCTGGATCTGGATCAGGAGTCCGACTGGACCAGTCAGCCCGGCAGTGTGGCGCCAGACGGGGCAACCGGCGATGCGCAGTATGTAGGCGTGTGGCTGGGTGATACCGGAGAGTATGGATACACGCCCGACGGCGTACCGCTGGATGAGGATGGCAATCCACTGGACCCCGATCTTTATCGTCTGGCGGATCAGGTTGCCGATTTTGAAGATCGCGGACTGCTGCAGCGAATCAGCGTTGAGGACTTGGCGGAAACCGACATCTATGTCTTTCGCCAGTCCAATGGCCAGTTAATCGTCAGTCAGGAAGGGCTCGATCCGGAGCGCGAGGTGTCCGATACACAGGGGCAGTTTAACTACCGCCTGACCGTACCAGGGCCGCTGGCGGGATTCGCCTTTTCGGGGCGCTTGAGTGGCTCGTTGGAAGCATGGCAGCAGGATTCCAACATCGGCGATGCCTTAATCGGGCGCGACATCGACGCGATCCGCCCGGGCGAGCCGGTGAAGATTATCGCGATTAACCGGCGTACCGGTTACATGGCCAGCGTAGTCGTGCCGATCGAGGCGCCTACCAACAGCTTTTTGGATTTTCCTCTGCCAAGGCTGGAGCTGAAGCCGCCGAATCTGCGGGTGCAGGTGGAGCGCATGTACGAGGTGGAGCACGGCGCCACCGCGGGCGAGCAACGTGACTTCCTGGTCGGAGCCGAAGGCAGCGGCCTTAGTAGCGATACGTTTATCGCAGTGTATACGCAGTGGCTGGATCACGACGGCAGTCCGTTGCCGGAGGAGTTGGATGGGTATCAGGCGCGCCTGGCACAAGTGGTCGGGCAGAACGCACTGGCGGGTTCCGGCGTCGGTGGCGTGGAGTTTTTTCCGGTAAAACCTGGCCGCCACATCCAATTGGTGAAGTTACAGGGCGACGTGCTGGGGACGGAGCATTTTTATGTTCACGTCAGCGGGGCCCGCCCGTCCGATACGCCTGATTTCAGCGAGGGAGCAGGGACGGGTGTGCTGCAGTACCGCCCGAGCTATTACGTCCCCGTACGTGTGCCCATCTACGATGAGGCGGCTACAAGGCTCGGGGTAAACGCGGCTGCCTACGATTCGCAAACCGAGTTCCCCAACAGCCCTGTGTATCGATGGCCTTACCGCCCGGAGATGCAATTCTCTGTGTTTGACCTGCAAGTCAGCAGTGTTGAGCGGATCGATCAAGATGGGATTGCACACAACATTCTGAATGAAGAAGTACCGATCATCGGGCTGAATGATCAGGGCCTGAATGTACTTTACGATCTGTTGGAAAGTGAGTTCGACCCCTTGGCCTTCTTTGGCCCCGACCGTGAGTTGGCGTTTAGTCTGCTTGGCTCCGAAATTTTCGCTTCCGCCGGAGAAGGCCAGCAGATTGGGTTTAACAACTTTGGCGCGCTGAGTGAGGTGCAGGCGATTGATCTGGTCACCCTCAGCCTGCTGCAAAACTCAGATGCCTACAATCGCTTGTGGGAATTCTCCGCGATTGAATTTGCGGTCTCGCCGCGTGAGCAGGTGAGCGTCAGCGCCGATGAGCAAGGTATTTACCTTACGGCCTCTGCGTTTTACTTTGACGGGCAGACCCAGCGCCGCCGCCCGGTCGAGGACGACTCCCAGGTAACCTGGGAGATTGTGCAGGGCAACGGCCAGCTAAGCCAGACCATTACCAATACATTTGACGGTATTGCCGTGACCCGGCTGGAAACCTCTACCGTGGCGGGTGAGACGTATCAGGTAGAGGCGACGTTGCGCAGGGCGGTGACGAGCTCGCAGGACATTGTCACCAACTTTAAGCTAAAGAGCGATGTGATCACGGTGGTGGCCGGCGCGCCGGCAGAAGTTCAGATCGAGCCATCCAAAACCGAAGTGATGTCTGATGGCACCGACACGGTGGATCTGGAGGCGACCGTGCTGGACGCCTTTGGTAACCCGGTGGCGGACGACACCCCTGTTGCGTGGGGGCTGAACAATAATCGCGGGCAGTTTGTGACGGCGCAGGAAGCCACCGCGCAGGGTAAAGTGACGGCGACCGTACGCGCGCCCATTGACCATGTGGCCGTTGAGGCGGCCTTGTTCGCTGGCGCTGCGACCGGCATCGAAGTGATCAGCTCGACGCCCATCACCGGCACTTTAACCGGCACATCACCGATGCTGGATATCGGCGCCGACGAGAGCACAACGGTCACCGCCAGCGTTAATGCGGTAGACGGCACGCCGGTGTTCTGGACGACCTCAAACGGCACCATCGCTGGCGCATCTGTGGTGAGTGGAGGCACGGCCGCTGCTACCTTGTCCGCCACCGATGGCATGCTGGGGACGGCAGTGGTCACGGCGACCATTGGTGGGCGACTGCTGTCATGGGAAACCGAATTCACCACCACCTCCGGCCTTGCGATTGGCCTTGAACATCGCGTGCTGGTTGCCGGTGAGGTGGCTGATGGTGAGGCCACATTCGAGCGACCGGATGGCACCGTGACGCCGGTGCCATTTTGGGTGGCAGGTAAGGTGAACGTGAAGGGGCCGGCTGGGGCTGTGGCCACCGTCAGCATCCCCGGCGCCGAACTGGACGAGGCCTTTACCTTCGACCTGGATCAGGGCGGCGTGGTGGTGGGCGACATTGGCGCCAACGTGCTCGAACTGGGCACAGCCGTGATCGACAGTGCCACTACGCACACCGGCGCGGGCGCGTTGCTGTTGGATGGTGGTGACCAAGCCAGTATTCAGGATTCCCCGCAACTGCATTTTGCGGCAACCGATCAGATCAATGTGGGATTGTGGGTGCGCCCCGCCGCGTCCGGCGGCACGCTGATCGACAAAGGCAGTTGGGGGTTGGCCCTCACCGCTGGCGGTGCGGTAACGGGTACCGTGCAGACAAGTACCGGCACGCACTCAATCACCACGCCCGATCCCATCGCCTTGAACGAGTGGAGTTTTGTCTCACTGCAACGCGATGCCGAGGGGCATTTACGCGTCGGCGCTAATTCCGTCGTCGCGACGCTAGACGGCGCCGATGGCACGCTGGTCGATAATGCTCTGCCGGCGATTCTTGGCGCGGGTTTCGTCGGGCATCTGGATGATCTGTCCATCAGCGATGAACTGGGCGGGCTGGGCCTGGTGTCGTTTGATGGCGTGGACGGTGCGGGCAAGATTCAGCTGGATGGTGCGGGAGAGGGGAGCTTTACAGTACGCGCGAGCAGCGCTGCACCTGGCGTGGAGCAGTCCGACGTCATGGTGCGGGTACAGGTAAATCCCGAGGACGATCAGGTGATCGTTATCGTGGAGAAGAGCTGGTGGACGTACGTTTACGACCCGGTGCTCTCGTTCTTCGGCGGCGATCCGCAGACTGGCGCCGGTGTCGCCGCAAACGTAGCGGGCGGCGTGCTGATTGTGGGCGATGTCGGGGCACTGGTGAAAAACCTGTGGCGCACTTATGGTTCTTCGGACAAAGAGCCCAACGTGTTGGAAACCATGCTCTCGGGGGCGGGCCTGCTGACCGAAATAGCGGTCGGTGCCGGCGAGATTCTGGACGTGCCTATCAGCATCGTGCGGGCGCTGGTTGCCCGCCTTGGCGATACCGCCTTTACCCGTGCGATGGCCGGGCGTATGGCGCGCTCGATTACCGACGATATACCTGTGGCCGCTGCGGAAAGGCAATTCCTGGAGGTGGTGTCGGAGTCCGATCCGTTCACCCAGATATTCAATCGGCTGGTGACCTCGGATGAGACCTATGATCTGGCGATCCGGGCGGCGGACAAGCTGGGCGATGATTTCTATCGCGCCATCGAGACAATCAGTACGCAAGTCGGCGAGCAGGCAGCGCGCACCGCGATGGAGACGGTTGGCCGCTTGTCTGACGAGGCGCTGGATGGCCTCAAGGTGGGTGGCAGCGGCGCCGAGGCGGCCATTGTTAATCTGGGCAAGGTCGCCAGCCAGGGGCTGGACCCGGCCACGCTGCAGCGAGTGCTGGATAACGGCAATGTATTTTCATCCGGATACTCGCGCGCCAATCTGCTCGACGATTTGGGGCTGCTGATCGACGATGGCGTGACCGGGATTACCGATGCGGTCAACTCGTTAAAGCAGGCCCAGAAGCAGGTGCTGGGCAACCGATATGAGATTGAGGGCGCGGCGTGGCTGAGCCGCATGGGTGAGAACGTGACGGCCATGACCATGCGCATTTACGATGAGGCGGGTGAGCTGCTTACCGACATCGATGTGGTGGTTGAGGAGGCAGGACAGCTCATTTACTATCAGTTCAAACGTTCTAACGCGGCGCTCAACTCAAGCAAGGCGGCAACCAGCGCGCTGCCTAAACGAAGCAATGTGGATCTGGCGCAGGAGTGGGTAGCGAAGGCGTTAAGTGACCTTGGCACCACCGACTACTCGCGCATTCGTTATGCGGTGCCGGACGGTGTGACGGTACCAGCGAAGATCCAGACCTGGTTCGATGAGGTGGGCGTGGTGGTCGAGCGGATACCTCATATTTTCGATCCGTAGGGAACAGACCCGGGCGGCGCTTGGCCTCCCCCCTCGGCGCAGTCCCACGTCGCGGCGCTCTCGCCGCGGTTGTCCACATTTTTACGGAAGCCCTGATGAGCGAGACGATCGGATACCAACTGGAGTCGACGGCGGACTTTGCCCGGTTGGAGCAGGTGCTGCAGCGGATGGCGGCACACTTTGGTGTGGAGACTCACCTACGCCAGGGCGAGGTTCACCGCGTTCATCTTGAGCGCAAAGCGCTGCCACAACTGGAACCTGCGCTTTGGCCGACGCTGGCCAATGTCTCGGTCACCGGGCATTTGAACGTTAAATCCGCCGACTCCGAGGGGTTGAGGGTGCTGCTGGATGCGGCAGCGGCCTGCGCATCAGATTCCCCCTGCCGCGTGCTCGCCCGTGTGGGATTTGAAGAACGGGAGAGTCGGCAAAACAAACGCGGCTACGACACCCTGAGCATTGAGGTGCGCGCGGACAAGCAGATGGTGAACTATTCGGCGAACGGATCGAAGGCCGCCACGGATAAGGAATATTGCCAGGCCTTGTTTGGGCAAATGATTCAGGCGTTGGATCTGCCGCTGGGGCTGGAGGCGGAGGCGGGGGTTTATCGACTGGCACACCAGCAGGACGGGTTTTTGCGTACCACCGGGGGATTTAAGGGCCGCAATCCAACGGGCTTCTGGTGCGAAGTGCCCGCCAATACGGGCAATCTGCTCAGCGCCCTGGTGTATGCCGAGAAAACGCTGTCCAGCGGCAAGGTGTTCGCGCGCGATTGGGTAGTGAGTGCCAACCCCGAGTTGGGCCCGCGACCGGGCGCCGCAGCGTGCGCGCAGGTGCTGGCACTGCTGATGCAATCGCAGCCGCAAGCAGAGCACTTTGAGATTACGCTGAACTATCTGCTTGATGATGCTGCGCAGCTGGCAGGGCTACGCGCATTGTGTGAGCAGGACGATGTGATATTCACCGACGCGTTTACCTTCGAGCAGCCTGGTGGGGGCTTGGGATACGTGCGCATCGCGACCCAGCAACACGGATACACAGTGCTGGTGGATGCCAGCGAGCCGATCGATCAGGGTGCTTTACAGCAGGCGACTGGGCAGCCGGTGGAGGCGCTCAGCTAGCGCAAATCCGCACGGATTGCCTGCTGGCGGGGAGGCGCGCCGAGAAATTATGCATTTCCGGCCGCTTTTCCCTGATTTTTGCGAAAAAACGTACGTTTTTCAGACAACATAACGTGACAATAGTGTTATCCGTATCACAATAACCAAGTGGCAGGGCTGACTGCTACTTTTGGGTTCCGGGTGATCAGCCGTCAACTGATCTAGGAAGAGGAGAATAAAGAATGAGAAATCTGTCCCGTTCCGTATTTGTATTGCTGGCGCTTGGCGTATCGTCAATTGCCCAGGCATCGTTTATTTCGCTAATGCCGCAGCAGTCCACCGTGGTGGTCGGCTCGTCGGTCTCGGTTGACGTGTTTATGGATTTTAGCGATGCGCCCACATTGGGCGGTGGCATCGATGTGTTTTTTGATGATTCGCTACTGGCGTTCGACAGCTTCAGCTTTGATGTTGCGTTCGGTTCAGAGACCGCATTCGCCCGCGCCCCGACCGTGTCGGGCGGCGAGTTGGACGGCATCGCGTTTGGTAACTTCGCGGGGCTTTCCGGTCCGGCAGTGGTGGGTACCATCGTGTTTGAGGCGCTGGATATCGGCGTGGTTGATCTGATGACGGCCTTGAACGACAGCGTCGCTGGTGCGTTCTTCAGCGCGCTCACGTTCCGGCAGCAACCGGTCGATTTCTTTGGTACCAGCATTCAGATTGTGGCCGCTAATATGGTTAGCGAGCCCTATACGCTGGGTTTGATGCTGATGGGTCTGGCCGCGCTCGGCGTGCAACGTAGGCGCCGCAGCCGCTAGATTTGTTGGCCCGGCAGCAGCCTTTAAGACGGCCCCGACGGGGCCGTTTTTTATGCTGAGCTTACCCGCGCGCTTACTCCGTTACTGCTCCGGCATCTCCTTGTAATCGATGTCCAGCACCAGATACCAAACTGGCCCGTCGCTCAGCGGCAACTCGATCTCATCCTCCACCCGCTTGCCCATCAGCGCTTTGGCCAGCGGTGAGTCGATGCTGACATTCCCTTTGGCCGCATCAATCTCATCCGGCCCCACGATGCGGTAATTGACGATGGTTCCGTCCGCCGTCTGCAGCGTCATTCGGGCGCCAAAGAATATCTGCTCGACATTCCCGACTTTGCGCACCACCTGCAGCTTGGGCAGGCGCTTTTGCAGATAGCGGATACGCCGATCGATGCCGGCTAGTTCCTTCTTGCGATAAATGTATTCGGCATTCTCCGAACGGTCACCTTCGGCCGCCGCGGCCGCCAGCGCTTTCGTCACCAATGCGCGTCTAGGCCAGATATCCTTCAGCTCTACCCGCAGTCGTTCGAACCCCTCGACGGTCACGTACGGGGCGGAGGCAGGCATTGGGGGGCGCCATCGGCCCATAAAAGCTCCTGAAGGTAAGCCGTGATACGCGCGGCGGGTTCGCTTGCCCGCGTGCGCTGGTGCTACTCGCGGTCGGGCAGTGGCGCTGGGCTCAACACGCGTACGATATCAAAGGCTACGCTGATTCGCGGTGTCGTATCTTCGTGTGCGATCGTGCGATGAAAGAAATAGGACGGGAACAAGACCAGCGTGCCAGGGGTGGGCTGCAGCAGATGGGTATTGGGTGCCTGCTTAAATCCGTAGTGCTCCGGCGCACGACCGAACTCAATCGCGCCCGCGTCCGGGGCCGGCTGATCCTGCGCGGAGGGCACTTGTACGTAATACACGCCGCTGAGCCAACCGGTCGGGTGCAGGTGCGGAATCTGATGGCCCTGCCCGGCCAGCACCGTCGCCCACGTGTCCATGCGCCAATGCGTGGGCCGGTTGCCCAGGGGCGAGGTGTCCCCAAGCTCGCCAAAGCGCTGTACTACCTGCTGGCGTATCGCCTTGAGCAACGCCTCCATCACCGGGCTGTCGCGTCCGTTTAGCGCGCCAGACTGCTGGCCGCCGCGCGTCGTCTGGCTGTCAGGATCATCGCGCAGACTGGGATGCGCCAGCAAATACTCGGCCAATGCCTGCCTGAACTGCTCGTCCGTCCCGAAGCCCTCAGGTGTGGGCAGCACTAGCGTCTTCAGCAACCGAGGGTAGTCGATGATCGCATCGCGTTGCGGATGCTCGCCTGTTTCGTTGTGGATGGCTGCACGCATGGCCAGCGCTGTGACATCGTTGGGGCGACGTTGCAGTGCCTCATCGTAAGCCTCGGCGGCTGGCACCAGCCGTCCCTGGCGCAGGTAGCAACTGCCCAGGTTGGCGCGAGCCATGGCTTGCTCCGGTGCCAGCGCCAGCGACCGCTCATATGCCTTGATGGCCTCATCCCACTGACCCATCTCGCTAAGCGAGTTGGCCAGGTTGCCGTGTGCGGGCGCAAAATGAGGGTCGATTTCCACCGCTCGCCCGGCACATTCGCGCGCCTGCTCAAACTGGTTCAGCCGGTTATGCGCGGCGGACATGTTCACCAGCAGCTGGACGTTTTCTGGCTGCAGCGTGCGTGCTGCCTGGTAGCTGTTTAGCGCGCTGGCCACCTCGCCCACATGATGCAGGGTGTGCGCCATCGCGTAGTGGGCTTCAAACAGCCCGCTGTTGAGCGAGACCGCCCGCTGATAGGACAGCACGGCCTCTCGAGGTCGGCGCGTTTGCCGGTATAGATTGCCCAGTGCCAGGTGGCACTGGGCATGGTTCGGATCGCCCGCGATCGCCTCCTTAAACAACGCTTCAGCTTCTGGCATCTGGCGGGTGGCCAGTGCCGCCAGTCCTTGCATATGCAGAGCCGCCGGGTGTCCGGGATGCATTGTTAGAGCGTGTTGGCAGAGTGTGTCGGCGGCCTCAGCATCGCCCTGGCGTAACTGCTCGAAAGCTTGCCTGAGCAGGTTGCCGAACGACTCAGGGCCCGAGGTATCAGTACTGTCCATATTGTATGCTTATGCTGCCTTTGGTTTGGTCGGCCTGCGGCGACCTAAAATGTGGCGCTGCCGGGCACCCGAGGATAGGGCGCCGCGTCGCGGATGTTGTCCATCCCGGTCATGTAAACCACCAGGCGCTCAAACCCAAGGCCGAAACCGGCATGCGGCACGGTGCCGTAGCGGCGTAGATCGCGGTACCACCACAGCTCCTCGCTCAGCCCGTGGGCCTGAAGTTTGGCATCCAGCACGTCCAGACGTTCCTCGCGCTGGCTGCCACCAATAATCTCCCCTACGCCGGGCACCAGCACATCCATGGCCGCCACGGTTTTGCCGTCGTCGTTCTCGCGCATGTAGAAGGCTTTGATTTGCTTCGGGTAATTAACCACGATCACGGGGCCACCCACGTGCTCCTCGGTGAGAAAGCGCTCATGTTCGGACTGCAGGTCCAGCCCCCATTGCACCGGAAACTCAAACTTCTTACCCGACGCCACAAGGATGTCGATGGCATCGCTGTAGTCCATCACCACGAACGGCTTTTCGATTACCTGGGTAAGCCGCTCGATGGCGTGTTTGTCCACGTGCTCGGCGAAAAATTCCATATCATCGCTCTGGCGCTCCAGTACCTCGCGGAACACATACTTTAGGAAGTCCTCAGCCAACGCCGCGTTGGTGGTCAGGTCGGCGAAGGCGACTTCCGGTTCGATCATCCAGAACTCCGCCAGGTGGCGGCTGGTGTTGGAGTTCTCGGCGCGGAACGTGGGACCAAAGGTGTAGACTTTGCTCAGCGCGCAGCAAAAGCTCTCGACATTGAGCTGGCCGGACACTGTCAGATAGGTTTCCTTGCCAAAAAAATCCTGGCTGTAGTCCTTGGCCTGCAACAGGTCGAGCTTGCTGACCCGAAACAGGTCTCCGGCACCTTCACAATCGCTGGCCGTGATGATCGGTGTATTGATCCAAAAAAAACCATGTTCATTAAAGTAATTGTGCACCGAGTGTGCGATGGCATTGCGCACTCGCGCGACGGCGCCGAAGGTATTAGTACGCGGTCGCAGATGCGCCACCGTACGCAGGTACTCAAACGTATGGCGTTTTTTAGCGATCGGATAAGACTCGGGGTCTTCAACGCCGCCGATAACTTGCACCTCGCTGGCATGAATCTCACGGTCCTGACCGCGCCCCTGGGAGGCCACCAGGGTGCCGGTAATGCGCACTGAGGCACCGGTGGAAAGCTCCGTAATATGGCTATCGTAATTGTCCAGATCACCGTTCGCTACGGCCTGTAGGGTGCCGAAGCACGAGCCATCATTCACGTGAATAAACGAGAACCCGCCTTTTGATGTGCGCCGGGAGCGCACCCAGCCTTCAATGGTGACAGTGCTGTCCAGGGGGGCATCGTGGGCGAGGATTTTCTTGATCGCGGTGCTGGTCATCGGTGGTCCGTAGATTGCGGAAAAAACGCAGATTATCACGCTTGGCAC
>CBDUQI010000140.1:0-15362 GCA_965369325.1 uncultured Gammaproteobacteria bacterium
CGGGGCTGACGTCCAGCTCGCGGCGGAACAACGTTTCCAGTCGTCGCACCGAGACACCGGTCTGCGCCGCAATCGTGGTACTTGACAGCGGTTGCTGCAGATTGTCCTCCATCAGGCGGATGGCTGTTGCGACACGCGGTTCGGTACAGTCCAGGCGCCCCAGTGAGATGTGCGGCTGTCGGTCGGAGCTTAGATGTACCTCGTCGTAAACAAAGGCGCTGGCCACCTGCAAGGCCAGCGGTGCGCCGTATCGGCAACGTACCAGGTGCAGCATCATATCGAGCGCCGGGGATGCGCCGCCGGCGGTAAAGTAGCGGCCACTGATCACAAAGCGGTCGAGTACCACCCGCACCTGGTGGAAGGCGAGTGCGAAATCCTCAAGATCTTCCCAGTGGGTGGTGGCCTGATGCCCATCCAGCAGCCCGGCCCGAGCCAGCAGCCAACTGCCCGACTCAATGCCGCCCATGGCGCGCATGTTCTGCGCCGCCCGCCGTAGCTTGCGCACAAAGGCGGCACTGGCGTAGCGCTGCTGATCAAAGCCGGCGACGATCACCATGGCATCGGCACTTTCATGCTCGTTAAATTCACCTTGCGCGGGCAGTTCTATCCCGCAGGTCAGATTGACCGGTGCACCATCCACTGACAGCACCTGCCACTCAAACACAGGCGCCTTGGCCAATCGGTTGGCGGCCCGCATGGGGTCGAGTACTGAGGCCACGGACAGCACCGAGGACTGCGGCAGGATCAGCAAGTTCAGGCGCAACGGCGCCCGTTCGGAGCGGAAGATGCCGGCGGTGGCTTTCATCCTGTGCTGGCCAGGGTGTTGGGTCCGCTGGTGGTTATTGTCACATTGCGTAATATCACAATTATCTAGCGTAAATTGCCAAGTCAGAAAGCGCAACATTTTGATAATCAAACCTAGGTTTTCTGGAGATACGCTATGCCTTTGCAAATGAACCGTGAGGTCTTCATTACCTGCGCTGTGACCGGCTCCGGTAGCACCCAGGAACGCTCGCATCTGGTCCCGCGCAGCCCCGAGCAGATCGCCGCCAGTGCGATTGATGCTGCCAAGGCGGGCGCCGCAGTGGTGCATTGCCATGTACGCGATCCGCAAACTGGCGCCGCTGCGCGCACGCCCGCGTTGTATCGGCAGCTCACCGACCGTATCCGCGAGGCCGATGTAGATGTGGTGCTCAATCTTACTGCGGGGATGGGCGGCGACATGGTGTTCGGCACCGAGGAGTCACCCCTGCCGCTCAACCCGCAGGGCACCGATATGGCTGGCGCAACCGAGCGCATGGCACACGTGGCCGAGTGCTTGCCGGAGATCTGCACCCTGGATTGCGGCACGATGAATTTCGCCGAAGCGGATTACGTGATGACCAACACCCCTGGCATGTTGCGCGCGATGGGCCGCATTGCGCGCGAGTTGGGCGTGCGGGTGGAAATCGAAGCGTTTGATACCGGCCACCTGTGGCTGGCGCAGCAACTGGTGAAGGAAGGGATAATTGCGGATCCGGTGCTGGTGCAAATGTGCATGGGCATCCCGTGGGGCGCACCCGATGATTTGAATACGTTTATGGCGATGGTGAACAACCTGCCGGCCGGGTGGCAGTTCTCCGCCTTCTCTATCGGACGTAATGAGATGCCGTTTGTCGCGGCTGCGGTACTCGCGGGCGGCAATGTGCGCGTGGGCTTGGAAGACAATCTTTATCTGGACAAAGGTGTGCTGGCCACCAATGCTCAGTTGGTAGAGCGTGCCGCGAGCATCGTCACTAACATGGGCGCTCGGATTCTGAGCCCGGCGGAAGTTAGGGATAAGTTGCAGCTGAAAAAACGTGCCCCTGTGTCCGTACCCGCATGAGCACGGCAAGGGGCGGCGCATGAAAGCGGCAGTGATCGGTGGTGGAGTAATTGGTGGCGGCTGGGCCGCGCGCTTCGCCCTCAACGGCTGGCAGGTGAGTATTTACGATCCCGACCCGCGCGCGACAGAAAAACTAGATCAGGTAATGGCCAATGCGCGTCGCGCGTTACCCCAACTGGCGGATGTGCCAATGCCGGAGGAAGGCGAGGTGCGCTTGGTGGCCACCCTGGCCGAAGCGGTGGCCGGTGCGCAGTGGGTGCAGGAGAGCGTGCCCGAGCGGCTGGATATCAAACATCAGGTGATGGCAAAGGTGCAGCAACACGCGCCGTCCGACGCCATCATTGCCTCATCCACCTCGGGTTTTAAACCCTCGCAGTTGCAGGTGGGCTGCGAGCAGCCTGATCGGGTGATTGTGGCGCATCCGTTTAATCCCGTGTACCTGCTGCCGCTGGTTGAACTGGTGAGTACACCCGCCTGCGACTCGGCCGTGATGGCACGGGCAGAGCAACTTTTACAAGCGCTCGGCATGGCGCCCCTGCGTATTAACAAAGAGATCGATGCCCACGTTGCTGATCGTTTGCTAGAGGCGGTGTGGCGTGAGGCGCTGTGGCTGATTAATGACGATATCGCCACCACCACCCAGGTGGACGATGCCATTCGTTTTGGTTTTGGTTTGCGTTGGGCGCAGATGGGCCTGTTCGAAACCTACCGTCTCGCTGGCGGCGAGGAAGGCATGGCGCACTTCATTCGCCAGTTTGGTCCCGCGTTGCAATGGCCGTGGACCAAGTTAACGGATGTGCCGGAGCTGACCGAGGAGCTGGTTGAGAAAATCGCCAGCCAGTCCGACGCACAATCCGGTGCGTACTCGATCGGCGAGCTGGAACGCATTCGCGATGACAACCTGGTCGGCTTTTTGCGCGTGCTCAAAGACCGCCGCTGGGGCATTGGCGAGCATTTGACCGCGCATGATCAGCGCCTCGCTGCCCGGCTTGATCCGCAGGCCCCGCACGGCGAGGTGCGCGCGGATGAGCGGGCACATCCGATACATACCCTGAGCTGCCGCGTGTTGCCCGCGTGGATCGACTACAACGGCCACATGACCGAGTTCCGGTACTTGCAGGTGTTCGCCGAGGCCTCCGACGTGTTGCTGCTGCGTATCGGGATGGACCCGGCGTACATTGAAACCGGGTGCAGTTACTACACGGTGGAGACACACATCATGCACATTGATGAGAACGCCGTGGGGGCGCAAATGTACGTGCTAACCCAGGTGCTTCATGCGGATGAAAAACGCCTGCACGTGTTCCATCAGTTGCTGGCGCGCGAAGACGATCGCCTGCTGGCAACCGGCGAGCATATGTTCCTGCATGTGGATCGCAATCAGGGCAAATCGTGCCCGGCGGGTGAGGGCATCATGCAGCACTTGCGTCCACTGGCTGGGGCGCACGCCGGCCTGAGCAAACCGGAACTTGCGGGTCGCTACGTCGGCCAACGCAAAGCCAAAAAGTAGCGGAGGCGGTTAATGGATTTCGGATTAAGCAACGAGCAACAGATGCTGGTGGACTCCGTGCGCGCCTTTGTCGAGCGCGAAATCTACCCGCATGAAGCGCAGGTGGAGCGCACCGGTCAGGTACCGCGCGAGCTGGGTTTGGAGATTGCTGATAAATGTAAAGAGCTGGGGTTTTTTGCGGCCAATATTCCTGTTGAAGCAGGCGGCGGTGGGCTGGACGAGCTGGACTTTGCGCTGCTGGAGCGCGAGCTTGGCCGGGGCTCGATGGGGTTAACGGTGTTCTTCGGTCGCCCCTCCGGCATCCTGATGGCATGTGAGGGCGAGCAGCGTGAGCGTTACCTGCTGCCGGCCGTGCGCGGGGACAAGTTTGACGCGCTGGCCATGTCCGAGCCTAACGCCGGTTCCGACGTGCGCGGCATGAAGTGTACGGCCGTGCCCGACGGCGGCGACTGGATTGTCAACGGCACCAAGCATTTTATCTCGCACGCCGACATCGCCGATTTTCTCATCTGCTTCATCGCTACGGGCGAGGAGCAGACGCCGCGTGGACCGAAGAAGAAAATTTCCTGCTTCCTGGTGGATCGCGGCACCAACGGATTCGAAATTTTGCCCGGCTACAACTCCGTGTCTCATCGCGGTTACCACAACTGTATCTTGAATTTCGACAACTGCCGGTTGCCCAAGAGCCAGCTGCTGGGCGAAGTACATCAGGGTTTTGCGCTGGCCAATGAGTGGCTGGCGACCACGCGTCTCACTGTGGCCACCATGAGCGTGGGGCGCGCCCGACGTGCGTTTGAGATGGCCGTGCCCTATGCGGCCGAGCGCAAGCAGTTCGGCCAACAGATCGGAAAATTCCAGGGCGTGTCTTTCAAACTGGCCGATATGATCACGGAGATTGATGCGGCGGATTGGCTAACGCTGTCGGCCGCGTGGCGTCTCACCCAGGGCAAGTCAGCCGACCGGCAAATCGCCAGCGCCAAGCTTTACGCAACCGAGATGCTGGCACGGGTAACGGATGAGGCGATTCAGATTTACGGTGGCATGGGGTTGATGGATGACCTGCCGCTGGCGCGCTTCTGGCGCGATTCGCGGGTCGAGCGCATCTGGGACGGCACCTCGGAGATCCAGCGGCATATCATCAGCCGCGATTTGCTGCGCCCGCTGGGCGGCTAGTCGATGGCGTCATTGTCGCGTTTGCTGGCCCCTTCGAGCATTGCTGTGTTCGGTGGCACCTGGGCGCATAACGTGATTGAGCAATGCCGACGGATGGGTTATCGGGGGAACATCTGGCCGGTGCACCCGAGCCGCGATGAGATAGAGGGTGTGCGCTGCTACCGCTCGGTGTCGGCATTGCCGCACGCGCCGGACGCAGCCTTCATCGGCGTCAATCGCGCGGCCACCGTGGATCTCGTGGCGCAACTGGCGGCGTGCGGGGCAGGCGGCGCGGTGTGTTTTGCCTCGGGCTTCAGTGAGGCCGAGGCCGAAGATGATGCCGCGCCAGCTATGCAGCAGGCGTTACTGGCTGCCGCCCAGGAGATGCCGATTATCGGTCCCAATTGTTACGGTTTCGTTAACTATCTGGACGGTGCGCCGCTGTGGCCCGATCAACATGGCGGTATGCGGGTGACCTCGGGCGTTGCGCTGATTACCCAATCCTCGAACATTGCTATCAACATGAGCATGCAGCAGCGTGGATTGCCCATCGCGTACGTGGTCACCGTAGGCAACCAGGCGCAGTTGGGTATTGCGCACATTGGTACGCATTTGCTGAGCGACGAACGCGTCACTGCGCTGGGTTTGTACATCGAGGGGTTTTCGGATCTGCGCGCCTTCGAGGCGATGTCGCGCCTGGCGCATCAATTAAACAAACCGGTAGTGGTGCTGAAACCCGGGCGCAGCCACCAAGCGCGCGCGGCCAGCGCCTCGCACACCGCCTCGCTGGCCGGGCAGTTTGCAGGCGCTCGCGCACTGCTGGAGCGGCTGGGGTTTGCATTGGTAAATTCGGTGGCGGTGTTTCTAGAGACCTTAAAGCTGCATCACGTCGCCGGGCCATTGCAGGGTCGGCGCCTGGCCAGCATGAGTAGTTCAGGCGGCGAGGCTGCGCTAATCGCCGACAATGCCCAGCTTGCCGGCGTCGAATTCCCGTCGTTGCCTGCTACTACCGAGCAAGCGCTACGCAAGTGGTTGGGGCCGCGGGTGTATCTGGCTAATCCGCTGGACTATCACACCTATATCTGGGGCGATGTGCAGGCGATGCGTGAGGTGTATCTGGCGGTGATGGACGCCGGTTACGATCTCACCGTGCTGGTGCTGGATATTCCGCGTGCTGATCATTGCGATCCCAGCAGCTATTTGCCGGCAGTGGAGGCTTTTGTCGATGCGGCACGCCAGCGTCGACATACTGGCGCTGTCGGATTGCTCTCGTTGATGGGCGAGAATCTTTCGGAGGCGTGGGCCGAGCGGTTTCGCGAAGCGGGCATTGTACCTTTGCACGGTCTTGATCACGCGCTGGCAGCGGCGGATGCGGCGGCCACCTGGTTGGAGTACGTAGCACCGGATACGCCGCTGCTGCTGCCATGCGGCACAGATCAGCCGTGTGCTGGTCGGGCAATGGCACGGCGTCGCTTGTTGCGCTCGCCAATAGATACTGGTGAACGTGCCGAACCTGTTGAATGCATGTTGCGCGAACGCCTGGCCGACTGCGGTGTGCCGTTTGCGCCCTGGTGCTACGCGGGCAGCCAGGATGCGCTGGTGGCAGCGACCAAAAACCTCACCTTTCCGCTGGCGCTAAAAGCGTGCGGCGTGGCGCACAAAACCGAAAGCGCCGCATTGCAGCTCGGGCTGCAGTCAACCCAATCGGTGCTCGATGCAGCCAACGCGATGCCCGCGGCGGCGCAGGGCTGGCTGCTGGAGAGCATGGTGAATGACGCGCTGGCCGAGCTGCTGGTGGGGATCGTGCACGATGCAGCGCATGGCTATGTACTGACGCTTGGCGCTGGCGGCACCGATACCGAGCTGTTGCGCGACCGTGTGTCCGTGCTGTTGCCCGTCGCGCCCGAACAAATTTTAACGGCACTCAAAAGGCTGCGTATCTATCCCAAACTGACCGGATTCCGTGGGCAACCGGGGGTGGCTATGGATGCGCTTGTTAAGGCGGTGCAGGGGCTGGCGAAGTTCGTCACGGATCACCACGGTGTGATCGAAGATATTGAAATTAATCCGTTGATCCTGCGCGAACACGACGCGGTTGCCGTGGATGCGCTATTGCATATGAGGCAAGCAGAGCATGAGTGAATCGCCGATCAAAACGCGTATCGAAGGCGCTATTCTGGAGGTCACCATCGATCGCCCGAATGCGAATGCCATTGACTTGGTTACCAGTCGCATCATGGGTGATATTTTTGCCGATTTCCGCGACGATGAGAATCTGCGGGTGGCTTTGTTGACCTCTACCGGAGAGAAGTTCTTTTGCCCGGGGTGGGATCTGAAGGCGGCGGCGGCGGGCGATGCAGTGGATGGCGACTACGGGGTGGGTGGCTTCGGCGGGTTGCAGGAGTTGCCGGATCTGAACAAGCCGGTGATCTGTGCCATCAACGGCATTTGTTGTGGTGGCGGCCTTGAGATTGCGCTGTCCACCGATCTCATTCTCGCGGCCGAGCACGCTACTTTTGCCCTGCCAGAAATTCGCTCTGGCACCGTGGCGGACGCCGCATCGATAAAGCTGCCAAAACGCATTCCCTATCACATTGCGATGGATATGCTGTTTACTGGCCGCTGGCTGGATGCGCAAGAGGCGCATCGCTGGGGGTTTGTCAACGAGGTGTTACCCAAAGAGGCGTTGCTGCCGCGTGCCTGGGAGCTGGCGCGCACGCTGGAGAGCGGTCCGCCCCTAGTCTACGCGGCAATTAAGGAGGTGGTGCGGGAGGCGGAAAACTCCAAGTTTCAGGAACTGCTGCATCGGGTCACCCAGCGGCAACTAAAAACTGTCGATACCCTCTACGGCAGCGAAGATCTGCATGAGGGGGCACTGGCGTTTACCGAAAAACGTGATCCCGTATGGAAGGGGCGCTGATGTGCGGCGGCAGTAGGGATCACGATGCAATGAAGATCATCGCTATCCAGTCGCAGCCGCGCGGGCTGCTGGTCACCTGGCAGGACAACACGGTTAGTGAGTTCCCGTGGATCTGGCTGCGCGACAACGACGTGGCGGAACTACATCCGCAAACTCACGAGCGCACCTTCGATCTCACCAGTGTGCCGCTGAACATCTCGCCACTCGCCTGTCGCCAGCAGGGCGATGGCATCCGCATCGATTGGCCGGACCGCGATACGGCTGCTCACTACCCCGAGGGCTGGCTTTACGCGTACCGCCCCGGCGCCCCACGCGCGGACCCCGCACGAATCGAACGGCATCTGTGGGACGGCAAAGCGCTGAGCGCGATCCCGCAGTTCAGCGCCAAGCGTTGTCAGCAGTCGCCAGGGGCATTGCGCGAGGCACTGCGGGCGCTCAAGCGCACGGGCCTAATACGAGTGGATGAGCTGGCGGACGCCCCATCCGCCGGGGCCGACTTTGGCGCGCTGGTCGGCTTTATGCGCGAAACCAATTTTGGTCTTACCTTTGATGTTGAGTTAAAGCGCGATCCGAACAATCTGGCCTACACGTCGGTACACCTGCCGCTGCACAGCGATCTGACGAATCAGGAGCTGATGCCGGGTTATCAGTTTTTGCATTGCTACAAAAACACTGTGACCGGCGGCGCCTCGGTGTTTGCAGATGGATTCAGGATTGCCGAGGACCTGCGCCGCGAGCATCCAGGGCACTTTCGGCTGCTGAGCGAAGTTGCCGTGCCGTGCCGTTTTCATGATGAGCTGTGTGATATTCGCAGCCGCCGCAAAGTCATCACGCTGAGCGAGGACGGCACTGCCGTGGAGGAATTTGCCCTGAACGCCCATCTGGCCGATGTGCCGGATATGCCGCCAGCGCTGCTGTATGACTACTACGCCGCCTATCAGGATGCAATGGTGCGCTGTCGGGCCCCTAACTACGCCGTGCATTGCCAGCTTCAGCCCGGCCAGATGGTTATATTCGACAACCGGCGTGTGTTGCACGGGCGAGCCGCTTTCGATGGCGCTAAAGGCGAGCGCCATCTGCGCGGTTACTACATCGATCGGGTAGAAGTGGACAGCTGCTTGCGCCAGCTCGGGTAAGGAGTGCAATTGCTTGACCGCCTCACCTGCCATGATGTGCAATGCTGCAGATGAACGACCATATAGACGTTAATCCGCAGAAGCTGCTCGGGCTGATCGCCTCCACGCTGGACCGATTGTTCTTTGGGGAAGAAAAAGCGGTCGCCAAAAAACTGTATCGACAATTGCGCGACGGCAACGCGCCGCAGGTGATGCGCCTGGATGCGGGTGAGCATGGTGATCTGAACTGCCGCCTGTCGCTGGACACTACTGAGTGCAGCGCTCGGCCGGGGTTTGCCGTGTTTCGCCAGGTGCTCGCGGCGCACCTGCAAGCGGTCGCAAAGCGGCTGGAGGAAGGTGAAGGGCCCAATGTGTACACTAGCGATGCGAGCAGCGAGATGATCTTTAATATCCCGGGCGCGATCGAGTACAACGAGCAGGTCTATGTTCTGGTGACCGGGGTTCAGCAAACCCAACCAGGTGTACTGACCTTTAAGCTGCAGTTTCTGGACCCCGCTCAGTTCGCCAAGTCCGGATAAGCGGTGTATTCGAAAGAACCCAAGATTCGTCCTGCTGCCCCATTGGCCACTACGGCGCTGCGTGGCGACGGCACGCCTGATGACAACGATCGCATTGAGATCGGCCCCACGGCGCTGGCGTATGAGGAGTGGGCGGCAAGAGGTTTAACCCTGCCCGAGGTGACCCGCATGCGCGAAACGCGCCTGGGTCGGGTGTGCGAGCAGTTGCAGGCGCGCGATTACGCCGGCGCGCTGTTATTCGACCCGCTGAATATCCGCTACGCGACCGACAGCTCCAATATGCACATCTGGGTGCTGCACAACCCGGCCCGGGCTGTCTTCGTCTCGGCCGATGGCTACGTGGTGCTCTGGGATTTTCATCGCTGCGATCACTTGTCCACCCATCTGCCGCTGGTGCGCGAGATTCGCGGCGGCGCCGGGTTTTTCTATTTCGAAACCGGCGATCGCACAGCGCAGGTGGCACAGGCGTTCGTCGGCCAGCTGGATGCGCTGATGCGCGAGCACGCCGGTGGCAATCGCCGCCTGGCGGTCGACCGGATGGAAATTGCCGGTGTGTTGGCGCTGCAGGAAGCCGGCGTCGATATCCGCAGCGGTCAGCAAGTGATGGAGCATGCGCGCGCCATCAAGTCCGAGGATGAGGTGAACGCCATGCGTTGTGCCATCGACACCTGCGAGCGTGCGATGGCAGTGATGCACCAGCATCTGGCTCCCGGCATCAGCGAGAACGAACTATGGGCGCATTTGCACGCGCAGAACATCAAGCGCGGCGGCGAGTGGATCGAAACCCGTATCTTAAACTCCGGCCCGCGCACCAACCCGTGGATGCAGGAGAGTGGCCCGCGAGTCGTTCAGCCCGGCGATTTGCTTGCGTTCGATACCGATCTGGTAGGGCCCTACGGCATGTGCGCCGATTTGTCTCGCACCTGGTACTGCGGTGATAAACAGCCAAGCGATGAGCAGCGTCGCCTGTATCGCCTGGCGCACGAACACATCGAGACCAACACCCAGTTATTGCGGCCCGGCACCAGCTTTCATGAGCTGGCGTTTGGTGGCCACCAACTCACCGAGGAGTTTGTGCCACAGCGCTACGGAGTAAAGATGCACGGCATTGGGCTATGCGACGAATTCCCGGGCATCTACTACCCTCAAGACTATATCGAAGGCGCTTTCGACTACGTGGTGCAGCCGGGCATGACGTTCTGCGTGGAGGCCTACTTTGGCGCGGTCGGCGGGCGTGACGGCGTTAAGCTGGAAGAGCAGGTACTGGTGACCGAGCAGGGGCCGCAGCGACTCAGTCAGTATCCGTATGATGAACGACTGCTAAGCTGATGTTGCTTTGACGCTTTTAAAACCCCGCAGGAAGCCGTGCTGATGAGCCTTTACCAACGCGCCGTGTTGATGATTATTCTGGCCGGTGCCTTTCTGAGTACGGCGGGGCTAGGGATTCGCCTGCTCGAAGGTGCCAATGGCATGGAGATTGTGTTTTACCGCGCGTTGGGTATGGCATTTTTCATGCTGGGCGTGTTGATTGTGCGGCGTGGCACGAGTGCGTTCAAAGACCTGATTAAGATTGATCGTACCGATCTGCTGGCGGCTGTTTTCTACGCGGTCGCCTCCTTTACGATTGTGTTTGCGATCCTGCACACCACTGTGGCCAACGTCATGTTTATTGTGTCACTGGCGCCGTTTATCGCCGCCCTGCTTGGCCGCGTGGTGCTGGGCGAGCGTGTAGGTCTTCGCACCTGGATTGCGATTGGCGTCGCGATTGCGGGCGTGTTGATCATGGTGGAAGGCGGGCTTTCAGGTGATGGTTATCTGGGTATCGCCTTGGCCTTTGCGATGGCGGTTGCTTACGCATCCTTTACCGTTACTCTGCGCCACGGCAGCGGTGGCGACATGATGCCGGCCATCTGTTGGGCTGGCGCGATCGTTGCCGTTGTTGCCATGCTCACCACTCAGGTGGGTGTGCCGTCCCCGCGCGACCTGCTGATCTGCCTAGGGTTGGGTGTGTTTCAGACCGGTTTGGGGGCCTTGCTGATGGTGCTGGGGTCGCGTCATGTGCCGGCCGCGCAAATTGCGTTTCTGGCGATGCTTGAGGTGGTGCTGAGCCCGGTGTGGGTCTGGCTGGTGGTCGGGGAAACACCGGCGGCCGCCAGCTTACTGGGCGGTGCCGTTATCCTGGGGGCGATTAGTTACCAGGCGCTTGGCAGCCTGGACCAGCAAAGCCCGGCCTGAGTCCGTCGCTTGCCGGTGTCAGCGGTGCAGCGCCTGCTGCAAGTCCTCCAGAACATCCAGTGGGTGCTCCAGGCCCACCGACAGGCGCAACAAATTCGGCGGGGCCATGGTCTGCGCACCCTCAATCGAGGCACGATGCTCGATGAGTGTATGGGTGCCGCCGAGACTGGTTGCACGCCGTACCAGCTTGAGCTTTGCGGTGACTTGCATAGCCGTGCCAGCATCACCATCAACACACACCGACAACATGCCGCCGAAATCCGACATTTGCTGCCGGGCCAGAGCGTGGCCGCTGTCACTGACAAGCCCTGGATAGTGCACACGCTGCACACCCGGGTGTTCGGCCAGCGCGCTGGCCAGCGTCATGGCATTGGCGCATTGGGTCTTCACCCGGCAGACCAGTGTGTGCAGCCCGCGCTGGATCAGCCAGCTGTCAAACGGTGAAAGTACTGCGCCGCCTTCGCGCTGCACATCGCGCAAGCGCCCGAACGTGTCATCCTCCCGCGCGCTGATCACAAGGCCGCCCATCGCGTCGCTGTGCCCGCCCAGATACTTGGTGGCCGAATGCACAACCAGGTCGGCGCCCAGTTTGATCGGCTGCTGCAGCACTGGTGTACCCCAGGTGTTGTCGCAGCAACACAGCGCGCCCGCTTCGTGCGCAATGTCAGCCAGCGCGCGCAGGTCCACTACTTTTACCAGCGGATTGGACGGTGACTCCGTCCAGATCATCCGGGTGGCCGGCGTGATCGCCTTGCGTACTGCATCCAGGTTGGTCATGTCGACGGTGCTGATTTGCAGGCCCCAGCGCCCAAACAACTTCTGCTGCAGATTGCGCACGCCAAAGTACAGGTCGTCGGGGGCAATCACATGGTCGCCGGGCTGCAGCGTCTGCAGCACGCTCATGATGGCGGCCATGCCGGTGGCGAAGGCAGCACCGCCGACGCCGCCTTCCAGCACACTCACGCAGTGCTCTAGCGTTTGCCGATTGGGATTGTCTTCGCGTGAGTAGATGTACCCGCGATGAAACTCCCCGTCCGGGTCACGCTCGAAGGTGGTGGAGGTGTGCAGCGGTGGGGTGATGGCACCGGTAGCGCTGTCCGGCGCCTGGCCCGCGTGTATCGCCTGGGTTTCCATCCGCATTGTGTGGCTCCTGCAAGTGTTTAGACCGCGCTCAGCATAAGCGTTGCCGCGCGCCCGCGCACGCGATGTGGGCGCAGCAGGTGCTGCCCGAGTGGGCGTTTTTGCCTGTGCCAGAGGTCGCACTCGCCATTGCGTCCGCCGCGGGTCTCTGGCGTAGTACCATCTCACGCATCGCGAATGCGGATCTGTTGCCCATGAGTACATCAAGCCATCCCGCACACCTGAAGCTGTTTGCCGCGTTGCTGGACTTTGCCCGGGCGGGCAAGGAGACACGCGCGGCGCTCGATTATCGTATTCCGGTGACCGCCTACACCTCGCAGCAGCAGTTTGAACGTGAGCGTGCGCTGTTCGCCGCCACGCCATTGTCACTTGGGCACGAAAGCCAGATCCCCGAGCCAGGCGATGCCATCGTCCACGATGCACTGGGCGCGCCGCTGGTGACCGTGCGCGATCGCGATGGGCAGATCGCCACCTTCCTGAACGTGTGCCGCCATCGGGGCATGCGGTTACTGGCGCAGACCGGGCAGACCCGCTTACGGGCGTTGATGTGTCCTTACCACCACTGGACCTACGCGCTGGATGGTGAGCTGAAAAGCGTGCCGTTGCAGGCAAGCTTCAAAGGCTTGGACAAGCAGACGCTGGGGCTGGTGAAGATGCCCACACAAGTGCGTCACGGCATGATCTGGGTGCAGCTAACCCCCGGTGGGCAGATGAACCTGGACGCCCATCTTGCGGGTATCGGCGCCGACCTGGACGCCTTTGGTATACCCACCGCAGTGCACTACCGCCAGCACGCACGAAGTATTAAGTGCAATTGGAAGCTGATCCAGGATGCGTTCCTGGATGGCTACCACGTAACGCGTCTGCACCGAAAAACCATTGGGCCCTACTTTCCCGATTCGCTAGCGGTCACCGAAGTGGACGGCACGCACATCCGCTCCGCAGTGGCACGCAAAGAGATCTTTGATGCGCTGGCGCTGCCGCCCGAGCAATGGGACTTACGCGGGCACGCCACCTACAGCTACACCATTTTCCCCAACAGCATTTTCATTATGCATCCCGACTACACCAGCCACATCGCGCTGTATCCGCGCAGCGCCGATGAGACAGTGTTTGTGCACAACATGCTGGTGCCCGAGATGCCAAACACTGACAAAGGGCGCGCTCACTACGATGCGTCGTTCGAGCTGATCGATGGCGGTGTGTTTGAGGCGGAGGATATATTTGTCAGCGAGGGCGCGCAGGCCGGCATGGGCACGGGTACCAATACGCACTTGCGCGTCGGGGGGCACGAGCTCGGTCTGGTGCAGTTCCACGAGATCCTGGCACGTGAGCTGCCTGCCTGAATGCGTTTTAGCCGAGCTGATCGCGTAGTTTGAATTTCTGAATCTTACCGGCCGGGTTACGCGGCAGTTCATCAATGGTGTGCAGCACCCGTGGTAGCTTGTACCGCGCCAGCCGCTCGCCAGCGAAATCACGCAGTGACTCAAGCTCCAGCGTCTGACCCTGCTCCATCACGATGACGGCGGTCACCGCCTCGCCCCATTTTTCATCGGGCAGTGCGATGACGGCCACATCGGCAACGGCCGGGTGGCCGTGCAACACGCTTTCCACCTCGGCGGGATACACATTCTCACCGCCGGTGATCACCATATCCTTCACCCGGTCGCTGATGTACAAAAAACCTTCCTCATCCAAATAGCCCACGTCGCCACTATGGAACCAGCCCAACTCGTCGATGGCCTCAGCGGTCGCTTGCGGGCGATTCCAGTAGCCTTTCATTACGTTGGGACCGCGAATGCAGACCTCACCCGGCTCGCCAGCCGGCAACGGCTGATTGGCCTCATCGACAACGCGTAACTCGGTGAACATGGGCGGCAGCCCGGCCGAACCGACTTTCTCGCGCACACTATCGGTAGTGAGAAGCGCGGCGAATGGAGCGGTTTCGGTGAGCCCGTAGCCCTGGCAGAACAGGATATCGCGCTTGCCGTAGATCTCGATCAGCGCCAGCGGTACCGGGGCGCCGCCGCAGATCAGCGCCTGCACGCTGCTCAGGTCGGTGTCGGCAAACTCCGGGTGCTGGGACATGAACAGGAACATGGCGGGCGCGCCGAACATTAACTGCACGTCGTAGCGCTCGATATCTTTAAGCACCATGCCGGGGTCGAACTGGCGATGCAGAACAACGTGATTTCCGTTGGCCAGCCCTTGCAGGGTGGTGACATTGAGCCCGCCAATGTGGAACAGCGGCGCACAGGTGAGCGATACTCTGTCCGGCGTGGTCTCGTTGTGCATGGCGTTGACGGTGTTCCAAAACAGGTTGCCGTGAGTGAGCATGGCGCCTTTGGGCAAACCGGTGGTTCCGGAGGTGTACATGATCAGGGCCAGTTCGTCCGCCAACACGGGCTCAGGGCCATCGATGGGGGCGTGTTCCTTCAGCAAGGCAGGCAGGTGATCGCAGGTGTCATCCGCGCTTTCGTAACGTATGTACCGGCGGCAGCACAGCGCATCTCGATGGGCCATCACAACCGGGGCTAGCGCGTCGTCCAGCAGCAGCGTATGCAAACCGGCATCGTTAATGATGTATTCCAGTTCCGGGCCGGTCAGGCGGAAATTCAACGGCACAAAGGTGGCGCCGAGACTGGCGGCCGCGTAGAGGGCTTGCATAAACACCGGGTGGTTCAGGCCCACCAGCCCCACCCGGTCGCCGCGGCACACCCCGCCTGCGCGCAACGCTGCTGCCAGCCGCGCGATCCGCTCGCCAAACTCCGCGTAGCTCCAGGTTTGCTCCTCAAAACTGATCGCCGGTCGGTTTGGGGTGAGCTGTACTCGCCGGGAAATTATGTAGCCCAGGCCGACATCAGGGGTTACTACATTCATTCGGGTG
>CBDUQI010000141.1:0-15316 GCA_965369325.1 uncultured Gammaproteobacteria bacterium
CAGTGCGGGTAGCCTGGCTGGCCAGATGGCAAAATGGCTTAACCTGCCGCATGCACCGGCGGCCGGCCAGGTGGTCGAGGGCGCAGCCGTTGCGTTGCTGCGGATTGCCCCGCTTAGGTGGTGGCAAGTTGGTGGGGTGATGCCTGAGCCCGACCCTGAGCAGGCGATGGCACTGGATCTGTCGCACGCGTTCTTGCATCTGCGGGTGAGTGGCGCGGACGCCGCCGTATTGCTCAACCGGCATCTACCCGTGGACTTGAGCGATACCGCCTTTGCGGAAGGGGCCGTCGCCTCGACCGGGCTACATCATGTGAGCGTGACCGTTTGGCGCTCGGCGCGGGGATTCGAACTGTTTTTGCCGCGCGGCTATGCGTTATCGCTATACGAGATGCTGTTGGAGAGCGCGGCACAGTTTGGCGTCCACGCAGGCTAACCGGCCACTTGGCCGAGTATTGTTCATACCCAAGATGAGCGATGGTCGCCGCGCGCGCGGTGCGACGTGCCGCTTCGATTGCCGCACTGCACTTAGGTTTTGCGGTGGCGAGCGCCAACAGGGCACCGCCTGATATGCAATAATCCGCGCCTTGCACATGACAACAAGGTAGAACGCGCATGCAAGCGGTGGTGGATCTTTTAAACGGTGTTATCTGGAGCCCGGCGTTGGTGTATCTGGCACTGATCGCGGGCCTGATTTATTCAATCCTCACCCGGTTTGTGCAGGTGCGTTTCGTGGGCGAGATGTGGCGCCTGCTGTTTAGCGGTAACAGTTCCTCGGCGGGCATCAGTTCTTTTCAGGCGTTGTCCGTATCGCTGTCCGGCCGCGTGGGCACTGGCAATATTGCAGGCGTCGCGGCAGCCATTGGATTTGGTGGACCCGGTGCGGTGTTCTGGATGTGGGTGGTGGCCTTTCTGGGTGCCGCCACAGCCTTTGTGGAGGCGGCGCTTGGGCAGATCTACAAAGAGGAATTGGACGGGGAGTATCGTGGTGGTCCGGCGTTTTATTTTGAAAAGGCGATGGGGCAAAAGTGGTATGCGTGGGTGTTTGCTATCGCCACCATTCTCGCTACCGGTCTGCTGCTGCCGGGCGTGCAGTCAAACGCGATCAGTCTGGCGGCCGAGACGGCGTTCGGCCCGGGACAGATGGTCAATACCGCCTTCGGCGAGTTAGGCTCCACTCGCATTATTACCGCCGTAGTGGTGGTGCTGGTATTGGGTTTTATTATCTTCGGGGGCGTGCAGCGTATCGCCAAGTTCACCCAGGTAGTGGTGCCGTTTATGGCGCTGGCCTATATTCTCGTGGCGATGGCGATTATTTTGCTCAACATTAGTGAGCTTCCGAGAGTGATCGGCATGATCGCCGCAGATGCGTTCAGCCCGATGGCTGGCGTCGGCGCTGCTATTGGCTGGGGTGTGAAGCGGGGTATTTACTCCAACGAAGCCGGCCAGGGAACGGGCGGGCATGCGGCGGCGGCCGCAGAAGTCGAGCATCCGGCGCAACAAGGGCTGGTTCAGGCCTTCTCGGTTTACATCGACACGCTGTTTGTGTGCTCTGCCACGGCCTTCATGATTCTGATCACCGGTGCGTACAATGTACACAATCCCGACGGCGGTTTTCTGGTTCAGAATCTGGGTGACCAGGTGGCGGCCAACAGCCCCTACTTTACCCAAACGGCCGTAGAGAGTGTGATCCCCGGTGTTGGCGAGCCGTTCGTCGCCTTCGCGTTGTTCTTTTTCTCCTTCACCACGGTGCTGGCCTACTACTACATCGCCGAGACCAACATCGCCTACATTCGCCGGACGGTAAAGATCCCCGGCATGGTGATGGCGCTGAAGATCGTGATCATGACCGCCGTTTTTTACGGGGCGGTGCGCTCGGCCAACCTGGCCTGGGGCATGGGCGATATCGGCGTGGGCATCATGGCTTGGCTGAACATCGTTGGTATGCTCATCATTCTGGTCTTCTGTTCGCGCCCGGCGCTGCGAGCGCTGGCCGATTATGAGGAGCAGTTTAAGCGCAAGGTGAGTGAGTACACATTCGATCCCGACAAGCTGGGGATCAGCAATGCGCACTTCTGGTCGAAAAAGTAGTTGATGCGACGACAGCAGCGCGCCACCCTCCCGTGTGATGATACTGGCGGTTCGCGGTAACGCGTGAGTGTATTGCGGCGCTGCACCGGGCTGGATACAGGTGCCGCCCGCACAGGGGCTGCAGGGGAGAGCGATGGTGAGTGGTTTGGTAAAGCCCTATTGGCGCAATTATGTCGACGGGCAGTGGTGCGATGGCGCGGCGGGACGCATCAAGGTAGACAATCCCGCGACGGGTGAGCCGCTCGCCGAGCAGGCGATGGCTGATGCTGCGGATGTGAATCGCGCCGTAGCGGCGGCGCGCCGATGTCATGAAAGTGGTGTGCTCACGGCAATGCGCCCGGTCGAGCGTGGGCGCATGGTCCGGCGCATCGGCGAGTATCTGCTGGAGCACAGGCAGGAGATTGCGCGCACGCTGACACTGGAGTCGGGCAAGCCCTTGTGGGAGGCCGTCATTGAGGCGGAAGGTGCAGCGCGCTACTTCGAGTACTACGGCAACCAGGCGGAGACGGTCGAGGGCCGCTCGATTCCACTTGGCGACGGCTATTTCGACTTCACCGTGCACGAGCCGTACGGCGTGTCCGCGCACGTTATCCCCTGGAACTACCCATTGGAAATGGCCGCGCGCTCACTATCTGCCGGCCTGGCGACGGGAAACGCCTGCGTTGTCAAAACGCCCGAACTGGATCCACTTAGCAGCGCGTGGCTGGCGCAAGCGGCCGAGGCGGCCGGGTTCGCCCCAGGCGCCGTCAATCTGTTGTGCGGGCTCGGCCGTGAAGCGGGTGCAGCACTGGTCGCGCATCCGGGCGTGAACCAGGTGGTCTTTACCGGCTCGGTGCAAACCGGGGTTGCGATTGCGACCGCCGCCGCGGCCAATGTCGTGCCCTGCATCCTGGAGCTGGGCGGTAAGTCCGCTGCGATTGTGTATCCGGATGCGGACCTTGATCGGCTGATGGACTCGGTACGGTGGGGCATTTTCTTTAATGCTGGGCAAGTCTGTTCCGCCATGTCGCGGATCATCGTGCATGAGGATATTCAGCAAGAGGTACTGGATCGCGCCCAAGCGCTGGCGGGAGCCATGCAAGTGGGCCCGGGTATCGATCAGGACCGTTTCGGTCCGAGCATGGGCGCGATGATCTCCGAGCGACAACGCGATCGCGCGGCTAACATGTGCGAGCAGGCGGCTCAAGACGGTGCACAGGTGGTATCCGGTGGAGCGGCAGGCATAGATGCGGGTTGGTTCCTGCAGCCAACCGTGCTTACGCAGGTGGCACCGGAAATGACGATCGCGCGCGAGGAGGTGTTCGGCCCGGTATTATCAGTATTGACCTTCCGCGATGATCAGCAAGCTATCGATCTGGCGAACGCCACTGAGTACGGTCTGGTGGGGGGCATATTCACCCAGGACATTGACCGCGCCATGCAGGCCGCGAGACAGATGCGTGCTGGGCAGATATTCATCAACGAGTGGTACGCCGGCGGTGTCGAGACGCCATTTGGGGGTTATGGTAAATCCGGTTACGGGCGCGAGAAAGGTCGCGAAGCTCTGTGGAACTATGTACAGACCAAAAACATTGCCGTGGCGTTGGGCAAGTAAGCACGCGGTCCCCTCGGGCGGCCCGTTAACGCGCCGGTGCACCCCGCCCCGACAGCGCTGAGCAGCGGCCAAAAAGCTGCGATATAGGTCATTGTTTTTGTTTGCGCAAACGGCCACAATCGGCGCGGCCACTCCCCCATGTGGGGGGCCGCGTCGGCGAGTAACTGGCGCGGTTCACCGATTTCTCTAATAGGACATCAATCCCATGTCAGCGCAGATCGCCTGGACCGAATACGCTAATGCGTTGTATTCACATAACTCGCTGGAGTTGTACCTGGATTGCAGCCGCATGCATCTGCCGCAGGATCGGGTGGATGCTCTGCAAGGTGCGCTAACGGGGGCTTTTGAGGCGATGGCTGCGCTTGAGCAGGGGGCGATTGCCAATCCCGATGAAGGGCGAATGGTGGGCCATTATTGGCTACGCGCGCCGCAGTTAGCACCCCACCCGGAGCTGCGTGCATCTATTGAGCAAACCGTGCAACAGGTGGAGCAGTTTGCTGGCGACGTGCTGAACGCGCGCATCTGCGCGCCCGGCAGCCAGCCGTTCACCGATGTTGTGTGCGTCGGTATTGGCGGCTCGGCGTTGGGGCCACAGCTGCTCGCGGACGCGCTGGCGGTGCCGGGGCGTGGGTTGCGCATGCATTTTGTCGACAACACAGACCCAGCCGGGATTGCCCGTTTGCTGGCACGATTAGGTGATGCCCTGGCCACGACGCTGGTGTTGGTTACGAGCAAATCCGGCAGTACCGCAGAAACCCGTAACGGCATGCTGGAAGTGCGCGCGGCAATGTCTGCGGGCGGGCATGATTTTACCTCCCAGTCGGTGGCGATCACCGGCGAGGGCAGTGCGCTGGATGATCAGGCACAAGGAGAGGGCTGGCTGGCGCGTTTCCCGATGCATGATTGGGTGGGCGGACGTACCTCGGTGCTCTCGGCTGTCGGACTGGTGCCCGCCGCACTGGCAGGGCTGGATATTCAGGCGTTGTTGCAGGGTGCGCGCGAGATGGACGAGGCTACTCGCTCCGCTGAGCTTGCTAGCAACCCCGCCGCCCAACTGGCGCTGGCCTGGCATATTACCGGTGAGGGGGGCGGTAAGCGCGATATGGTGGTGCTGCCGTACAAAGATTCCCTGCTACTGTTCTCGCGCTACCTGCAGCAACTGGTGATGGAATCGCTGGGCAAGGGCACGGATCTTGATGGCCAGCCGGTGCGCCAGGGCATCGCGGTCTATGGCAACAAGGGCTCTACCGACCAGCACGCATACGTGCAACAGTTGCGCGAAGGGCTGGATAATTTTTTCGTCACCTTTGTCGAGGTACTTGAGCACACCGGCGATCACGTCATCGAGGTGGAGCCAGGTGTCAGCAGCGGCGACTACCTCTCCGGCTTTTTGCACGGAACGCGTGAAGCCCTGGATGAGAACGATCGCCCGTCCATGACGCTGACCGTTGCCCGAGTGGATGAACGTCACCTGGCCGCGCTCGTGGCGTTATATGAGCGTGCGGTTGGGTTGTACGCAAGCCTGGTGAACATCAATGCCTATCATCAGCCGGGGGTGGAAGCTGGCAAAAAAGCGGCGGGTGAGCGGCTGGCGCTGCAGGCGAAGGTGCTGGATGCGTTACGCGCAGCCCCCGGCGAACGTTTTGCCCTCGACAGCCTGGCGAACGCAGTAGGGGCGGCTCAGAACACCGAGGCGGTGTACCAGATAGTACGCCAGCTGGCTGCCAACAAGCGCCGCATCAGGTTGCACGGTGAGCGCCATTTACCCGCGAGTCTGCAGGTGGAATACCGCCCGTGACTGAGGGTATCGCGCCCGGGGCGGCAAGCCCGCTGGGTGCGCAGGTGCAGGTCGCTGGGACTAACTTTGCACTGCTCAGCCCCCGAGCTACCCGGGTGGAGCTGTTGTTATTCGCCGGGCCGATCTCGCCCGTGCCAGCGCGGGTGATTGAGCTTGCTCCGGAGACACATTTCAGCCACGGCGTGTGGCACGTTTGGGTGGAGGGCGTGGGCGCAGGCCAACACTTCAACTGGACCTGCGACGGACCTCGCAACAGCGCCCGGCAGGGATGCCATTTTGATCCGTGTGACGATTTGCTTGATCCATACTCGCGCCAGGTCAGCGCTGCGCTATGGGATCGGCCAGTCGCCGAAGCGGGCACCATCGAGCGCCATCGACGCATGCGATCTGTCGTGTGTGAGGATGAGGATTTTGATTGGGGTGATGATCAGCCGCTGTACATTCCGCTGGAAGATACGGTGCTGTACGAGTTGCATGTGGACGGTTTCACGCGGCATCCCAGCTCGAACGTGCGCCACCCTGGCACCTTCGCTGGGCTGATCGAGAAAATCCCCTATTTGCAAGCACTGGGTATTACCCATGTGGAACTGATGCCGGTGTTTGCGTTTGACGAGCAATGCATCCCCGAGGGCACCCGGGCTCGGGGGTTGCGCAACTATTGGGGCTACTCAACGCACAGTTTCTTTGCGTTACATGATGCCTACGCAGCCCAGCCCGGTGCGGTGCGCGATGAGTTCAGGCAGCTGGTCAAAGCCCTGCACGCCGCCGGTCTTGGTGTGGTGTTGGATGTGGTGTTCAATCACACCGCTGAGGGGGGGCCGGACGGCCCAACGATGAATTTTCGCGGCATCGGTAACGAGTTCTACTACCATCTGCTGGAGCAGGATAAACGCGAGTATCGTGATTACACCGGTTGCGGCAATACCGTTAACGCCAACCATCCGGACGTACAGCGCTTTATTCTCGATTGCCTGCAGTTTTGGGTGCGGGACATGCACGTGGACGGGTTTCGTTTTGATATCGCCGCCGCGCTAACCCGCGATGAGGCGGGCGTGCCGCGAGACAACGCACCACTGGTCTGGGCGATAGAGTTGGATCCGGCGCTGGCCAACACTCATTTGCTGGCAGAATGTTGGGATGCCGCTGGCTTGTATCAGGTCGGCAGTTTTCCAGGCCGTCGCTGGACCGAGTGGAACGGGCGTTATCGGGACTGCGTACGCCGCTTCATGCGCGGTGATGAGGGGACGCTTGGGGAGTTGGCCGAACGACTGGCCGGCAGTGGCGACATGTATAGTGCCGGTGGTCGCAGCCCGCTTACCTCCATTAATTTCGTCACCTGCCACGATGGTTTTACCCTCAACGACCTGCTTTGCTATGAGCAAAAACACAATGAAGCGAACGGTGAAGATAACCGCGATGGCGCCAGCCACAATCTAAGTTGTAACTACGGAGTGGAGGGTGAGACCGACGACCCGCAGATCAACAGGCTGCGACGCCGTCAGGCAAAAAATTTCATCGCACTGTTGATGCTCAGCCAGGGCGTGCCGATGTTGCTGGCGGGGGATGAGATGCTGCGCACACAAGGCGGCAGCAACAACCCCTGGTGTCAGGCGAACGAGATCAACTGGGTCGATTGGCGTCTGGCGGAGCGCCACGCCGGGATGGTGCGTTTTGTGCAGCAATGCATCGCCTTACGCAAACGCCACGCCAGCCTGCGTCGCACGCGATTTTTAACGGGCAAGGCGGGCACCAACGGCGAGATGGCCGACGTTCGATGGCATGGCCGTCGTCTGGACCAGCCGCCCTGGGAGGATCCCGGTGCGCGCGTGCTGGCATTCACGCTAGCTGCGGTGCGCCCTGAGGAGGCGCATCTGCATGTGATGATTAACATGTCAGCACAGGCGCTTGCGCTGCCGATCCCGCGGATTCGCCGTTGCCGATGGCACCGTGCTGTCGACACCGCTCAGGCGCCGCCACACGACATTCACGTCCCTGGCGAGCAGCCGGTGATTGATGCTGGGGAGTATGTGTTGCATAGCCGGGCGTTGGTCGTGTTGGAAGGTGTTCGCGCGCCGCTCAGCTAAAACGACGCCGTCCCACGGTGCGCTCGCGCAACACAACAAGAGGTTGCCTGACTACGGATCACAAAGGTTCGTGAGCCCGCTGGGGCCGGGGGGGGCGAAGATCCGTACTTTGAAGATAGCCAGATCCTGGAAGTTGGTGACGCCGTCACCGTTGAGATCACTGGCTGCGCCGTCCGAGAAGAACTCGCTCTTCATCACGGCGAGATCGGCAAAGTCGACGCGACAATCGTTATCTAAATCGGCGTCGCACGGATTGCCGATACCGTCTGCGTCGGTGTCCAGCTGAGATGGATTGGGTGTGTTGGTGCAATTGTCTTGCGAATCCTGCACCTGGTCGTTGTCCATGTCGGTGTCGAGTAGGCACTGCGCGCCACTGACCCGCACCTCATCCAACTGCGCATACCAATCAAAGTTGGCCAGGTATCTAAAGCATACGAAACCATCGAGGGCTGGCATGTCGATCACCCGCTCTACTCCCGGGGCGATCGCCAGTTCTCCGGTGCTTTGATCGGTGTGAAACAAGACCTGGTAGTTTTGTACGCTGGCGAGCGTCGGTGGCGCGGTGCCGAAGCGCACCTCAAAGGCGTCGTGCTCATCGGGCATTTCAAACACGTGATAGTCGTGCATAAAGGAGAGCTTAGGCGAGTCAATAGGCGCCGCGTTGAGCGCCGTGCACATCCACGCATCGATCAGGCCGGGGCCGAACTGGTCGGAATCAATACAGGCGGCTCTGCCGGTGCTACCGGTGACGTTAGTGGCTGGCGGAGGCCCAAACGTACCCGACCAACACACCCCATCATCGGTCGTACCCCACAACAATTGCGTCGGCGGCGTGGCCAGCAGTTCCCAGTCCGTCAGCGGTTCCGCATCCGGGTCATCGAAACTCCAGCTATGGCAGATGGAATAGCATTGGCTTGGCGCGTCGGGCGTAGCATCGGTACAGAAAAAACCGGGTTCCACCAAGCAGCCGCTGGAGCAACCGTCGCCGCTCATCTGATTGGCATCATCACATTGTTCGGGAAACTCCTGCACGCTGTCGCCGCAGGTCGCTGCGTAGAGCGGGCTTGCGAGAAGTGCAGCACATCCTGCCAGTATCATTGGCAGCGCAGGCAAGTGGGTCAGCTTCATGCCACTAAGCCTACGGGTTGGTGTACGGACTGACAAAGTGAAGCCGAATGGCGACAGTGCTCATGGCTCGCCTTGAGTTGGTTGGTGCGTTTTTTTGGCGGTGCAAAAAACGGGACTGGCAGTGCAACAAAACTCATGGACCGCCGTCGCCTGAAGCCAAGTATCTGGCAGGCCAGAGAGGAGCAGGATCAGAGAGCCAGATACTCGCTTTTTTATCCAGGCGCCGACGGCCATGAGCAAACTTGTTGCAGTGTAGTTAAAGCAACATCCATGCCACGGATCGCAAGCGCCTAATACTGGGTTCATAATGGGGTGTAAAATACGCAATCCCCTCCGAGCTGACAGCAAGGTTTGTAAAATTTGTCGACAAGTAATACAGAGGCGAGTGTTCCAAGCGATTCCGATGGGCGATGCGCGCCACTTTTCATAATGTGTGCCGCACGCAGCGGATCCACTTTGCTTCGTTATGTCATGGACACGCACCCACTGGTATACGCGCCCCCTGAACTGCATCTTGGCCGACTGTGTGCCGATCTGCTTTGGGCATACACCTACAACACCGCGCTGGAGGACGCGGCCCAGATAACGAGGCAGGCGCTGGCGCAGACCGAGCGAGATATCTCCTGCATGATGAGCCGCGCCGCGGTCGCACATGGCAAGCAGATCTGGTGTGAAAAATCGGTTGGTTCGCTGGCGCATGCAGACCTGCTGCAATCGGTGTTTGCCGATGCACGTTTTGTGTGTTTGTATCGCCACGCGGGTGACATGATGCATTCCGGGGTTCAGGCGCAACGCGCGCAAGGCGGGGGCTTTGGATTCGAACCTTACATCGCCCGCGCTAACGGCCATCTGCTTAACGCGCTGGCGGACTACTGGTGCGAGCAAACGCTGTTGTTGACCCGAGTGCAGCAGGCGGCAGGGTCACGCGCTGTGGCGGTTAAGTATGAAACACTGGTGAGTACGCCCGAGCGCACGGTGTCGCAATTGCTTCAGGCGCTGGAGCTCCCGCCGGCACCGCAGCTGGTGCAGCAGGTGTTTTCGACCGCTCATGCGCCCGGCCCGGGTGATGCCAAAATTCTACAGACCGATCGCGTGCTTGATCTGCGTGGCGGCGGGCGCTCGCGCGACTGGCAGACCCTTGGGGAAGATCGTCGTGCCCGTATTGATCGGATTTGCGCTACCCTGGGCTACCCAACTCTGGCGCAGTACACCCAGTCGCCGGGAGCAGCGCTCGGCGATTAGGACTGAGTCAGCCCGCAGATGCGAAACAACTGCTGTTCAAGCTCGCGGCAGCGCGCTCGAAGGTCCAGCAACCGGTGTCGGTTAGCGCGTAATTGAGCGCCGATTGCCGCCAGCGCACTCGGGCTCAGCGCCAGGCTGGCCGCGCGCTCGCGGTAAGTGGACAAATCACTGCAGATGAGCGTTTCCAGGGCAAGCATACGATTGAACGAGGTACTCATGCGGCCCAAAAAACTATCACCGGTCAGGGTGAGAATGGGCAGGCCCTGTTGTAGCGCCGCGGCCGCCGTGGCGCCAGCGTTGTAGTGTTGGGTATCCAAAAATAGGTCCGCGTGTCGCATACGTGCCAGATGCTTCGCAAGTGGCATCCGCGGCGCGAAGATCACCCGCTGAGTATCAACGCCGCGTGCGCGGGCAGCTTTGCGCAACTGCCGTTGAGCCAACCGCTCATGGGCGTATAGCCACAGCACACTGTTCGGCACCTCAAGCAACAGATCCAGCCACACATCGAATAGCTGCGGATCCAATTTGTAGGTGTTGTTGAAGCTGCAAAAGACAAACTTCCCGGGGGGCAGCCCATGACTGCGCGCCGTGTCTTCCAACGCCGGTGCGGGCAAGGGCGAGATCGGCGCGAAGCATCCCAAGTGCAAAGGCTGCTCGGTGTAGCGGGCGTGATGCTCTGGCGGCAGTACGTGCTCGTCCGCGACGATATAATCAATAAACGGGGCTGCCATCGTATGCAGATACCCCAGCCAGGAAATCTGCACTGGGGCCGGTCGCGCCGCCAGTAGTTGTGGGCGACTGTGGCGTGTGTAGCCGCCCAGATCCACCAGCACATCCAGTCCTGCCTCGCGCAACACAGCAATGGCGGCGGGGTTTGAGAGCTGCGATAGATCGTGAAACTGCTCAACGCCTTTGCGTACCGTCTGCTCGATATCATCGCCGGTTAGCTTTAGCGCAAACGCCTGCACAGTCACCCGTTGGCGGTCGTGCTCGGCAAACAGGCCCGCAATCAGGCTGCCAACCGCGTGCGCACAAAAGTCCGCCGACAGGTAACCGATATTGATCTTGTTGCGTTGGGAGCTAAGGATCCGAGTGTGCGATACGTTGGTGGGCGACGTGCGCGCGGCGGCCTGCGCACAAGCACGGGCAATACGGGCGTGTGCCGCATCGCCAACCTGCGCGACGATAAGTTCATACGGCGCAATGGCGGCGGCTTGCGCTTGCGCATGGTCACTCTCGCCCAACTGCCCGATGTCATGCTCGATGGTTGTGCGCTGCCGATCTGCTTGTTCCCACATACAGCACAGGCGATACAGGTACGTCAGTCGCACCCGCGCATCCAGCCGATGCGGTGCAATATCCAGCGCCTGCTTAAGCTGCGCCATCGCCGCACTTAACTCGCCACAAGCCTGTAGGGATAGCGCCATATTAAAGTGTAGGTCAGCGTTGTTGCTCAGCACGCCCAGCAACAACTGGTAGTGCCGTAGTGCCTGTTGCGGCTGGCCCAGTTGATGCAGACAGATGGCCAGATCATGACGTGCGTTGTGTTGTTGTGGCCGCGCCTTAAGTACGTGTTGTAGATGCGTGGATGCACCCTGCCAGTCAGCCAATCGCTGCTGGAGTGCCGCGCAAAGCAAACGCAGTGCCGCAACATCAGGGTGTTGTTTTAGGAGTAGCAGGGCTGGGGCAAGTGCTTGCTGGCTGCGACCGCTTTGATGCAGTTCCCACAAAGCGTTGATGCTATTCAGGTCAGCGTCGGACATCTTCACCGATAGCTGTGTACGCGATAGGGTGGAGGTTAAGCATCAATACACGCAACCGAGGCTGCGGCGCTGGGTGCGCTCAGGTGGGTTTGCCGGTTTTGACAATGCTGGTGAGTGTCGGGATTTTCTCGGCTTGCTCCGCGTCGGTGCGTTCTTTGAGCAGTGCGCGTTCTTTCCAGGCCTCAATAGTGGTATGCAATGCATCGATGGCCACGGCACGTTCTTTGAGTTGTGCGTGAAGGCCCTCAATCGTCAGTTCCCGCTCACCCGCTTCCTGTTGGAACCGTGCTAACTCGTCAGCATGCTGCTGCAGACGCGCCATTTCGGTTTCATAGCGCTCGATAGTGGAGCTTGCCTGGCGCAACTCCGCCCGTGCGTCACGCAGCGTCTCGCTAAGTTGATCGTTAAATTCAACGGTCTCGCTCAAGGCCCGATCCCGCTCCAGCAGCTCTGCACGCATGGTGTCCAGATTGGTTGAGCTGGTGTCTGCGGCCTCGCGCGCCTCCAACACGGATTGTTCGGCCACTCCGATTTCCCGTTCAAGTGCCCGCGCCTGCGATTGCCAACTGTCCAGCTCAGCCGACAGCCGCTCGATCGCAAAACGATCGTCCGAGCGCGCCTCTTCAACCTGTGCGGCGGTTTCGCGGAACTGGCCGGTTTGCTCGCGCAGTGCCAGAAGCTCCTCCCCGTCGCGTGCGATGACTTGCTCGAGTGCTACCAGCAATTCGACGTGCGCGGAGTCGCCGGCTCTAAGCAATAGGTTTTGCTCGCGCTCCTCACTCAGCGACTGCTGGTTAAGGGTGTCTCGCTCACGCAATTGCGACAATTTGATTTGTTGGGCCTGAATCTGCTCGTCACGTTCCTGCGCAATGCGTTTGTAATCGCGCAGACTGTCAACGCCGCGTTTCAGCGCTGCTACCAGTGAACCCTGGTGCTCCAGCGAGGTCTGCAGTTCCTGTACCTGCTCTAACCGAGCCGTCAGTTGCTCTTCGAGTTCGGCATTTTCTTGTGCGACTGCGCCCAGAGTAGTGATGCGCTCGTCCTGCTCGGCCAGTAGCATTTGCTGATGCTCCGAGGTGCGCTGCGCCTCAGTCAACTGCGCGCTGACCGCATCCAGCCCAGCCAGCTGCACCGCGTTTTGCTCTAGGGTCTGCTGACTGCGAGATACGGCCTGGCCCAACTCTTGCTGGGTCTGCTCCAGTTCCGCAATGGTCTGCTCCAACTGGGCGACGTAGTGGAGCGTTTCCTGGTGCGCGTTAGCGGTCTGTTCGGATTGCTGGCGATGTTGCTCGGCCGAGATCACATGCTCGCCGATGGTATTTTGGGTGTCCTGCAACTGTTGCTGCAGCTCGCGAATGTGTTCCTGGAAATTCAGCGTCTCTTCTTTGAGATCGTTAACTTCCAATACCAAGTTGCTCAGCTCGGTATGCGCCGCGGCAAGCTCCGCATCGCGATCGCCCAGCGCGGCTTCAAGTGGGTTTACCCGGCTGAGGGCGGTGCGCAGTTGTTCATCTTTGTTGGTGAGATCGTCGGTTCGCGCCTGCAGCGATTGGGTTAGCTCCTCGGAGGCGAACCGGGCGGCTTGAAGCTCCTCACGTAGTGTCTGCTCGGTGCTGTGCGCAGTGGCAAGTTGCTGCGCCAGCTGGTCCACTTTATGATCGCGTGCCCGCAAATCGGCTTTGTAGGTGGCGACGGTGGATTCCCAGCCATGCATTTGCTGCTCGATGTGCCCCAGACGTGTCTTTTCTGTGCGCAACTCGCCGATGTGTGTTTGCGCAGTGCGCAGCTCCATCTGGAGTCCTTGGGCCTGGGTGGCGCTGCTGGTGCGCTCGACCGTTTCGGACTTTAACTCGCGCGCGAGTTGTTCCACCCGCCCGGTCAGCGATTCGATCTGTTTACGTTGGACAGCCCGGTCCTCACCGCTGGCCCGGTAGTCGTCCATCAGGCGGGTGTAGGCGGTTTCCAGCGCCATCTCGCGATCGCGGAACGCTTTCAGGTTAGCCTGCGCCGCGGCCATCTCGGTGGCCGTGATCTGGTTCTGTTCCGTCAGCCGGGCATTGTCCTGGGTAGCACTGGTGAGTTGTTGTTTCCACTCATCAGCGCTGTCTGCACGCGTCTGCACGGAGGCGGCTCGAGCGCGCTCATCGAGCAGGTCCTGTTGCACGCCCTCCAACTGTTCGGTTTTCTCCCGCAGGGCTTGTTCGCGCGTCTGCAACTCACCGCGCAGCAAGTTAGTGGACTCCTCCAGCGCTTCTACCCGATGTTGGCTGTGCTGCAATCGCTCCAGCTGTTCGGTCTTCTCGCTCAGGGCCTGCTCGCGTGCCTGCAGGTCTTTGCGCAAGCTGGCGGCGGACTCCTCAAGCGCTTCTATCCGATACTGTCCCTGCTGCAATTGTTCGAGTTGCTCGGTTTTCTCTCGCAGCGTGCTCTCGCGTGTTTGCAGTTCGGCGCGCATCGCGCTGTTGGATTCTTCCAATGCTCCCACGCGCTGCTGAGCTTCGTGCAAGTGGGTCAGCTGTTGGGATTTGTCCTGAATGGTCTGCTCGCGAGCCTGTAGCTCGCTGCGCAGCGTCGTCGCGGTTTCCTGCAGGGCCTCCATGCGCCGCTGCGCTTCGTCTGCTTGCGTGCGGCTTAGTTCACCCGAGCCCAGCCGCTTGTTGGCCTCGCGTAGTTCGGATTGCAGGCGCTCACCGCGCTCGCGCTCCTCTTCCAATTGCCGGGCGAGCTGTTCAATGTTGTTGCTGCGGCTTTCAAGATGGACGACCAACTCTTCCAGTGTGGACGCTGGTGTCTCATTTTCCTCATCAACGCTCGGGTACAACGCGAGCAGCTTGGCAGTTTGGCGTTCTTCGTCGGTCTGGCGTTGCTGGGCCGCATCGTGGATCGCCTGTACTTCTCGCTTCAGGGTGCCGATTGAGCGTTCATGCGCTTCGGTGAGTGACTGATACCGGATGGCAGCCTGATCGGCGGCCTCAGTGGCGGTGTCTGCGCGTGCGCGCTCCGCACGTAGTGCGCCAGCCAGCTCCTGGAAACGAGCTTCGGCCTCGCGGGAGTCATCTGTGGGGATGGCGGCGGCCGTTTGCGCGGCCAGCCGTCTTATATGCGCTGGCCATGCGCCGGCCCCAAATCCAATCAGCCCGGCCGCCGCCAGGAAGGTGAGGATTTTGCCAAAGTTATCTCGCAGCGGCGCAACTGGCAGTGCGCTGAGGGTGGTGTCCGCCCGGTTCTCGCCCGCGCGGGCCGCTTGAGCCAGAGCGCTTGGAGCGTCGCTCTGGACTCGATTAGCGGTGGCGGGGCTCACTTGGCTGGTGGCAGTGGGGGAGCTCGTCGCCAATGTTTGCGCCGCAGCCTCGCCGGGAGCGCAGACCCAGACGGTCAACGATGCGATAATCGTGGCGAGGACGGGACCAGGACCGCGCATTGTGTACTCCAAAATTCACTCCAGACCAACAATAATGACGCTGTTGGCGGGAACAGGGCAAGTGATACTGACATTATGGTGTATATTTTCCCCCAAATATACGTCGTCACAGGAAAAAATCGCTTTTTGCGCCCTGTTTCTCATCGTCAATTTCAATGCCTTCCGGAGGGCCGTTGGGGGCCCTGGGCAAGGGGGGGC
>CBDUQI010000142.1:0-15287 GCA_965369325.1 uncultured Gammaproteobacteria bacterium
ACGCTGGCCCATCGCCTGGATCATATCCGGGCCATGGCCTCCCCCACCGACTAGGCCCGCCGCATGCAGCACACACACACGACATACCCCGGTATCGACAATATCGAGATCTTCGAACAACGCTGGTCGCCCGATGCGCCACCACTGGCCGTGCTGGCGATCGTGCATGGCGCCGGCGAGCACAGCGGGCGCTACCAGCGTTTTGCGGAACACTTTGTCGCGCTGGGTTACGCGGTGGCCGCGCTGGATCTTCCCGGGCACGGGCGCTCCGGCGGCATCCGGGGTGTGATGAGCAGTCTGGATGACTGCATGAGTGAAATTCAGGCCTGGCATCAACGGACTAAGCAGGCTTACCCGGACCGTCCGATTGTATTGCTCGGCCACAGCATGGGCGGGCTGCTGGCGACCAACTACCTTATTCGCTATCCGAATTCTGTGCGCGCCTGCGTGCTGTCGGGCCCTGCGCTCAAGAGCGATGTGCAGCCCGGCTGGTTCGCGCTGCAACTCATCCGCCTGCTCTCACGCATCGCGCCAAAGCTGGGCGTGCTGAAGCTGGACGCCAGTGCCATCAGTCGCAACCCGGCCGAGGTGCAGGCCTATGAAGAAGATCCGCTGGTGTATCGTGGAAAATTGTCCGCGAGGATGCTCGACGTGATGTTCATCGCGATGCGCGAGGCGACCTCACGCTGGCAGGAAATCCAACTTCCGCTGCTGATCCTGCACGGCAGTGCGGACCAGCTGACCTCCCCGGAAGGCTCGCGCGATCTGTTCAAACACGCCGCCAGCACCGACAAGCGTCTTGAGATTTACCCGGGCCTGTTTCATGAGATCTTTAACGAGGACGAGCGCGACACCGTGTTCGGCCATGTGGATCAATGGTGTCGCGAACGCATAAGTTGAGAGCCAGGATGCAACACCTGCCGAAACCGCTAACGCCTTGATTTAGCTGGATAGCCCATGTAGGTGCTGCGCGGAAACGGGTTCGCATGCATGGCCGCTGCGACGCAAGCACTTAGATCGGCATCTTTATCTTTGCGTGGCGTGCGCGATTGCCGAGGGCCCCCCGCCGGGGTAAGCTCCGGCAACCTTCCGTTGCGCAAATGGTCCTACGCTCATATGCCGGATCGCCCTAGCAACAATAAAACGCGGAGACCCCTGGATGTTGAGTCGTAGACTGACCTTAACTTTTGCATGGTGTGCGTCGATCGCTGCCTCCTCGGTGCTGGCTGCTGATGCGCCGCAAATTGATATCCCTTACGAGAAGTTCACCCTGGACAATGGCCTGAGGGTCATCGTGCACGAAGACCGCAAAGCGCCCATCGTCGCGGTGGGCATCTGGTACCACGTGGGCTCCAAGAACGAGAAACCGGGCAAGACCGGGTTCGCGCATCTGTTCGAGCATCTCATGTTCAACGGCACCGAGAACTACGACGACGAGTACTTCAAGCCACTGGAGGCGGTTGGCGCCACCGGCATGAACGGCACCACCTGGTACGACCGCACCAATTACTATCAGAACGTGCCCACGCCCGCGTTAGAGCTGGCGCTGTGGTTGGAATCGGATCGCATGGGGCATCTGCTGGGAGTGATTACCGAGGAGAAGCTGACCGAACAGCGCGGCGTGGTGCAGAACGAAAAACGTCAGGGCGATTCGCAGCCCTACGGAACCGTCGAGTACCGCATTCAGGAAGGCTTGTACCCACCGGGTCACCCGTATCGTTGGAGCACCATTGGCTCGATGGAAGACCTCGACGCGGCCTCGCTGGAGGACGTGCAGGAGTGGTTCAGGACGTATTACGGCGCGGCCAACGCCGTGCTGGTATTGGCGGGCGACGTGGATGCCGCCACCGCCCGGCCGCTGGTGCAGAAGTACTTTGGTGACATCGATGCCGGACCGCCGCTGGAGCGGATGAAGAGCTGGGTGCCAACGCTCACCGAGAATCGTTACGAGCAAATGCACGACCGGGTGCCACAGGAACGCATCTACCGCAGCTGGACCGTCCCTGGCCGTCTGGCGGACGAAGCCTCTTATTTGAACTTGGCCGCATCGGTGCTGGGCAGTGGCAAGAACTCCCGCCTGCACCGCGAGCTGGTGTACGACAAACAACTGGCCACCAGCGCCAGCGCCTCGCTCGAGACGCATGAACTGGCGAGCATCTTTAACATCGATGTAACCCTCGCGCCGGGCGCCGACCGCGAGGAAGTCATCGCATCCATCGATCGGCTGGTGAGCGGACTGCTGGCGAAAGGGCCCACCCGTGATGAACTGGAACGCGCGACCACCAAGATCAATGCCAGTGTCATCCGCGGCCTGGAGGTCGTCGGCGGCATCGGCGGCAAGGCCGGCACACTGGCCCGCGGCGAGTTGTATGCCGGCGACCCCGGATATTACAAACAGCAACTAGCTCGCACCGTCGGCGCCACGCCCAAACAGGTGCAGCAGACCGCGCAGCGCTGGCTGAGCAAAGGCTATCATCAGCTTACCGTGCTGCCGTATGCGCAATATCAGGCCGCCAACAGCGGCGCTGATCGCAGCGCGCTGCCACAAATCTCACAACTGCCCGACCTGGTGTTCCCGCCGATCGAGCGTGCACGCTTGGACAATGGCATCGAAGTGGTGCTGGCCCGCCGCGACACCGTGCCAGTCGTGTCTATGACATTACAGTTCGACGCCGGTTACGCGGCCGACAGCGGCGGCGTGCTGGGCACCTCCAGCTTTGCCATGTCGATGCTGGATGAGGGCACCAGCAAACGCGATGCGCTGCAGATCAGCGCTGAGCAGGAGCGCCTGGGTGCACGCATCCGATCCGGCTCCGATCTGGATGTGTCCACGGTGTCGCTGTCCGCACTGAAAGACAAACTGGCGCCGTCCATCGAACTGTTTGCGGACATCGTCCGCAACCCGGTATTTGCACAGGATGAGATCGACCGTTTGCGCCAACGCTGGCTGGCCGGCATCGCACAGGAGAAAGTGAGCCCGGTGGGCATCGCACTACGAACGCTGCCCCCGCTGCTGTACGGCAAGGATCATGCTTACGGTATCCCCTTCTCAGGCTCCGGCACGGTGGCGGCGATCAACGCCCTCACCCGCGATGACCTGATGGCCTTCCATCGCACCTGGCTAACGCCCGCCAACGCGCGTTTGTTCGTCGCGGGTGACATCACCATGGACGAAGCACTAGCCGCGCTGAAGGGCCCGCTTGGGAGCTGGCGCGACGGTGCGCCGCGCCCACCGAGCAAGAACATCGCTCAGGTGACGTTGCCTGACGGTGTACAGGTGTATTTGATCGATCAGCCCGAGGCACCGCAGTCGCTGATTCTGGCCGGCCACCTGGCGCCGCCAACCGGCGCCAAAGAGAACCTGCAGATCGAAACCATGAACGAGATTTTGGGCGGCAGCTTTACTGCGCGCGTGAACATGAATCTGCGCGAGGACAAAGGCTGGGCTTACGGGGCCAGCACGTTGTTATGGGATGCCAGTGCGCAGCGGCCTTGGATGATCTATGCGCCGGTGCAGACCGACCGCACGGCTGATTCCATCGCGGAGCTTAAGCGTGAGATGCGTGAGTATCTGGGTGATCGTCCGGCCACGGCCGAAGAGTTGCAGAAAGTGGTGCGTAAAGAAGTGCGCAGCCTGCCGGGGAGATTTGAAACCGCAGGCGCTGTGCTGGGCGCGATGCTGGCGAACAGTCGCTACGGGCGCCCGGATGATTTTGTCACCACACTGAAAGCGCGCTATGACGCGCTGTCGCTGGCGCAGGTGCATGACAGCGCCCAGGCGGTGTTACAGCCGGAGAAACTCACCTGGGTGATCGTGGGTGATCTGTCGCAGATTGAGCAGCCCGTGCGTGATCTTAACCTGGGGCAGGTGCATATCCTGACAGTGGACTAGCCCCGGAGAATCCGACTGGAGCAGGCAAGATCTGCTCGAGCGAATGACTGTCCTGGTTCAAGTCTAATCTTCTGTGTCGTCATATCCCCACGGCGCCGGAGGTGCGTCAATGGGATTGGTCAAATCGAAGTCCACCCTGAACTCCCGGCCTTGGCGGATCAGACGGTAGGTGAACCGCTCAGGGTAGATGTACATCTGCCAGGTGTTGCCGATGGACTGAGGAATGCCGTTTGCGACAAATAATTCTTTTGAGTACTGGTCGGCCGGGAAAGACTGTACCTGTGCCCACCCGGCATCGACAGTATGGCCACCGTACTGGGTAAGCGCATCCTCCGTGCCATCGCTGTGTCGGTGGTCGTGCTTGAGCGATAAGCCGGAACCCGTCTTGGTGATCAGCCAAGTGCGCGAGGCATCTTCACCAACGTGAAAAGGAATTTGTAGCTGCGTCTCGTCGCATCGCCTGACGTGCATGACGAGTGTCTTGTTCGCAAAGCTATCACTGCTCTCATCGTTATCGACAGTGACCGCTCCAGAATAAGCGTTGCCGCAGAGTGCGCTGATGGCGCGGAAGAACCCATCATGCGAGGAGATAGATGGAACGTCTTGTTGTGCTAAACCGGATACGCACAATAGATTGGAGAGTACGACGACAAGAACTGGGAATTTCATGGCTGTGACTCACGCCGAGCGAAGGATTAGCGGTCAGGATACATTAAGCAGGTATTTCTGATACCTGTTTTTCAGAAGGGACAGCACCTCGCTACCCACAACTCATATTGAAATACCATCCCCGGCCCGCCATCTTCCCTTGCGAAATCCGCTTCACGCCTTGCGCGCGTAGTGCCCATCTGTTGTCTATGCCGGTAGTTGGCGGGCACCTACGGTGCCTAAGTTCGGATCGCTCTTCCCGCGTTGGGACACGTGGGATGGCCCCCGCCCCTTCGTGAAAACGCAGGCTAGATAGACAAGACAGTTTTTCAGCTGACATCCGCTTCAGTCTGAACGGCCGTATTCGGCGGCCTGTTTCAACCGTCTACCGGAAAGCTACCATGTACCGCATGATCAACGCAGCGATTACTACCGCAAGACCCAGCCAGACAGCGCGCGCCGACGTCGACGCCAATCGATACACCGCAGTGTCCCGGCTCAATTTGACTGCCGAATTCGAGGGTCGCGGGCTGCAAGGGGAATTTGAATCACCTGGGCATCGAACGGCAGCAACACAGTTTTTGTTCCGGTCGCACGGTGGAACGAAATGAAGTTGAGTCGAATTGAGTAGATTATCGTGGCGCCATATTCCATGAGAATTATGGCGAGGCCAAAGGAAAGTGCACATCTAAATTGCGTAATTTATTGTCTTGCCGCAAGACCACTTGGGTGGCGCGCACCGTATAGCCAATACTGCTGAACCTGACTATACTCATAATATCGGCGCCTCCTGGCGACGGCCGAACGTTGAGCTCTTCCTAGCCAGGTAGCGGCGCTTTAACAACAACAATTGCTCGCTCTAAGGGGAGCGGTATTCGACACGCGCGATATCTAGTTGCATCCAACACAACGGACTAAACTAGGGGATTTCGCGATGAAAACTGTATCCATACTGCCCGTTTTTGTTGCGGTCAGTGGACTAATGTGGGGCGTAACGGCCGATTCGGCGCAAATTAGTGCGATTCCCTCGACCGACATCTTGTCGGTGAGCGAGACGGCCCAAATTGACATCTACATGGAACTAGACCCGACCGAGGCCGCCTCGGTATTTGAGGGTGTTTTTGACTTGGAGGGTTATGCCACGTCGGTGGCGTTAGCGCTTACTAGCGGCGGCGCCAGCTGGCCCAACGCCTTCGGCAATATCATAGGCGATCAACTGCGGCTGTCGCTCACCTCCAACAACGATGGCACTGCGATGCGACTGGTGGCCTCCCTGAACGTCACCGCTCTGGCGCCTGGGTTCTTCGTTCTGTCATACAACGACGCCACGTTCGCGTCATTCGATATCGATATCGCGCCATTCACTCAGGATCTCCCGCTAAACAACTACGACGGTCAGGTACTGGCAAGCATCCGTGTCATTCCTTTACCAGCCGCCGCCTGGTTGCTCATTTCCGCTCTCGCATTGGTTCTGGGAAGTTCCAAAGCTGGTGGGTGGGTGCGGTCGAGCAACCCAATGTCGGTTTCGGAGGTGGTGTAATGTTAGGGTCCAAGCGAAGCTCAATGCCTCCGGGCGTTTGGGCCAGGATGCTTACACTCGGTCTCGCGCTGGCGCTTGTTGCTCCGTTGGTTACCGCCCAAACGTTTAGCCTGGTCCCACGCTCACCGTCTAGTGAGCTGGTGGCGCCCAGTTTGCCGGAAGATCTTGGGTTTGGTGATAACCACCCGAACATCAAAGACGTGGATTTTGGAGATCTGGATGGTGACGGCGATCTGGATATCTACGTATTCGCCAGCGACATAGACGCGGTCGGCGGGTTCCAAGAGTTTCTGGATCGTATCCTGGTTAATGGCAACTTCATTGGTGAGCCGGGCGCTTTCTTCGTCCTGCCCGTGCAGGACACTTCCGGGGATCCGTCCATTCCTTCAGGGCAATTCGATGGGACCGATGACTTTTCGTCCATTTTCGACCAACGCACCTACGATGGCGATCTGGTCGATGTTGATCTGGATGGAGATCTGGACGTCATCCGTACGGATGTGTCGGGCGTGTACGTATTAGAGAACGTTGGAAGTCTGGATTTCAATTTTCGCGAGGACTGGATGCCCTCAAAGGACCGCATTCGAACCGGCATGTCAGGCGGGCTGCCAGATCCTGACTTCGATGGCATCGGCGTTATTTTCTTCGACGGTGTTGACACCGCCGATTTTGATGGCGACGAGGATCAAGATGCGATTATTGCCAACTACAACACCTCCGAAAGTCTCTACCTGATCAACTGTTGGCGCGAGCCTCCTGGTGGCGCCAGCTTGTGCGGAGGGCGCGGCGAGGGGTTCGTCATAGGCAACCTCAATGGCGATGTGTTCGATGCGCTAAACGCTGACCGCACTCACGGGCTTACGATGGCCAACGAGACGCCCTTGGAGGTACCGGAATGGGTATTCCTGACCAATGAGGATTTCGGTGTTCCGAGCCGAATGTTAAGAAATCTGGGCCTCACGGGCGATGGCACAGGCAGGGTGGAGTTCCGCAACGTTGAGGACCCGGGAGTGGACGGGGATTTACCCAACGACGCAAGACTTAGTTTTAATTCCGTCGATGCCGAGTTCGCAGATTTCGACGACGACGGGGATTACGATCTTTACATTGTCAACGGACAACAAGATAACGTTCTTCTGTACAACGATGGGCTGAACTCCGGTAATTTTCTCGTACTGACCACTTTGCCTGTGCTCCCAGCGGGCAGTGAAGCGACTTACGATCTGGCCATCGCGGATTTCGATTGCGACGGTCCACCCGTAACGCCCTGTGAGGGAACGCTAGACGTCATGGAGGGCTGGGGTAACGGCGTTGGCTCCGGAGCTAACAACAACCGCTTGCTGTTGAACCAAGGAGGCCAAAACGGTGACATGTCGTTCGTTCCCTTTGCGGGCGCATTCCCCACCAATGTCCACAGACTCACCGTTGCGGCTGGCGATTTCGATAATGACGGCGATTCAGACCTAGTCAGCAGCGCCATTTGGACCACCGCAAGTGACGCATTGAACGATCACATCGTTTTGTACCGTAACGATTTCGCGCAACCGGACCCAGAGGACTTTGATCTTATGCTGGTGGTCGATAGCAGTGGCAGCATGGACGCGACCGATGGCCTAGCCGACACCCGAATTGACCGGGCGAAAAGTGTGGTCGTGGCTGCGTACGGGCAGCGACGTAACTTCGACAGAGCTGGGCTCGCTACTTTTTCAATCGATACCCAGTCCTCGGTCCTCTCTACCATAGAAGATAACGCAGAGCCCGGCGACCCGGCATTCGACTTCTTCTTCGACTTCCTGGACAGCCAAGTAGCATTGAATTTCGCCACATCTGCGGGTGCCGCACTAAGAGTGGCGTTGGACGGGCTGTTGCTTGCCCCCGGCGAGGAGGCGCTACAGGTTGGCAAGCAGTCGATGTTGATTATTACCGACGGGCGACACAATACGCTGCCGACGCCCCAAGACGTGATTGCGGCACCGCCTTATAACGGCGTATGGCCATCGGATGTGAACTACAACGTAGTGCGTATTGCTCCGGATCCCACCCCTGATCCCGACGCACCGCAGGATGAATTTGAGAAAATTGTCAGTAATGGTAGTCTGTTTTTTGAGTCGGACACTGGCGCCGATCTCATCGACGCCGTCATTAATACCGAGTCGGCTACCTCAGGCAAGCTAATTGTGGACGTGACCACCACAGTGACGCCCTCTCGGCCACTGTCCCTCGCCGCGTGGAGGCAACTGGAGCGGTACCCACTCAAGCCGCAAGATGCTGCGGGACAGCCGTGGGTTTACCTGGAACACAACCGGCGCCTGCAGGGTACGCCCGCTCGAGAGGGAGTATTCGACGCCGCTCGTGCACCCTGGAGTATGACGTTTGCCACGCCCCAACGCACAGTGGGTTTGCGGGTGTCGGCACCGAACGTAGCGACAGCCACGTTGCAGGCTTTCAACCACCGCATGAAGTTGCTCGGTGAGACTAGCGTTCTGATCAACAGCGAACCTGCGTTCATTGGTCTGCGCAGTGCGATACCCAACATCGTGAAAGTAAAGTTGGAGTACCTCAACAAGGGTATAGAGGTAGTAGATGCGCTTTACTTGGAACCTGCCACTGATGTCTTCTCGGCGCTGGCTAACGATGTGTTTGAAGATCATCAGTTTGAAGTGAGCGTGAACGATCGGCAATTCCGCGCCACGCTTAGCTGGCTGAGCACCAATGTTCAGCCTACCCTCTCGTTGATCGACCCGGACGGCGAAGTCGTAGATCCAGACAGCGCTAATGCCGCCGCGGATTTTGCATCGGGCAGTGTATTTAGCACAGTGACGGTCACCAAACCGAAGCCCGGCCTGTGGACGGCGCGCGAAGCACGCCCGGCGACAGAGAACACCTTCGTCAGCGTGCTGGCTACCACCGGGCCGACCGCCACCAGCGGCATCACCGGAGGGCTCGCCTTTGGGCTCACTGCCGCGCCGATGCTATTGCGCAACGTCGTGGAGCAGCCGTTGGTCATCCAGGCGAACGTTAATTTCGGCTTTGTGAGCACGGCGGTGTCGGGTGATCCAACTTCCTCGGTAACCGCACTGGTTGAAGGGCCTTTGGGGCAACTGACCAAAGTGGTGGGCAACGATTTGGGCGACGGTAATTTCGAGATCGTAGTCCCGGACATCGTCGATGCGGGTAACTACGATGTACGCCTAACCGGGACCGGGCCCGACGAGAATGGCGTCTCCAGAAGCGCAACTCAACGCTTTGCGATACCGGTAGGAATTCAACAAGGCGAGGACATTTGCGACGATTTGTCGACAATTTCCGCTGCGACGAACACCGGCATTGCCAATGGCACCGGCCAGATTGAGATGACGGCGCGACTGATCACCTGCTCGGGGAAACCTTTTACCGGCTTAGAAAGCCAGGTGCAGTTCTCGTCCACCGGGGGCACCGTCGTCGGTGAGACTTCCGGGCAATCCGACGGGATATACACGCGTCGCATAATGGCACCCACGACCGCGAGCGATGTGGACGTGTTTGTCAGTGCGGACGGTCGCCGTATACAAGTCGTTGATTCCATCAGTTACACGGCGGGCAAAGTCGATCCGGTTCTCACTACCGTCGTGTTCACCCAATCGGAGGGCTTTATTGACCTGAGCGGCGATGCCACCGGCGGTGTGCAGATTATTCCGGTTGACGCTACGGGTAACCGCCTTGGGGAAGACGCGGACGTGGTGGTGACTCTGGCGGGCTCCACCGTCAACGCACAGGTAGGTGACGTTAGCATCATGCCGCCCGCGATTTATACTTTCGACATTGCCGTCACGGACAACATGGCTGGAGAGCTTATGGTGAGCGCCGAAGTAAACGACGTGCCGCTCGCAGAGTCGATTCGACTTGAGGTGATAGACAGCGCGAACATAAGCTCTGGCGATATTGACGGTGATGGCATCCCAGATATTGAGGACAATTGTCGGCAAGTCGCCAACCCGGATCAGGCTGACGCTGATCTCGACGGCATCGGGGACGCTTGCGAAGAAGGCCTCTTCTTCTGTGGTGATGTCGATGCCAACGGGACCGTTAACACCAATGACGCTCGGTTGATTCAGCGATGTAGTGTGGGCCAGTTGGCCTGTCCCGTGACTTGCGATGTGACGGGTGACGATGTGTGCAATACCAACGATGCAAGAATTATCCAGCGCTTCGTCGTCGGCGAGATCACGGGCGATGCGTTGACTTGCGTTGGTGGATTGTCCAGTCCGTAAAGCAGTCGGCGCAGCAGGCGCGGGGTAAGCACTTCGCGCCTGCGCGACCGTCCGCATTACCCAACGGCTTGCGTCAGCAAAAAATCCGCAAGCACAGTTGAACGACTTTCGCGTCGAGCGAAAACAGGGGCTCCCGACCAAGGCCCCTGCGGCGAAGTCCCGGCTCACGCCTGGTGCAGCACCACCTGCTGGAACGGGATCGTCCACCCGTAGTGATTACACGCGGACACCAGCAGCCGGGCCAGTTCCCGCTGAATCTCCTCAGCACGCGGTGCGACCTCTCCCACGATATCGGCTTCCACTTCATAGTCCAGCGACGATGCACCCGCCTGAAGCAACTCGACATGCACTGCTAACAGGTTTTCCTCGCCCAGCAGGCGCGTCAGGCCCTCGCGCACATACTCACGCATCTGCTCAATCACCTGATCCGTGGCAATTGCCTGGTGCTCGTAGCCAATGCCAAACACGTGCTCGATGCGCGTGCCGCTGGATAAATTTCTCGGCGCCAGCCCCAGGTATTGCGCCGTCTGATAGGTAATGCGTGTGCCACCACGCTTGCGAACTTCTACCAGTTCCGGGGTTTGCACCACCACCTCGCCAAACACACCGTCGGACAGCCTCACCCAGTCACCACGTTTGCTCGGGAACCAGCCCTCGTTGTGCCCTGTCGGGCGAGACATCAGGCCCACCAACTGGCGCACCGGCAAAGTGAAATGGCCGCCGTCCAGCACCGGGTTCTCCAACTGGGTGAACGCATCCAGTCGGGTCACTTTCCAGGGCACTCCGTCAATCACAACCCGCTCGTTCTCCTGCACCGCGCCCAGATTCAGCAGCAGCACCACCTGGTCGATCAGGGCCGGTAAGGTCTTGATCGCACCAAACATGATGGCGAGCAAACCGATACCGATCAGTGCCATCATCAGCCAGTCGTTGAAATAGTTAAACACCACCAGCATCGCCAGTGTCGCGAACACCACGGTCGAAAAATTATAGGCCAACCGGGCGACACGCACGATGAAATTACGCGGCACACCGCGCGCCCGGCGCGCGCGCGTCGCCGCCCGACTGAACAGGCGCATCAGCACAAACACCAGCGCAAACGCCAGCCCGGCCAACATCAGATTGCGCCCCCGCTCGGTGACAAAATTCGACAACGCTCTGCCTGCCCCGTTGCCGCCCGCCGCTTTCGCTTCGGCGTTGGCCTGCAGTTGACGCTCTACGGTGTTCGCAAGATCGGTCGCACTGTCCAAACGACCCGCCCATTCCTCCGCAATATTCACCAGCGGGCCGTGCGCAATGTCATCTTCGTCCACCACGCTGAGCAACGGAGCGATGCGGCCCAGCGCCTGCTCTGCCAGCTCTTTGTTGCTGGCGGCAACCGTCAATTGCCGCCGCAGCTCTTCGGTCTCGCGTGCTTGCGCGGTTGCCGATTGCATCATCGACACAAACGGCGCCAGCAGTTTTCGCAACTCCTCTTCCAGATGCATCTTCTGCATGATGGAGGTGTTGTAGCGACTTTCGGGCAGACCGGTGACCAGGGTGGTCATCTGCAAATCCAGCTCGTGGATGCGGGTAGCCAGCCGCTCAGATTCGCTCTGGATATCGGCAAGTTCGATATCGCTCAGCCCCTCAACCTGGCTGCGATTCAGCAACTCGGCCCGCTCGGCCTCAAGCTGCGCACTTGCCTCCAGCAGCGAGCGCAAAGAGGCCAGCGGCACCTGCAGGGCCTCACGCGCCTGTTCGCTAAGCGGCGTCTCAGCCTCTTCCGGCGGCGCATCCGGCACCGGTGCCTGCGCCCAGGCGGACAGGCTAACGCCAATACCGATCAATACCGTGAGTCCAAACCGTCCTACGCTCACACGTGCTCCTGATAACTAAGTTGGCCGATGGGCGAAGCGCCTACTTAACATCAAACGCAGGCAAAAAGAAACCGGACCCCGATTGTCCGGGGTCCGGTCTGATGGTGGCGCCTTGACGGGTCAGCGACACAAGCGGCGCACCGCCGCAACACGCACGGAGCTCACACCCGGCGCGCCGGTCAATGCTTAACGAACCGCCTGCTCGCTTTTGCCACTGCCACTGCCGGGGACATTCTGCGCCATCGCTGACGGCACAAACTCTTCCATCACGGCCTTCTTCAGCAGATCAGGCGGCAGCAGCCCCTGCGACAGCACAAAGTCGTGAAACGCCCCGGCGTCGAAGTTGTCCCGCAGCGCCAGCTCGGTCTGCGTGCGCAGCGCCTGCAACTTGCCGTAACCGTAGAAGTAGGCCGTTGCCTGGCCCGGCATGCGGTAGGTGTAGCGCTCCATCTCATTCTGCGCCCAGCCCTCATCCACGCCCACATCTTCCATCAGCAGGCGCTTGGCTTCGGGCACCGAGATCAGCCCAAGGTTAAGCATGGGGTCCAGGAACATACGCGCCGCGCGCATCAGCCGGTACTGCAGCGAGATCATCTGGGCATCTAAGGGCATGAAGGGTTTGGCGATTGCCTCCGCGTACAGCGCCCAGCCTTCCACGTTGGCACTGTTGAACGCGAACACGGCGCGCGCGACCGATACGCCGCTTTCTACCATGGCAGAGAACTGCAGCTCATGGCCCGGGCGGGCTTCGTGGGCAGTCAGCGTCCAGGTGCCGGCCTCGTAGGTGTCGTCCGTGCCTTTCCAGCTGCCGTCTTCATTTTTCTGAAGCTGGGGCAACACGAACTCGGGGTACTCACCGGTGTTGCCGATCAAGCGCGGCGGTTGCAGATGGGGCGCCGGCTGCGCGGCCGTCTCGGCCTCGCTCGCAATGCGAATGCCAGCATCACGTTCGGGCAGGCTCACCAGCCCCTGGGCCAAAATAATTTCCTCAAGCTTGCCCAGCACCATTCGATAATAGGCCAGCAGTTCGTCACCCGGAATCTGTTTTTTCTTCAGCTGGCGGATCACCTCACGATAGTCATCAGTGGCAAAACCCTGCTCTTTGGCAACCAGCGGCGCGAGCGCCTGCATCTCGTTGCGGATGTCGGCGTAACCTCGGGTGGCCGTTTCGATCAGCGCTTCAGGGGATTCGTCCACACCCCAGTTGTGCAGAGCATCAGCATACATGTCGCGCGGCAGACGGAAGTCCTCACGGGCGCGCGGAATGATTTCGGCTTTCACCCACTCGTTGTACTCACGCAATTGCGCGGCCAGCTTTTTGTACGGTCGCTTCCACCCTTTCAGATCGCTGCCTTCCAGCATCTGCTCGATGCCGCCGATGAACTGCTCCGAGCGCTCCAGATCCTGCTCCACTTGCGTGCGCACCGGGCCCATCAGGCCGGGCACGTCAAAGCGCTCAATCGTGCGGGCCTTGGCAAGCTCCACGATCGGGGTATAGCCCTTTTCCATGCCGGCGTACTTACGCAAGCGCACGAGCACGGCCGGGTGGCGTTCGGGCGCGACCTGCGCGTCCAGCAGCGAGCGCACGCCGAAGAACACCATGCGGCTGATGTTGGTGTAGGGCAGCATGAACTTGCGATTCAGCTCGTTGGAGCGACGGTTGTCTTCGCCGGCTTTGATCAGGATTTCGATATCCTGGCGCACCAGCGGATCGGTTTCCTGCGCGCGACGCGCTTTCAACTCCACCATCACCTGATCGAACGCCGAGATGCTGCGCTCGTAGAGGTTCTCTTTGAGATCGATGATGCCTTCGTCGTAACCGTCCACGCCGAGTCCCGCGGCGCCCTCCGGGCTGAAGCGGGCCAGAACATCCAGCACCACTTGCGTGTGCGCGTTGCTCTTCTCCACCCAGTCGGCCGAGGCAGCGCCGAAGGCAGGTGTAGCAAGCAGCGCCAGGCCCATCACAGCGCTGCTAACAGCGCCTGCGCGTTGAAAAAGTGTCATGGTTTCCCCTTAAAGAAATCTTGGTATCGGTAGTGCTGAAGTGGCTTGCAGTGCTCACGGCCCACGCGGATACAACAGCACCTGTGCCCTGAAAGATGCCCAAAGCCGGGCAAAGGTTGCACTGCCCCGCACAAAATCGCCAGCCCTTCGCTCATCCCGATATAGACCAGATGGCTGCTGGCGTCTGACGGCCAAGGGCCCGCCGGGCCAACCGCATCTACCGCCAAGGGTAGTCAGTCGTCAGATTGCGACAGCAGGCGGGGGCGCGAAAAATATCCCAAAGCCTTAGAATACGGCGATAAATCACGGCACTCGGACAGCACGCGGCCACCGCGCGTCTGCGTTTGTGCCCTCGCTCCCCGATACTGGAACCACAACATGATCCGTGAGACTGTCCGCTTCAGCGCACACGCCCTTGGCGTACTGGCGCTGTTCAGCACCGCCAGCCTGCCACTGAGCAGCATCAGCGCGGCCCAGACCGCCACCACCCCCAACACTATGCGAGTGGACTACTACCACACCGGCAATGCCCTCAGCGAGGTGTTTGCCCTGCACCAGGTGGTGCTGGAGCCGCTCGCCTGGCCCGGCAATCCCGCGCAACCGCAGGATGAAACCAATCGCGGCAAATACCTGTTTGAGGTAGTCGACCCGATGCGCGGCGAGGTACTGTACTCACGCGGCTTTGCGTCCATCTACGGCGAGTGGGAAACCACTGGCGAGGCGCGCCAGCGTCATCGCACCTTTCATGAGTCGCTGCGCTTTCCAGCGCCCGACGCCCCCATCCGCATCCGCCTGAAGAAGCGCGATGATGTGAATTCCTTCGGCACCATCTGGACGTTGGATATCGATCCTGAGGATTTGCTGGTCGTGCGCCGCCCGGCGCCGCCCGCCGCACCGCTGATCGAAATTCAGAACAGTGGAGATCCGGCGAGAAAAGTCGATCTGCTGATTCTCGGCGACGGCTACACCGCCGAGGAGGCAGATAAATTCCGCGCGGACACCCAACGCCTAGTGGACGGGTTTTTCCAAGTGGAGCCGTTCAAGTCGCGCCAGCAGGACTTTAACGTGTGGGCCATCATGCCGCCCTCGCCCGA
>CBDUQI010000143.1:0-15265 GCA_965369325.1 uncultured Gammaproteobacteria bacterium
GTCTTTCAGTCGATGGGCTTCATGGTGCGGCCAGCAGGCACCTCCAACGTGTCTTCCCATTGCGGCGACCGTTACTACGGGCGCCGCCTTTGTCATCGGGAGGATGCCGCCATCGTTGCGCCCTGGATAGCGGCGACAATAGCAGCACTTTGTCCTTCCTGCACAAAGTGAATGCCCTCCAGCACAATCTGCTCATCCACAATATTCTGGCCCGGCCAGGATTGGCGAATGTTCGCTATCTGTGGGTAGAAGTAATCCTCACCGTTGATCTTGCAGAATTGCGAAAATCCCTCGGTGATGCACTCGGTGCTGCCGGGGCACTGCGGGTCGGCGTCGATATCGCAACGTAGTGCGCCCCACATGCGATCCACATGGCCCCAGAACATCGCCAGCGGACGCTGCGAGATGGCGCTTTGCAGGTTGGCTTTGACGGCTTCCAGAAACGGCCCACTCTTCAGCAGATGCTGAGCGAAAATATTGGTCGGTGCGACAATGTCTGGTGATAGTGGCTCGCCATTTTCCAGATCCAGAAATGGACCCCAGTACGCATTGCGAATGGCTGTGTTTAGCGGATCGCCGGGTGGGGCGTGCTGGGCGGCCAGGTTCAAACCGGTAAAGTGCACCACATCGCCGCTCTCGCGCCACTGCGTCTCGTTAACGATGTTGTCGATCGCAAAATCCACGCCCATGTGGTTAACGCCCGGATTGCTTGCGCGGATGCGATTGAGGAAGGTGTTAAGAATGACATAGGAGGAGAAGCGCTCCGGCATCGTGCCGGCCATACGGATGCCGATAGGCCCACCCCAGTCATGCAGCACCAGAGTGACATCCTGCAGGTCAAGCGCCAGGACGAAGCTGCGTATCACGCCCGCGTGCTCGACTGGCGTGTAGCCAAAGCTCGCCAGCGGTGGCTTGTCGGACAGGCCAAAGCCGTAGTAGTCCGGCGCAATGATCCGATAACCGAGCGCCAGCAGGTCGCGGGCGATATCGCGATAGATAAACGACCAGCTGGGATTCCCGTGCAACATGAGCACCGTGCCGAGCGGCTCACCTTCGGGTAGCTCATCAATGTAGTGGATGGTGCCGTGAGACAAATCGATACAGCGATTAGTGAACGGATAAAGCGTGGTGTCGTAGACAAATGCAGGTTGCCAGTCGGCCGGGCAGGGGGTGGCGCGCACGGGGGCCGACGCGTCTGCTCTGGCGTCGGCGTCGGCGTCGGCGTCGGCGGGTGCGGATACCCACAATACGAGGCTGAACAAGGCGATGAGCGCTGCCGCCAGCTGTTGGCGCGGGGCGGGGAGAGGGGAACGGAACTTCATGTTGTCGATCCTCAAGCCAGAAAAGGATCAGTATCGCATGCGTTGGCGGCGAGCTTAAGTGCGCGTGAACTCGTGGGCTGGCGACAGTATTGCGTACTGCGCCCGCGCAATGGATAGGGCAGCCCCCGGGCAGGCTATTTCAGTGTTTGTCCTTCCATCTCGGGCAGGAACAGCGCGGCAACGAAAGTGATGGCAAGAAACAGCGTGATGAAACTGACTGTTTCCAGGAAGCCCGAAGCCGCCAGCATTGCGCCGATGACCATGGGCGCAATCGCATTGGCCACCCGTTGCGCCGAGACACCCCATGCCGTGCCGGCCCCGCGTGTGTGGGTGTCATAGATTTCGCCCAGCCAGGTGTTCCACACGCCCCAGGCGCCCAGGCTGAAGAACGACAGCGTAAAGTTCCATAGATACATTTGCGTCATGCTGGCGGAGTTCGCGAACTGGAAGCCCGCGATTGCGGATATCGCCACGTACAGCAGCATGATTTTCTTGCGCCCGAATTTGCCCGTGAGATAGCTGGCCGAGATGTAGCCTGGAAACATGAACACTGCAGAGAGGGCGATAAATCCCAGCCCCTGAGGCGCGCTGAGCCCGCGTTGCTCCAACAGCGTTGGCATCCACGAGGCGAGCCCCCAATAGCCCCACGAGAAGCAGAAATTGATGACGGTCTGCACTAGGGTAATCCGTCGCGCGGCGCCGCGGAAAATATCCATGAAAGCGATGTCCTGAGGTGGCGTGTCGCCCGAGGTATGTGTGTTTGCTGAGAGGGCGCCTTCGGACAACTGCTCGATGGCGGCGTCGGCCTCTGCCGTGCGCCCTTTGGCCGCCAGCCAGTACGGCGATTCCGGCACCCAGCGAGCGATCACCAGCGCCCATAGTGATGCGATGGCGCTAAAGCCAATCACCCAGCGCCAGCCCAGGTCCATAAAAGCCAGTGTGACGCCGATCGCAACCAGTACCCCCAGCGGCCATCCGGCCGACAGATATACGGTGGCTTTGCCGCGGACTTTCACTGGCACCAGTTCTTCAAAATAGGGAAAGGTCACCACCAGGGCACCGGACAGTACGATGCCGCAAACAAACCGGGTGAGCCATAACACCTCGAAGCTCGGCGCAACAGCACTGATGATGGGGAACAATCCGTAAAGGCCGATACTCCAGATGAGGCAGCGTTTGCGCCCGAGGGTGCCGATGAGTTTGCCCCACAGCAACGCACCGGGAATCATGCCGATGAACATGGCGCCGATCAGCGAGCCAATCTGTTCCGTGCCCAGTGCAAAATCCTTACCGATTGCACCGCTCGAGAAAATGATAATCATCATCTCCCAAGATTCGATAACAAAGGCCATAAACAGCGTCAGGCCCACCACCCAGTGGGTGCGCGTGAGCGGCATGTGCTCGAACCATTCGCCAACGCTTCTTGAGTCCGCTGCTGCGGTCGCAGGATTGTCGTTGTTCATCGTCGCTCAGGCGTCCTTGAGTGCTACGTCGAGCACAGGTATGTGTCGGCTCAGCATTGTAGTGGTGATCCGGGTGCTCATTGGTAGTCAGCGAGCGTTCCGGGCGCGCCGGCTGGTCGCATACGTGGATGCGGTGCGCCGTTCGAGCGTCAAGGTTTTGGGCGTTTACTGCTCGGGGGGAACAGCACCGGCGTGCCCACCCAGAGAAGCTTGGCGACCTTGTCGCTTTTGTTCATCACATCGTGGTCGATCTGCGTATTGTGGTGCGCGCTGTCGCCTTTGCGCAGAGTAAACACTTTGTCACCGATGCGCTGTTCAACTTCGCCCTCCAGTACGTAGAAAAAATCCTCGCCTTCTTCGCGATGCACCACTGGCAGACCGGTGGCCGGAGGAATTTCCATAATGAGTGCGTTCATCCGTTGATTACGGATCTTCGCGTCCAGGCGCTTGTAGAGCACTGGGGAGTCCAGATCAATGTACTGGGGATCATCTGCGCGGCGTACCAGGCTGGTGGGCACCGGCGGCGTGATGAAATAGTGGATATCGGTTTCCAGCGCTTTGGCCATGTTGATCAACGAGACGATCGATGGTGTCGCTTTGCCGCGTTCGGCCTGAGAGAGGAAGGCGGCCGAGAGTTCTGCCCGGGCGGCCAGTTCCTGCAGGGTCAGGCCAAGCTCCAATCGTCTGGCTTTGAGCAAACTGCCGACGGAGCGCTTAAAGGGGTCTGCCGAATTCGCCTTAGTTTTCATACTATTCGGCTCATGCTCAGATAGCTGATCTTGCAATCATTCTAGCGGTCGGTCGCAAGTCCGTCAAAAATGGTTGAAATAGTTAAAAATTTAAGTAGAGTTGATATTGATGCTTCATAACATGGGCTTATGCGTTCGGATGCGCAAAGGCCTGCTGCGTTATGTCCTCGACATCATCTAGCCATGGGGAGCTACAAATGCGTTGGTTCAAATCTACTCAATCCGTATGCGGAATTGCGATGCTGGCGATATTGGCAACGCTGGGCGTGCCGGCGGTGGCACAGAATTCCGCTGCGACTGGCGCGGATGCGTTGGAAGAAATTGTGGTGACGGCACGTCGACGCAACGAGTCAGTGCTCGAAGCACCCCTGGCGGTTACTGCATTTAACGCACAGATGGTACGCGATGCCGGCATCCAGCGAGTGGAGGATTTCGTCGCACTTACCCCGAACGTCACCATCGCCACCTCACAAGGCATAGGCACCAGCTTTCTGAGTATCCGTGGCATCACACAGGTGCGAAACGGCGAGTCGCCGGTGGCGACAATTGTTGATGGCGTGTTGCAGTTCAGTGCACTGCAGTTCCGCCAGGAATTGTTCGATGTGGAAAGTATTGAAGTGGTCAAAGGGCCGCAGGGCGCTATCTACGGGCGTAACGCCACCGGTGGGGCAATTGTTATTAACACCCGTCGCCCCACCAATGAGAGCTACGGTTACGTGCAGGTTGGCGGCGGCGAGGGCGATGAGTACTCGGTGCAGGGCTCATTCGGTGGCGCGCTGGTGGAGGACCGCTGGTTCGGGCAGATCTCAGCCAACTATCTTGACCGGGACGGCTATCTGGATAACATCACGCGCGGCGAGAAAGCGGATCGGTTTGAAGATACCACCGTGCGTGCACGGCTGATCTACGATCCGGGCACTACGTTTTCGGCCGACTTTCGGGCGGCTGCATCCTCGCACAAAGGCCGCGGCATCGGCTTCCAGTTCCAAGGCGTAGACATTGATCCGGACGGCATTACGGCCATTGCCTTCGGCGTGGATACGGGCCCGATCGATGCCAACAACGTCCTGCCCGTGCGCGATAATAACGTGGACACTGGCGAGCGCGACATGCTCGATTTCTCCATCAAGCTGGACTGGGAAACGCCCGTCGGCAACCTGGTCTCCACCACCTCGTTTACGGACATCGAAGAGTGGGGCGATTCTGATCAGTTTCCGTACACCAACGCACGCAGTTCTGCGGCACTGTTTGGCTTTGATGGTACGCAGACGGGCTTTTTCGATTTGCAGGCGTTTACTCAAGAACTGCGCTTAAGCTCCGCAGATGACAGCCGGGTAAAGTGGGAAGTCGGCGCCTACTTCCTGGACTGGGAGCGCTTCGTGTCGCTATCCACCGGTACCGATACCGGCCAGGGCATCATTCGCCTGGAGCGCGAGCCGACCACTGATCCGCGCAATCCCAGCACCTCATTTCTGGCGGATGAAAACGACAACACCTCCTGGGCGGTGTTCGGCAACGTGGACATCGCACTTGCCGATCAACTCGACCTCTCGCTGGCGCTGCGCTATGACGAAGAAGAGCGCGTGCAGAATGTGTCGCCCCTGCAGTTTCCGGCAGGCGTCCCGGGGGCGCGCAACGAATCCAGTTTTGACAAGGTGCAACCGAAAATCACCTTCCGGTACCAACCGGACGATAACAGCAACCTGTATCTGACCTGGGGCGAAGGCTTCCGCAGCGGGCAGTTCAACCAGAACGGTATCTCCGAAGTGGCCGCAGGTGCAGGCCTGACGGGGGTGACCGACGTGGCCGATCAGGAGGAGTCCGAGTCGATTGAGGTAGGCTACAAAGGCCGGTTTCTGGATGATCGCTTACGCCTGAATGCGGCGATCTTCTCCACCGACGTGCAGGGACAGCAGTTCTTCTCCTTCATCGGGGCAATCAGCGCGCAGATCCTGACCAATATTGACGAGGTCTCGTTGAGTGGTGGTGAATTTGATGTGATCTACCGCGCGAGCGATCACCTGGATCTGTTCGCGGCTTATGGCTTTACCAACTCGGAGATTGACGCCTACGTGGTGGATCCCACCGTGGTGGGTAACGACGCGCCGTATATTGCCGAGAACACGATTAACCTGGGCTTTCAGTACCGGGCGCCGGTCAGCTCCACGCTGGAACTATTTGCACGCGCCGACCTGGAGCGGCGCGGTGAGCAGTTCTGGGATGTGCAGAACAGCACCTCCCGCGATGCCCTTGATCTGATCAACGCGCGCATTGGGGTGGAAGCGCAAAGCGGGCGCTGGTCGCTGATCGGCTCGGTGTATAACCTGACGGATGAGGAGTACAACTCCGAGTGGGTGGCTGGTGGATTTTCGGCCGCCGCCCCGGGGCGTATCTGGAACGTGGCTTATCGCTATAACTTTTTTTGAGGTCGATGACCGGATAAACAACGGACGATGAGCATATGACGAAATATCGTGTGTCTGCTGATATCGGCGGTACATTTACCGACATCGTGATTGAACCTTCAGATGGGCCGGTGTTTGTGGGAAAGGTTGCGACCACACCGGATAACCCGGCGGGCGGCGTGATAAATGGCATTAAGAACCTGGTGCCGGATCTGGCCGATGTCGAGTTCTTTGTGCACGGCACGACGGTTGGGTTAAACGCCTTTCTTGAACGCAAAGGCGAGCGGGTGTTGCTGGTCACCACGGCCGGGGTTGGCGATGCCTACACTATCGCGCGTGGTAATCGGCACACGCTGTACGAATTACAATACAGCAAGCCGCGCCAGCTGGTTCCCCGGCACGATGTACATGAAGTGCGCGAGCGTCTTGCCTGGGATGGGGAGGTGCTGGAGCCGCTGAACAGGGCTGACTTCGATCCGATTATCGATAAGGTTCGTGCGCAGAACATTCAGGCCGTTGCGGTGTGCTTTGTGCACGCATACGCACATCCGATGCACGAGATGCAGGCGCGGCAGATACTCACCGATGCGCTGCCGGGTGTATCGGTTTCGTTGTCGCATGAAGTCGCTCGTGAGTGGCGTGAGTACGAGCGGGCTTCCTCCGCGGTGATGAATGCATATGTCGCCCCGGTGGTCGAGCGCTACCTTACCGCTCTGCAGGCCCAGTTGCTCGACATGGGGATGAATGCCACGGTGCACGTGATGCAGTCCAGCGGTGGCGTGTCGAGCGCGGACAGTGCACGTCGCAATCCGGTGTTTACCTTACTCTCCGGGCCGGTGGGTGGCACCATCGCGGGCACTGCGTTGTCCGAGAACACCGGGCGTCGCAATCTGTTGTGTGTGGACATGGGCGGCACCTCGTTTGATTTGAGTCTGGTGATCGACGGCAAGGCCAATGCGACGCTTGAGACCGAACTTGAAGGGCTGCCATTGCTGATGTCCATCGTGGACATTCAGACGATCGGGACGGGTGGTGGCTCGATCGCGTGGATGGAGAACGGTGCCGTACGTGTGGGCCCCCGCAGCGCTGGGTCTGTTCCCGGTCCTGCCTGCTACGGGCGCGGCGGTACCGCGCCGACCGTCACGGATGCCAATTTGTTCCTGGGGCGCCTGGGTGCGCGGTCTCTGCTCGGCGGCGATATGTCACTGGATGAGGCCGCCGCGAGTGAGGCGATTCACCAACTGGCGCCGGAAGCGGAACTGGAACCGGTGGCATTTGCTGAAGGGATTCTGGCCATCTCCAATGCTGCAATGGCCGATGCCATGCGCACGATCACGGTGAGTCAGGGCGTGGATCCCAGAGAGTTTACGCTGGTGGCCTTCGGCGGCGCCGGGCCGATGGCTGCCGTATTTCTTGCCGACGAACTGGATATCCAGGAAGTGCTGATTCCGCGCTTCCCCGGCACCTTCTCGGCCTGGGGCATGTTGCAAACCGATTTGCGCCACGACTTTAATCAGAGCTTCTTCCACGCGGCCGACAGCGTGCAGATAGACAGCATCAGCGCGGTATACGCGCGGCTGGAGGGCGAAGGGGCTGTCGCGGTGCGCGGTGAAGGCATTGACGAGGCGGACATCTCGTTTCTGCGCTCCGCGGATATGCGCTACCTGGGGCAGGAGTACACCATCAATGTGCCGATTCCGCCGGGCAGCGACATTGCCGATGCGATCGATAATTTTCATATCGCGCACGAGACCCGTTACGGACATGCCAATCGCGCTGCACCGGTGGAGTTCGTTAACCTGCGAGTGGCGGCCTTTGGTTCGCTGGAGAAGTTTGCCACCGCGCACGCCCAGCCACCGGTGGGTGGTGACCCGACCATTGGCCAGCGCGAGGCGGTGTTCGGCGGCGTTACTCACACCACGCCCGTGCTTGCGCGCGATCGTTGTGCGCCAGACTTCGCACAGTCCGGGCCGCTTATCATTGAGGAGCAAAGTGCCACGACAGTGGTGCCCCCCCATTGGCGGGCAGAGCTGGATTCGCACGGCAGTATTGTATTGCGCCGCGGGAGCCTCACATGAGCAATATCGACCCGATTACCACTGAGATTATTCGAAATGCGTTTATCTCAATTGCCAACGATATGAATGCGACGTTGATTCGCAGCGCGTTTACTCCCGTGATTTACGAAGGCAAGGACTGCTCGGTAGCGCTGATCGACGCGCATGGTGAGGTGCTTGGACAATCGCTGGGGTTGCCGCTGTTCCTTGGCAATCTGGAGATATGCGTGAAGCTTATTGCCGAGGAACACGGCTGGGATTACTTCAAGGAAGGCGACGTCTTCTACATGAACGACTCCTACATGACGGGCACGCACCTGAACGATTCCACCATCATCACGCCTATTTTCTGGCAAGGCAGCCGGATTGGCTTCGCGGCCTCGCGTGCGCATTGGTTGGACGTGGGCGCAAAAGACCCTGGCACGCCGGTCGATTCGTTTGAGATCTACCAGGAGGGTGTTCGCTGGGGTCCTACTCGGTTGTATGAAAATGGTGAGCCGCGGGAGGACGTGATCGACCTGCTCCGGCGCAACAGCCGCTTCGGCGAGGCCACCGTGGGGGATATGAACGCGCAGGTGGCGGCCGGGCGAACAGGCGAGAAGCGTATGCATGCCCTGTTCGAGCGCTTTGGCGTAGCGACCATTGACGCAGCGCGCGATGCGATTTTCGCGCAGACAGAAATGCGCGAACGAGAAGCCGTGCTGGCCTTGCCTGATGGCGTGTATCACGCCGATGGATATCTGGACAACGACGGGCTTGGCAGCGATCCGCTGCGGGTGAATCTTGAGCTCACCGTAAGCGGCGATTCAATGACGGTGGACCTTAACGGTTCTGCGGCGCAGGCGCGGGGTCCGGTGAACTGCGGCATCACCCAGACCATCGCGGCCGCCCGTGTGGCATACAAACTGCTGATCTGCTCCGATGTGTCGCCCAACGGTGGCTCGTTCCGCCCCCTGACGGTGACGGCGCCGGAGCGCACGATATTCTCCGCCCAGGAACCGGCCGCATGTGGCTGGTATTTCTCATCGCTGGGGCTGTTGATCGACCTGGTGATCAAAGCGTTGGCGCCGGCGATGCCCGATAAGGCTGCGGGTGCGCACTATGGGGATTCCATGGTGATTACTGTCGCCGGGCAGGATACCCGCAATGACGACCAGTTCTATCTGATGATCGAGCCGACCACCGGTGGCTGGGGTGCCTATCAGCACGGTGATGGCCAGAGTTCGTTGATCAACAATGTCAACGGGAGTTTTAAAGATATTCCCGTTGAGGTGTTTGAGAGCAAGTACCCGTTACGATTGCTGTCCTACGGCATCCGCGCCGACTCGGGCGGGGCGGGCCGTCAGCGCGGCGGCAATGGCACTTATCGTCAATATCTGGTGCAAAGCGATTCGGATCTGTTTTTGTGGTTCGAACGTTCGGTGACCACCGCCTGGGGGCTGTTTGGAGGCGCAGACGGGCAGGGGCCGAATGTGCTCATCGAGCGCCCGGGTGAGCCGCCGCTGGAACTGCTGAAGATCAATGGCATCCGCGTGAGTAAGGGCACCGTGATCACATCGCTTACGGGCGGGGGCGGTGGTTATGGCAATGCCTTTGAGCGAGCACCGCAAGCCGTGCAGCAAGATGTCATCAATGGGTATGTGAGCGTGGCGCACGCACGCGCCGCGTACGGTGTGGAACTCACTGCGCAACTCGAGATAGATACTAAACGGACCGAGCAGTTGCGATCCGCTGCGCCATGATCCGCCTTACCGTGCTTTACAATCTACCTGAGGGGGAGTCCGAGGAGCAGTTCCTGAAATGGCGCCTGTCTGAGCACCAGGCCGCGAATGCGTCCATCGCGGGGGTCCTGCGCACCGATTTTGCGAGAATTTGCGAGAACTGGCCTGATGGCAGTCTGCCGGCATACCGTTTTCAGACGACCGTCGACTGGGCGGACCGCGCTAGTTTTGAGGCGGGGTTCTACAACGAGCAGGCGCAAGCCGCGTTGCAGGAGAACCTGAAAAAACTTGGGCAATACACTTTCTTTGTAAGTGAACTTCTGGTGAGTTCAGCGCCGTAACATTGGGTGCAAGACAGTGTGCGGCCCGGACCCTAGTATACCGATGACAGCGTGACGACACTGCTACTGGCATCATAGGATTCCAACGGTCGCGGTTTGCCTACCCGATAACCCTGAGCGTAATCCACCCCGATGTTCTTGAGCAGCACCAGCGCTTCGTCGTCCTCGACAAATTCGGCGACGGTCTTTTTGCCCATCACGCGTGCCACGTCCGCGATGGCTTTCACCATGGTAAATCCAATTTTGTCCTGCGCCATGTCGCGCACGAAAATACCGTCGATCTTGATGAAGTCGACAGGCAAATTGCGCAGATAGCCGAAAGAAGAAGCGCCGGTGCCAAAGTCGTCCAGCGCAAAACGGCATCCCAGACGTCTCACGCGGTTCATGAAGCCGACAGCAGCTGGCAGGTTAGTGAGGGCGGCGGTCTCGGTGAGCTCAAAGCAGATCTTGTACGCAGGAACGTTGCTGCTTTCCAATTCACTCAGCACATACTCTATGAAACGCTCGTTCTGTAACGAGTGCCCAGACAGATTGATCGAGCACATGCCGACGCGCCCCAGCAGCGTGGCGGAGCTGCTGAGCGTACTCAGGGTTTTGCCCACCACCCATTGGTCGATCCGTGGCGCCAAGTTGTAGCGTTCGGCGGCGAGCAAGAACTCCCCAGGCAGCAGAATCGAGCCATCAGGTTCGCGCATCCTTACCAACACCTCGAAGTTGTGCAACGACTCGTCGGTGTCTTGCATGGCGCCACTCGACAGCGCCATGTAGGGTTGTGCGACTAGTTCCAGACGCTGCTGATCCAGCGCGTCGGTAATGCGGGTGACCCAACGCATCTGGCCCTGAAGGTCGGTCACCGCTGCATCTGCGGTCTGGTAGACGTGCACGCGGTCGCCGCCAGCTGATTTGGCTGCGTAGCAGGCCGCATCAGCAGCCATCATCGCGCTGGCCAGATCGGCGCAGTCCGAGTCGACGACCACCAGACCAATGCTTGCCGTTACTCGAAATACCGAATCGCCCCAATGGAAGCGCGAATTGCCAATCGCACGACACACCTCGTTCACCAACGTCAGCGCATCGGCGGCTGTGCAGTGCTCTAGCAGCAGACCAAACTCATCGCCGCCCAGCCGGGCCAGCGTGTCGCGACTGCGCAGACGCGGGAGCAGGTCGTGTGAAAATTGCCGTAGCAAAGCATCGCCAGCAACGTGCCCACAGGTGTCGTTTACGACCTTGAACTGGTCTAAATCCATATAGCACATGGCGTGTGTGAAGCCGTTTCGGCGAGTGCTGCGCAACATCCGTTCCAGGCGCCGCTCGAACTCGCGTCGGTTAACCAAAGCGGTCAGATCATCATGGGTGGCCTGGTGCTTCAGCCGTTCGGCCAGGCGGTGTTGCTCGGTGATATCGCGCACGGTTCCGCGGTAGCCTTCGAACTCGCCATTGTCATTCAAAATTGGCACGGCGTTGCTGCGCAGTACGACGCCGTGTCCGTCAGGGTGGCGCCAATGGATGATGTAGTTATCCAGCTCTAGGGGGGTGCCGCTGCGCCCGCGCACGCGCAGATAGTCCAGCGGCAACAGGGTGGGGGCATCGGAGTCCTCCACATGCTTGCCGAGCATATGTTTGGAGCTAACGCCGGTGAGTGATAGATACCCTTCGGATAAGTACCGATAGCAACCCTGAGCGTCGCATTCCCAGAACAAGTCCGCGCCCATGCTGGCGAAGTCCGCTAGGCGTTTGCGTTGCCGGCGCAGGGAAAAATTCAGAGAGGTGAGGGTCATAAGTCGCATGAGCGTGCGATGGTGCCCGCTGGCGGTGGCGATCATGGCCGCGAGAAAAATAAGGGTGAGCAACGACATGGTGAGGTGCATGCGGGTGCCTTGCGCGGCGAACCACAGCGTGGCGGGTAAACACAGTAAACTGGCGTAGATGACGTAGACGCGATAAGCCGCCCCAAGCACCGAGACGGCGCCGATCGACATGCCACCCAGGATGAACGTGACCAGCATCTGCTGCTCGAAGGTGGCAACGGCGCCGACCGGCCACCATACCGCACCAAGCGCGGCTGCCGTCGCGAACGCGCCCAAGGTGAATCTGGTGTGCCAGCGCGCAAGTTCATCGTCCGTGCGGGCGTGGGAGTTAAAACGCGTGACTAACCGCATGCGCCAGATGCTCAATAGCACTACGCTGGTGAACCAGGTGCCCAGCGCTAGGTTAGAGGTTTTGCCCGCGAACAGCGCCATTACTGCCAAAGCAACGCCGAGGTTTACCATCTGTCCGGCCGCACCATGGGTGTACAAGAGGCGCGTTTGCTGAGCGCGTAGATCTTGATCTGAGGTTTCGTGGTGATCTTGGACCAATGCAATACGGGCGTCGCTGCTGGTGCCAGAACGCAAAGTGGACAGCTGTTCGTTCATCCCAAAGCTCCTCATACAGCAGCCCTGGACCTGGATGCATGCCGGCTTAGGCCGATCTGTCGTTGCACTCGGGTACTTGGTGTGCCGAATCGTTGCTTCGAGCGTGCGTTGTTGTGCTACCCAGCGCCCTGTCGGGTGGTTGCCCCCCGGTCTGGCCGCGCACGCTTGATCATTTCCTCAGAACTCCCCAAGCATACCGCTATTTCGTGCTCCAAGACTATTCTTGGTACCAAGTCTCATAATAGCCAGAGCCGGCGAAACTGGCGGTGCCAGCCCGATCGGAGGCCTGATCAGCCCGGTGGCGAGCTGCCGTTCTCTAGCCACTGCCCGTGGCAATGACGCCCGATCGGTTGGCACATGCGTTAGGATCACCGCTTGGGCCAGGTGCAGCAAAGAACATCTGCTTCATCAGGCTCAGGTCGCCGAACTCGACGGTGCCGTTGTTGTTTAGATCACCCTCGGCGTCGTTGCTAAAGAACACCTCTTTCAATCGTGCCAGATCTTCAAAGTCGACAAAGCAGTCGCCAGTGAGATCAGCGTCGCACGCGTTGCCTATGCCGTCCTGGTTGGCGTCGATCTGATCCGGGTTGGCCACTTGCAGGCAATTGTCCTGAACGTCTCCAATGCCGTCTTTGTCGGAGTCCACGGCAACCAGAATCGACGCTAACCCGGAGTACCCGGCCTCGGGTGCCACCGACCCGAAGCCGGTGGCACCGACTAGTGTCGCCTTCGCCGTGGTGGTGTTGATGGTGTATAGCTTGTCGGAGACGACAGCGAACAATCTACCGTTGGGATCAAAGGCCATGCCGGCGGTGGTATTCAGCGGGATATCCACGGTGCCCACCAATTCGATGAAGCCCGCTTCGGTATCGATAACATACAACAGCCCGAATTCGCTTAGCCCAAACAGTCGGTCATCAGGGTGGAATGCCAGGCCGTCCATGCGTGTGCCAAGATTGGATGCCAGCAACACGGCGCCGCCTTCGATGGCGCCGAAGCGCCACAGCTCAACCGGATCGCCGACATCGCCGCGGATGGCAAAGCCCACACCATCGCGGCGAAATGCCACGGCGCCTTCCGCGCCATCAGAAAAACCAGGTGCATAGGTGTTTGCCGTGGCGCCGTTGACCGGGTTCAGTTCAAACAACAGGCGGTCGGCATCGATGCCGTACAGCTGAGTTCCGCGATGGGTGAGCCCGTACCGTGCGTCACTTTTGCCCAGCCGCTTGCCCTCTGCGGTGATGGGGTCAATGCGAATAAACTCGCCGCTATCGAATACCACGCCAAGCAATTGTTGCTCCAGCAAACCGGCGTTGACCGGCTCGACCTCGACGACACAGTCGGCGGTGAGCGCTGTGCCCTTCACGCCAACCGTCACCAGGCGTTGCCCTGGTGGGGTGTCGATCGGGATGTCGAACTGAACGGTGGCCGACCCGTCGGCGTTGGTGCTGCCTTCGCCGACCAGCAGGTCGCCCAGTAATACTTCGACCGTATCGTTTTTAAACAGCCCGCTGGCGGTCACCGAAACCGTGTCACCCTGCGGCACCGGATCAGGAAGCACCAGGCACACTGGATAGTGAGTGCGTAGCAAACGAAACGGCACGCTGCATTCGCCTGCCAGTTCTTCCGCCAATACATCACCGTCAAAAAAAGGTAGCCCCTGGATCTGGGCGATCGCCTGCCCTGGCACGTCGGCGGCAAACGTACCGATCACACTGTTGGGCACCCGCACGGTCACTGTTTCGAAGGTGTTGGTGGTGCCGGCGTCAAACGGCACAGTCGTGACCAGTTCGGTGCTGATACCCGGATCGAGCGACACGACAAAACCACCCGCTAGGGCATCCCATACCCATACGGTTGCACTGGCGGGGGGCAGCCCGAAGGGCAACGTCACGCGTGTGACAATGTCCGCGCCCTCGAAGCAGGTGGCCGGGCTGAGCAGTCCGGAAATGAGGTTGGGCGATCCGCCGGTACCACTGTTGCCGTCCACGTCGGCGAACAGCAGAAACTGTGCGTCCTGACTGAGCGGCGTACGCTCCAGGATGCCGTGAGAGAACAGGGTGAAGTCTTCGACATCGTTCACCAGTATCGACGCCCAGTTCATCTCCATGATGGCACCGTCGTTAACGGCATCGCGCTGATCGTCGCCGTACACCGCAAGGTCGATATCGACGCCCGGTGGGTCCATCTTGGCGTTCGCAATAGTGTCGGCCACTTCGCGTGCGGTGAGCCGCTGGGGCCCGGTGATAAGTTTGGTGCCGGTCAGACCGTTGGGATGCATCAGTGTCGGCGGATCGAACAGGCCTTCTTCGCCGGGATCACAGTTAATGCCCACGCCCAGATCGTCAGGGTCGTAGCGACCGTCAGTATCGTCATCCAATCCGTTGCCGTGTCGCAGCCATAACACATGACCGAATTCGTGCGCGACAATGAGCTCATCGGGGTCACTGGTGGTCTGGTTATCGACCACCACTGCCCAGCCCGAACTTAGCGTGCCCAGAATATCAATGGGCGGCGTATTGCAGATGTCCGCTGGGTCCATTGAGTTTGCTGACAGAGCAGGCCCTGCCGCCTGTCCCCGCAGCTGAGATTCCAGGCCGAATTCGTTCACAAATTCTCTGATGTTGATAGAAATTGGGCCGGTCAGACTCTGGTTAAATGAATCCTCAATAGTGTCCCAGGCCGCGCGGCAGGCATCTTCCAGCAACTGACGCTCTTCACCGTTCACGGTGGGGTCCAGTGCATCGCCCAGTTCACCCTCGCAGGCGCCGCACGGGCAAGCCTGGGTAGCAC
>CBDUQI010000144.1:0-15169 GCA_965369325.1 uncultured Gammaproteobacteria bacterium
GTTAAACCCCTGAGCTGGCTTGGGCTGGTGCTTGTGAGTGGGGTGTGCTCCAACGCGGGCATGTTTGCGTTCTCCCCGCAACCCGGCTGGGTAGTGGGCCTTTCGGGTGCGCTGCATGGCGTGTTCGCCGCCGGGGCCCTGCGTCTGTGGCAGCACGGCGATCGCATGGCGGGCGCCATGCTGCTGGCGTTGGTGGCGAAAATCCTTTGGGAGCAATGGCGCGGCGGGATGCCGGCCTCGGGCGAGTTTATCGGCGGTGTCGTCGCGGTGGATGCGCACTTGTGGGGAACGGTGGGCGGGGTTATCGCGGCCGCAGTTGCCTGGCTGGCGCACGCCCGCAGCGCTCGCCGCCGCTGAAGCCCAACGCCGGGCCGTCGATCACCAGGGCCCGCCCAGTGACCGATTCGCTGGATTCGGGATCAGCGCGCGACTATCATGAGCGCCGTATTTGAGCGGTACTGAACCTATCCGATGACCCTAAGCTACTGAACTGGAACGATAATTAGATGCCAACAATATTTATCACCGACCTTGATGGCGACGAGAAAGCCATCAACGCCGACATCGGCCAAAGCCTGATGGAAGTGCTCACTGCCGAAGGCTACCCCGAAATCGAGGCCATCTGCGGCGGCTGCTGTGCCTGCGCCACCTGCCACGTGCATCTGGATGAGGAATGGTTCGAGCGCGTGGGCGAGCGCGGCACGGACGAGGACGATCTGGTCTCGGGGCTGGATGCCTTCAAGCCGCACTCACGGCTGTCCTGCCAGATCGAGGTCACCAATGTGCTGGATGGACTGAAGGTCACCATCGCCGAACCCGAATAGCTGATACCTATGGCCGGGGTAACAGGCGCCCGCCGCCATTGTCCCTCCCCAGCGTCTTATTCCGGGTCGTCCAGCGCCATAGCACGCGCGAAGGCCGGGCGCGCGATACAGCGATCCGCGTACCCGTTCAGCACCCGCGATTCCGGCAGCATGTCGAACATGCGCAGGAAAATTACGCTGGAGCCCAGCATCACATCGGCGGCACAAAACGCCATGCCCAGCAGCCACGGCCCCTGGGTTAAGGCGCCTTCAAGCGTCACGATCATACTGTCGAAATCGCCCCAACCGTTCGACAGAGGGTTGGGTGTGCTCTGCTTGATCTTCTCTGACATGGCCGGTTCGATCACGGCGGGCGTGTACATCATCCAGTACAAATACCGCCCGCGATCCGGGTGATCGATCGCCGGCGCCAGGCGGCCACTGGCGTAGCGATCCGCAAGATACGTGCAAATAGCAGCCGACTCGGCCATGTGCACCTGCCCATCGGAGAGCGCCGGCACCTTTCCCATCGGGCTAGCGGCTAGAAAATCACCATAGTTCGGACTTTCCTTTACATTCTCATCGCGTATGTCGATCGCCACACGGTCGTAAGGTTGGCCGAGTTCTTCCAGCATCCATGCCGCCCGCGACGCGCGAGTCTTTGGCGCCCAATACAGTTTCATTGCATCTTCCTCGAATGTGTCAATACGCCAGTGCATCATAATACAGGCCGCTGCCGTGAACGCGGCCATCGGGCCGGGCGATGGCCGCAGCGGAAGCATCCACGCCGCGCAACGGGGCGACGGAAATGACGGCGATCAGTCGTCCAGCTGATCCAGTAGACCGCCAAGGGTGTCGAGTTGATCACTGTCCAGATCCGCCAACGGAAAATCTGACACCGCTGCGGCACCGTCCTCGGTATTGCACAACTGTATTAACACCGCGTTGAAACGTTCGGCCAGTGCGCGGATCGTGCTTGCGCGATGCATTTGCTCGCAGTAGGCCCATTGCGTGCTCAACCGCCCGTCTTTAATCAGCGCATTTATCTCCACCAGGTACGCACGCGGTCCACGTGGACTGCGCGCCTGCCCAAAGGACTGTGCCAGCGGGGAGAAGTGCCCCTCATCACCGCTTGCGGCGGTACTCAGATAATTAAAGACCAGGCTTGCGCGGGTGGCATCCAGCAACGGCGCAGCAGCGCTGGCGCTCGCCAACTCACGCAGCACACCATAACCGATCCCGTGATCCGGCAACCCGCGCAGGGCGTCCTTCACCGCACTCAGCACCTGTGTCGGACTGGCGCTGCGGGCGGCGGACAGCACAAACGGGAACGTACTGGTAAACCACCCCACCGTGCGCGAGACATCGCAGTCGTCGAACAACGGTTCGCGACCGTGGCCTTCCAGATCAATACGAGTTTGTGGGCGATCGGTCCATTCCGCCACCGTCATTGCCAGCGCGCACAGCATTAGTTCATAGGGTTGGGCCCGCAAATGATTCGATGTCTCGCGCAGCAGCTGCCCGGTGATGTCCTCGTTCAGCGCCAATGCGATCACGCGGGTGTCGCTGTCCCGGCCGGCCAGGCCGCTTACGCGCGGCGCCTGAGGTTGGTCCATCGGCAGTTCGCTCGGCACCTCGTCCACCTGCGCGACCCAGTAAGGGATCTGCGTTTGTAGCGCATCGCTGTGCGCAAACGTGGCCAGCTTCTGCGCCCAGGTTTTCATCGGCGTTGTGCGCGGACTCAAGGGCACTAGCGTACCGGCGATCGCACCGCGGCATAGACTCTTCAGGTCCTCCAGCAGAATACTCCAGGACACCGCATCCACCACCAGATGATGGGCAAGCACGGCCAGCAGACCCGAGCCACCAGCGCCGGATTCGATCAGTACAAAGTGCACCAGCGGCCCCTGCGCTAGATCAAACGCGGCGTGCGCCCAGCTGGCCTGCTGCTCCAGCGCCTGTGCCGCCTGCGCTTCGGACGCCGCGTGCGTGACGGTCACAGGCAGCGTGCCGGCCAACTCAGCAAACCGCTGCTGGCCGTCGCCCGCAAACACGGTGCGCAGGGCATCGTGATGCAACATCAACGCCTGCACGACGCGCTCCAGCGCGGCCCGTCCTAATTCGCCCGGCACCCGCATCGCCACGGCTTGATTCCAATGTTGCGGATCAATGTCAATGCACTGAAAAAACCAATGCTGAATCGGGGTGAGCGGAGCAGCCCCGAACATCGGCCCCTGCGGTGCCTGCGCTGCTCCGACCGGCGTCGCCGCCGCCGCCTGCCCTGCAACCGTCGGTTCGGCGATAAACGCATCCGGTGAAATTACCAGCCCCGCCTTGCGCGCCTGCGCCAGAATCCGGATAGAGAGCAGCGAATCGCCGCCGAGCGCGAAAAAATTATCGTGCCGCCCCACCTGCACCATGCCCAGCGCCTGTGCCCAGATGGCGGCGAGCGTGCGTTCCGCCGGGCTGGACGGGGCAGCGCCCGCAGGCGCCACTGCCGGCGCTGGGGCTGGCGCATAACTTTCGATCAACGCCGCGCGGTCCACTTTGCCTGCCGCTGTCCGCGTTAGGGCCGACAGACACACCACTTCCTGCGGCACCATATAGGGCGGCAACCGTGTGGCCAGTTCACCGCGCAACCTGTCACTCAACGCGGTGGCGGCGTCCGGCCACTGCCCGGCCACGAACGCGACCAGCTTCGCCGCGGCATTACCCGTCCCCGGCACCAGTGCCACGGCACTCTCAGCCAGCCCTTCGCTCAACCCCAGTGCCGCCTCAATCTCCTCGGGTTCCACCCGGTAGCCACGCACCTTCAACTGATTGTCCCGGCGGCCCAGAAACTCCAGCACACCATCCTCGCGCCAGCGCGCCAGATCGCCGCTGCGGTACATTTTTGCCCCGCGCCGATCACGCTGGGCGGCGCACGATGTTTCGCGTGCGATGAACGGGTCGGGAACGAATGCTCGGGCGGTTTGCTCTGCGCGGCCCCAATAACCGGCCGCCACACCTTCCCCGCCAATACACAATTCACCGGGCAGCCCTTGCGCTACCGGTTTACCTTCTTCATCCAGCACGTAGATGCGGTAGCCCGCGACTGGTTTGCCCACAGGCACTCGGGGCAGGCAGTCGGCTGGCACCAGCGCACACCCGGTAGCCCACACGGCAGCCTCCGTGGGCCCGTATTCGTTAAACAGGCCGACGCCCGGCAGGCGTTGGCTGTGCTGCGCGACCAATTCGGCCGGACATGCCTCACCGGCGACCATGACGGTACTCAACGAGGCCAACTGGGTTGCCCGCGCAAACTCCAACACCAGTGCCCATAGGGATGGCACGCACAGCACATGCGTAATCGCGCGCTGTTCAATCAGCGCACCCAGCGAGGCGACGTCTTGCTCCACCGGCCCAGGCTCTAGCACCAGTGTGCCACCTTGCACCAGCGGCCAGGTAAGGCCGACCAGCGAACTGTCGGTGGCCATTGGCGAGAGCATCAAAAAACGCCCGGGCGCTTGCGGGTAATGCAGCTCGCGCGCACAGGTGGACGCCATGATGCTGGCGTGTGTCACCATCACGCCTTTGGCCTTCCCCGTGGTTCCGGAGGTGTACATGATGTAGGCCAGATCCTCGGGCGACGCGGCCCGTTCCGGCACGACAGGTGCATCTTGCGCGACAGCGTTGAGGGGAACCTCGACGGTCTGAACGGGCCCCGGCAAGGTCTCCGCCACCGACGCCTGGGTGACGACGATGGGCGCCTGCCCCGCGTTGTTCTCAGCAATATCCGCCAGCACCTGCTGGAGACGGGCGGGGGGCCACTCGGGCTGCACGGCGACAAACGCCGCACCCGACTTGAGAATGCCCAGCATACCGATCACCGCCTCCGGTGAGCGCGGCAGCATCAACGCAATCGCTTGATTTGGCCGCGCACCCGCCCGAATCAAGGTACCGGCAAGCGCGTCTGCCCGCTGAAGCAACTGCGAGTAACTGACGCGCTGACCCGAGCCGATCAAGGCCAGCGCATCCGGCGCACGATGCGCCGCGTTCTCAATGGCGTTGTGCAGCAGCTGCGCCCCGTTAGCCGCCGACTCAGCCGGCTGCGGACCGCGCCCGAAGGCAAGCACTTGCTCCAGCTCCTGCGGCCCAGGCTGAGCCAGCGCCCCCACCGTCGTATCCCCAGCATCTGTTACACGGGCCAGCACAGCGAGTGTGGCGCCAAGATGCTTAAGCAACTGTCGCACTCCCGCCTGACCGTATCGGGCGGGATCATGCACACCAATCAATGTCAGCGCAGCGCCGGGCACAATCAGAATTGCCAGCGGGTAATTGCTGTATTCGATAAAGACTTCATCGCTGATCTGCACCTTACTGGCACTGCCGTCCGCCCCGTGCGACGGCAGGTTCTCAACCACCAGCAAGGTCTCGAACAGCGCGCGTCCGGCGCCCGTCGCGGTCGCCTTTTGGATTGCCGCCAGCGAGGTGTGCTCGTGGGCCCGCATTTGCGCCTGACGACGTTGCAGCTCGGCCAGCCACGGGCCCAGCGGCTGCTGCGGCGCGAGCGATACGCGCAGCGGCAGCGTATTGATCATTAGCCCCGCGATGGCCTGCGCCCCCGGCAACTCGGGCGACCGCCCTGCCACCGTCGTGCCGAACACCACATCATGGGTATCGCTGTACTGCGCCAGTACGCTGGCCCAGGCCGCACTTACCAACGTGTTGAGTGTGACCCGTTGCGCGCGGGCCGCCTCATTCAGCGCGCCGGTCAGCTCAGCACCGAGCACATGCTGCACCATCGCGTTGGGCTCACTGGTGCTCCCCGCCGATGGGCTCAACGCGGCGGCGCAAAGCACGTTGGGCGTGTGGAAGCCGGCCAGCTCCTGCTCGAAATATGCGATCCCGGCCGCCTCGTCCTGCATGTCCTGCCAGGCGATGAAGCTCTCCCAGGCGGGCACCTGCGGCAGCTTCAGGGGCGCGGCGTCGATCGACGCCGCGTACAGAGCCAATGCCTCCTGCAGCAGCAATCGCATCGACCAGCCGTCCAGCACCAGATGGTGAAAACTCCACACGAACTGCCAACGCTGCTGATCCAAACGCATCAGCGCAAGCCGCATGAGCGGTGCGCGAGCAAGATCGAAGCCGCGATCGCGATCGCGTTGCAGCCAGCCACGCAGGCGGGCACGCTGGTCGGGCGCACTGATCTCGCGCCAGTCCTGTTGCTGCAACGGCAGCTTGACCTGCGTTTTCACCACCTGAAGAGGGCGGCTTCTGCCCTCCCAAGTGAACAGGCTGCGCAACACCTGATGCCGCTGGAGCACCTCCCGCCAGGCCTCGGCAAAGGCGGCAGGATGCAACTCGGCATCCCCGGAGCTCAGGATGCAGTGGTACTGATCGTGATACGCGCCCGTGCGCGCACCCTCCAAGCAATGATAAAGAATACCCTCCTGCAACGTGGTCAAGCGCACTATTGTTTGTATGTTCGACGCCGCCATTGAGGCTCCCGGCCAAGACTGGACCGCAGGATATTATCAGATCGGATATTCTATGCCGCAACGCCCTGGGGATACCGAGACACACGTACCCCCCGGCACTCAATTATTAACAGGAGCCTGCTGTATGAAAATTGATATCGGCATTAACGATGAGCACCGCCAGGGCATCGCGCAGGGGCTGTCGCGGTTGTTGGCCGACAGTTACACGCTTTATCTGAAAACCCATAATTTTCACTGGAACGTGACCGGGCCCATGTTCAACACGCTGCATCTGATGTTCGAGCAGCAATACACAGAGCTGGCCATTGCGGTAGATGAAATTGCCGAGAGAATTCGCGCCCTGGGTGTGCCCGCGCCCGGCTCTTACAACCAGTTCGCCAAGCTCACCAGCATTGATGAAGCCGTGGGCGAGGAAAGCGCGCGCGAGATGATCCGCCAACTGGTGATTGGGCAGCAGACGGTCGCACGCACTGCGCGCGAAATATTCCCGCTGGCCGACGAGGCCAGCGATGAACCCTCCGCCGACCTGCTCACTCAGCGCATGCAGATTCACGAAAAGAATGCCTGGATGCTGCGCAGCATGCTGGAGGAGTAAGCTGCCCGCACACCCCAACATTGGCCGCTAGACGCAACGGAGATCAGTTTGGATTTTGCCCTCTCAGAAACACAACAACAAATGCGCGAACAGATCATCGCGTTCGCCCAACGCACCCTGAATGAGCAGTTGGCCGAACGCGACGCCAGTGGCACCTTCTCGATAGACAACTGGCGCGCCTGCGCGCAGCACGGAATCCAGGGCCTGTTTGTTCCCACCGAGTATGGGGGTGGTGGTCACGACATTGTCACCACCATCGTCGCACTGGAGGCACTGGGCTACGGCTGCCGTGATAACGGCATGACGCTGGGTCTGAACGGGCAGATGTGGAGTGTGCAGGAACCCTTGCTGCACTTCGGCAGTGAGCAACAAAGGCAACGCTTCCTGCCAGGGCTTTGCAGCGGAGAGCTGATTGGCGCACACGGTATGACCGAGCTACACACCGGCTCCGATGCCTTCGCGCTCAGTACCAGCGCTGTGCCGCGTGATGATGGTTTTGTGATTAACGGGCACAAGATCTACATCGGCATGGCGCCCGCCTGCGATATCGCGTTGGTGTTTGCCAGCACAGATCCCAGCGTCGGCCAATGGGGCATCTCAGCGTTTATCGTCGAATCCAGCCGGGAAGGCTTCGCCCGCGGCCCTGCACAATCGAAAATGGGTCTTCGTACCTCACCCCTGGGCGAGCTGACGCTCACCGACTGCTGGGTGCCGCAAAGCAATCGATTGGGCCCGATGGGCGCGGGCGTGAGTATTTTTAATAACTCTATGGAATGGGAGCGCAGTTTTATTTTCGCGAGCCACGTCGGCTCCATGCACCGCCAGTTGGATGCGGCCGTGCAGTACGCCCGCGAACGAAAACAGTTCAACCAGCCGATCGGCAAATTTCAGTCCGTCTCCAACCGCATCGTCGATATGAAGATGCGATTTGAGACCGCGCGCATGCTGCTGTACAAAGCCGCCTGGATGAAAGACCGCGGCGAACGTTGCGCCACAGAGGCGGCGATGGCCAAACTGCACATTGGCGAGGCATTCCTGGCCTCGAGTATCGATGCCATGAGGATTTTCGGCGGCCGCGGCTATCTGTCGGAGTTCGAAGTAGAGCGCGATCTGCGCGACGCCGCGGGCGGCGTCATCTACTCGGGCACTTCAGACATTCAGCGGCAGGTTATCGCGCGTCTGCTCGGGCTGTAACGCCACACCACAGATGAGACCGGCCGCCCGCGCCGTTGACTGACGGCCGCGTGCAGCGCGGTGTCCGCTGTGGTCTCTTAATCACCGTCGTCCTTTTTCTTCTTGCCAAGACCTTGCAAGGCCTCGAGCACAGCGCCCAGATCCGGAGCACCCTGAAGAGCCGGCACCTGCGCTGCGGGCACCAGATCCTCGGGTACGACGTAGGCGGTGCCAGGACCAGGGTTGCCCCGCTGGATATCGCTTGCAACCCGAGTGCTGCTCATGCCCATGGCATCTACCTGGTCGAACAACGAAATACCGTCTTTAGTCACGCAGCTGTGTTGCCCCATACTGCTCATGCGCCACACCCGACAACGCTCCCCCGCATACTCGCGCACTTCGTCTGTCTGCTCGCCGCCCATCGCGCGGTACATTGCCTCCCCTGTGGCAACACCATCTTTGTTAGCGCCGTCGCCGAGCCCGTCAAGCAGCGGATTGCGGGCCTGCGAAATCCGCCCGGTAATGTAATCGATGGTGGTGACGTTCGCCCCCTCGATGATCGAGGTTTGTTTGACCTGCCGGTTCATCCCGAACATGGTGATTGTCAGATCCTGAATCTCCACCCGTACATTCCCCCATTGCTTCCAGTGCTCGGTGATCATCCCGGTTTGGCCACCACTGACCTCGCGCACAACCGTGCCCTCCTCGGCACCGTACCAGCGTATGTCGGGCGCCTCGCCAACCGCGGGGCCGGAGCCTATAGCCGTCAGAGCCAACACCACCCACGTGCAATATCGTTTTTCCATTACTTCATCCACCTTTGATTTTCACTAATCCGTGACGCGCGGACCCGACCGCGAAACACCGTAAAGCGCAACGTTCGCGACCTGCCAGCACCCACCGCAAACACGCACAATCCCCGGCCTTCACTCGTCCCAGAGCTGGCATTGCCTGGCTCGAACAGTCCCTCCAACGTGGTCACCACCCCACTTGCTCCAACCAGTTGGGGGCGAAGCCAGGCCCCGGTTAGCGCAAGCGCGCTACCTGCATAACGTTGCAGCGACGGGCGATCCGCACCGCATAACCACCCGTACGTGGACGGCGGCTGGGCAATGGCACCCATGGGCAACATCAGCAATCCTGCCCATTTAACAAAATCCACTGCGCACCCACTTTTGACACTCACTTGCCTAGTTATGACGAACTGTCCGGTTCCGTTACGGATATGATCAGGGCTCATCGCCAAGCCGGCCTCGCACAGCGAGGCAGCGTCCACCGGCCAGTTGGGTATACTCATCGTGGGGGTGCGGCGATGACAAAAACTCCGGAGCAACCGGAAGACAAGAATGAATCGGGTAAATCACCGTCCACAACGATCGCGCGCGCGCGGGTTCTCGCCCGACGACTGCTGAGCCGGGGCGACTCCCGGCGCGAGCAGCAAACCGAATCGGTGCAAAAGGTGTTCGCGCACGGGCAACGCGTTGCCGAGCGCTATGTGATTAACCAATTTATTGCCCAGGGCGGCGCTGGGCAGGTGTATCGGGCGCAGGACCTGGAACTGGGCGGCGTGGTTGCGCTAAAGACGTTGCATCCCAAGTTTCTTCAGTCCGAATTGCGGGTGGAGCAATTTCGGCGCGAGGTGCAACTCGCTCGCAGCGTCACCCATCAACACGTGTGCCGTTTGTTCGACATTGCCTATCACCCGCCCAGCGGTGAGAACCGGGTGTTGTTCGCCACCATGGCCTGGTTGGACGGCCCTACGCTGTCACAGGCCCTGCATCGTGACGGGCGGATTGAGATCCCGCGCGCACTACGGCTGGCCGGGCAGATCGCCGACGGCGCAGCCGCCGCACATCGCCAGGGCATCGTGCACCGCGACCTCAAAGGCAGCAACGTAATTCTGGTCGAACGCGATGGGCGGGAGTGCGCGATCGTGACCGATTTTGGTCTGGCGCTGCCAAGTGCATCCGGCCCTCCGAGCCCGCAGCACGACGGCGCCCGCATCGAAGGCACCCCCTTGTACATGGCACCCGAACAACTCGCCGGAGATACCCTGGGGCCACAGGCTGACGTTTACGCCATTGGCGTTCTGCTGTACCGCATGCTCACCGGAGAATGGCCAGCACACGGCAGCAACGGTGTGTTGCCGCCCAGCCATTTTCGCAGCGCATTGGATCAGCGTTACGACGCACTGGTACTTAAGGCCCTGGCCCGCGAACCGGCCAACCGCTTCCCCTCCGCCAGGGAGCTGTCCGAAGCGATCCAACGGTTGCGCTCCCGCCACATCGCACAATCGCGCAACACCCGTCGCGGCTGGGCAGCGACGGGCGCCTTGCTTGGCCTGCTTGCAGTGCTGCTCGGGGGCTGGCACTACACCGCTCGCCAAGCGGCCGAACGCCAAGTCTTTATCGCCGGCGTACTCAATGCCTCCGGCAATGCCGAATTGCAGTGGGTATCAACGGCGTTGCAGCAGGCGCTAAATGTCTATCTGACGGCGGACGAAAAACTGAATCTGCTCGGGCAGGACTCCACTATGGGAACGGTCGAGTCGACCTTAAGGATGGCGCCCGACGCGCCGGTTGAGCAGCCGCTTGCACGGGCCACGCAGCTCGGTGCCCGATGGCTCATCACCGCCACTTATCGCCACACCTCGGCGCAGAACGGGCTACTCACCGTCGATGTAAAATTGCTGTCAGTCGCTGACCCGCAAAATACGCACACGCTATCGATCAGCGGCCGTGCTGATGCCATCTCGGATCTAGGCGCCCGGATGGCGGCGCACATTAGAGATGAAATGGGCCTGCCCCCGCTGCAGAGCGAGCAAGCCTCCCGCGCTCAGGCAGAGTTGCCGGCCGATGCGATTGCCCGGCGCCGGCTGGCCGAAGGGCTCGACGCGCTGCGACGCCACGAAGGCAACGTGGCCATCGAGAAACTCGACGAGGCGCTGGCACGCGCGCCGGATCATCCGCTGGTGCACGCGGCACTGGCGCGGGCACAACGCTACACCGGTTACCGACAACAAGCGCGAGCGTCCGCCAAGCGCGCCTTCGAACTGTCCACCGGTTTGTCCCGAGAGCGCCAACTGTCCATCGAGGCTCAGTACTGGGAACAACAAAATGAGTGGCGCCGTGCAGAGGATTTGTACGCAGCACTGCATAAGTTCTACCCACAGCAACTGGACTACGGACTGGCACTGGCGAGCGTGCAGGACAGTGGCGCCCGTCTGGATCAGGCGAGTGCGACGCTCAACGCACTGCGCGCCCTACCAGGACCACTGGGCCGGGACCCCCGTATCAACCTGAAACTCGCGATGGTCCATTGGCACGCGGGCGAGATGGACAAAGGGCGCGAGCTTGCTCGCACGGCGCAGGTAAGCGCCCGTGAGATCGGCGCGGACGCGTTGGTGGCGGAGGCGCTGGTGCTGGAAGCCAAACTGACCGCGGTACTCGACCCGTCGATCGAAGTCGGCAAACGGCTGTTGCCCGAAGCCCAAAAAATATTCCAGCGCAGAGGCAACAAGAGCGGGCAGGCATATGTGCTGCGCGTGCTGGCGGATGAGGCCTTTGCAGACGGTCGCCTGAGTGACGCCGAACGCCACACGCACGAAGCGCTGGCTTTGTCTCGCGAAACCGGTAACGAAGCTGACACGGCAACCGCGGCCACCAAGCTTGCGATCTTGCACGATCTGCGCGGCGACCTGGCCACAGGACTGGCAATGAAACAGAAATTAGTCGCCAACTACCAACGCCGGGATATCAAACTCGGTGAGGCGGTGATGAAGGAGAACATTGGCATCTCACGGTTCAAACTGGGCGATCTGACCGAGGCGATGCTTGAGTTTCAGGGTGCCGAAGAAATGTTCCGTCACCTTGGCGATCAAACTGGCATTGCCTGGGCACCTTACTACCAGGGTCGTGTGTGGCTGTACTCAGGCGAAGTGGCATTGGCACGGCCGTTACTGCGCCTGGCGGTGACGGCGAGTCAGCAACACAAAGAGGGGGGGCTGGGAGAGAACGCCCGCTTCGCCCTGGCAGTCGCCGATATCGCAACAGGTCAACTGGGCAGTGCGCAGCTGCAGGTAGAGGCCCTGCTCGATGATTTTGAAGCCAACGAACAAACGCTGTTGCTGGCCGAAACACGCCTGCTCCACGCCGAGATCCACTACCTGCAATCCGACTGGGGCAGCGCCCAGACTGCGGCCTCACGAGCACTGGCGGTGTTCGAAAAAGAGCAGGCACATTACTACGCCGCCTCCGCCCGTCGGGCCCTCGTGCGGGCTAGCTTCGCCGATCCGGACCTGCGCCATGCGCAGCTACGCGAGCGATGTCAGCAACTGGCAGAGTCGATTCCTGGGCTGCAATACGGTTACGTCGCGCTGCGCGCCCAGGTCGCGGACGCTGAGTGCCGCATCGCCTATGGGCAGTGGGGGCTGGCGCGGGAGCAATTGCAGGCAGCCCGCGAGCAGGCACTAGCGAAAAATCAGGCGATTCCCGCCTGGGAAGCGTCTCAGCTGCTGGCTCAGATGGCCATCGCGCGCGGCGACACGCAGACATGGGCCCACCTGATCAAGCAGGCCGAGGCGAGCGAACTGCACTTAAACGGGGCCCATCTGGAAGCCGGCGTCACCAAGCTGCTTGCACGTGAATGCGCCCTGTGCGTAACACAATGACCTATTTGCGCATATCTATCTGAACAGGGTGCAGCGACAACGGCATCGGGAGAACAGAGAATGGGCACGGCAAAGCGTGGGAAATCCTGGCAGCTGGATCCGGATGCGTTGGCGCGCTTCCTGACCACGCTGGATGAGGATCTTGCGGAGGCGGCACACAAATACGAACGCCTGCGTGACAAGCTTATTCATCTGTTTGAGTGGCGCCAGTGCATGTTCGCAGAGGATTTGGCGGATGAGACCATAGACCGGGTAATCCGGCGCATGGACAGCGGTGTCGAGCTTGATGAGAACGGCGTCAACCGATACTCCGCTGGCGTTGCGCACAACGTCTTCCTGGAGCACTTGCGGGAGATCAGGCGCCGCGGCACCAAACCGCCCACCGCACAACTGGAGTGGATTGTCAGCCGCCATTCCACCACCGAATTTCATTTGGGGTTGCTCGATCGCTGTCTCGCACGGTTAGACGACACGGAGCGGGCCCTGATCCTCCGTTATTACTGCGATGAGCCGGGCGAACGTATTCGCAACCGGCGGGGGCTGGCCAGCGAGCTGGGCATCAGCGCTGCCAACCTGCGGATTAAGGCGTACCGCATAAGAACCCAGTTGGAGCGCTGGTTGACAGAGCAGCGCAACGAGCACCCAGACGGTGGAGAGCACCATGAGCGATGACCTTCAGACGTCGGCGTTTTTGCAGCACGTCTCCGGCACTGCCGACGAATCTCAGCGCGAGGCCCTGGAACGAGCGCTGCTTGAAAACGATGAGCTGTTTGAACAGTGCAAAGCGATGGAAACCGAAGCCGTGGATGCCTGGGCCCGAGGCGAGCTGGATAGCGTGGGCGCCCGCAGCATTACGACGCTGTTGAGCGTCTCACCGCGGCTTCAGGCCACCATGGAGACAACGCTGGCACTGGAACATCGCGCGAAAGACACGCCGCAGGACAAGACCGCCCGACCACAAGCCGCCACGATGGCCACGGCAAGCCCCGGGAAGCGCTGGCTGCTTCTCGCCGGACTGATTGGGGCGGCGGCACTGATCGCCAGCCTCTGGGCGCTACGCCAACAACACAGCATGCAACAGCAAATGAGCCGCCTGCTGGATCAGCAGGCGGCTTTGCAAGCGCAATTTGACGCGGCGAACGAAGAACTCTCGCGGGTGACCGAGCTACAAAGAGCGCTCGAACACTACCTTGCGCGACAGCAAGGCAGCGCCCCATCGCCAAAACCATCAGCAGAACAAAAATCCGATTAGTCCGCGTTTTACAAAGGCGCTATGTGAACAGGGGAAGCCCATGGAATACTCAAAACTCGGTTGTGCGCTTAGTGTGATTTATCTGCTCGGTGCTGGCAACGCAGCGATCGCGCAAGATACCCCTGGCTCCGACACGCCGATCGCGGCCGCGACAGACATTACAGAGGCCCGGTCGGCACCGCCGTTGTACATCATCTTCGACGGCTCCAACTCGATGTGGGGCGAATTGGCGGACAAATCGCGCAAGATCGAAGTGGCCAAGAATGTATTCCATCAACTTGATGCCGGCCTGTTTAAGGGCCGCGAAGTCGCGCTGCGGCTGTACGGACATCGACGCGCGGGTGATTGCGCCGATACCGAGTTAGTCGTGCCGTTTGCGCCGGCGGCGACCGCGCTCGCACGAGTGTCCGATCAAATTCGCGCCGTGACTCCACGCGGCAAGACGCCAATCTCTCGCAGCCTGCGGGCAGCCTTGGAGGATTTTGACGGGCGCTCCGGGGAGATCCTGTTGATCTCCGACGGCATCGAAACCTGCGACACCGATCCCTGCGAGCTGGTTGAGTCCTGGCGTGATGCGAACGTAGACATCCGTGTGCACGTGGTGGGGCTTGGGCTTAACGCACTGTCCCGTGGCGCCATGCAGTGCATCGCCGATGCGTCCGGCACCACTTATCGGGATGCCAACACGGCGGGTGAGCTGTCACAAGCCATCGAGACAGCGGCCGCCTCGGAGCCACCGCCCGCCGGCGAACCCAGGCCGGCACCGCAGCGACCACGGGCAGAGTTCAAGATTCGGGCGAGCGACGAGGACGGCAACTTTGTGCCGGTCGCCGGCACCATCTCCAGAGCCGATTTCGAAGCAGAGATCGCCAACAATTTCCGCTACGTATTTGACGCCGGGCAGTACACCATTAACGTGGGTGTACCCACGGTGAATGGAACCCTCTACGGGCCCATCAGCAAAGAGGTGGAAGTACTGCAGACCGGCACAACGCTGGTGGAAGTCACAATCGCACGCCCACCCATGATTCGCACGCGATTCGTCGCCGAGGGTGAGGACGTGCGCGGCGTGGTCGCCAACGTTCTCGTCAACGGGCAGGAGCAGTTCAAGCTGCGCCCCGGCGATGACTACTTTATCGAGCCGGGGAGTTATGACTTTCGGGCCCGGCTGAACAAAGACAACGACCTGTCAGTCAG
>CBDUQI010000145.1:0-15092 GCA_965369325.1 uncultured Gammaproteobacteria bacterium
GCGCCACCAGCGCGATCAGTTGCTCATCCACAGCCGTCAACTGCTCGCGCAATTGTTCCAATTCCATCCGATACTCCACACCCACTCTGCGCAATCGCGTAACTTAACCTGCGCCGGGACTGTGGGGAAATTTGGTTACCGGTGTAAGGGATGACAAAATCAGGCACCAATCGCCAACGCGAATGATGGGACCGGCACCCGATGCCGGGTGGATGAGTATTTGGAGCACGCAACAACGTGAACATCGACGGCAAGCACTATCGCACTATCTGGTTACATCCCGAGGAGCCTGACACGGTACAAATTATTGATCAGCGCTGGTTGCCCCACCAATTTATCATCGCCAATATCAAGACTTTGGAGGAAGGCATTGCGGCCATCGCCGACATGCTGGTGCGCGGCGCGCCGCTAATCGGCGCGACCGCTGCCTGGACGCTGTACCTGGTGGCGTGCCAAGCGCCCGATGGCGAGAAAGGCGATCAACGGCTGCGCGAAGCTGCCCATGCGCTGATTGCCGCGCGGCCCACTGCCATCAACCTGCGTTGGGCGGTGGCCCGCATGGGCACCGCGCTGGCCGGCCTGCATGACCGTCAAGCACGCGCATCACGGGCGCGGGAGGAGGCCGAGCGCATCTGCGATGAAGATGCCGACACCAACCGGCAATTGGGTGAACATGGAGTGCGCCTGTTGCGCGACCTGCACCAACAACACGCTCGTCCGATCAACATTCTTACTCACTGCAACGCGGGCTGGCTAGCCACCGTCGACTGGGGCACAATCAGCGCACCTATCTATCTGGCACATGCGGCCGGCATCGACGTGCACGTGTGGGTGGACGAAACGCGCCCGCGCAACCAAGGCGCACACCTCACCGCGTGGGAACTGGCCGGCGCCGGCATCCCGCATACGCTTATTGTCGACAACGCAGGCGGGCATCTTATGCAACAGGGCCTGGTGGACATTTGCATCATCGGCACGGATCGCACCACCCGCAACGGCGATGTCTGCAACAAAATCGGCACTTACCTAAAAGCGCTGGCCGCATACGATAATCAGGTGCCGTTTTACATCGCCCTGCCCTCCAGCACGATCGACTGGGAGCTAGCAGATGGGATGCAGATCCCCATCGAACAGCGCGATCCCACCGAGGTGACACAGGTGCAGGGCTGGCTCAGCGACACTGCGCACGCCGAGGGCGGCACGCTGGCCGAGGTACGCATTACACCCGCGCAAACCGAAGCGGCGAATCCGGCTTTCGACGTCACCCCGGCACGGCTGGTCACTGGCTTGATTACCGAACGCGGGGTGTGCGCTGCCAGCCCTGAAGGCCTGGCTGGCCTGTTCCCCGAGCGCGCTCAGGCGGCCAGCCGATGATTGACGAGGGCGTCATCAAGTTTCGCTGCCACTGGCGGCAGACGCCCGCCGTTGCGCCGGAGCGAGTGGCTGCGTTGAATGCCTGGCGCCGACGGCTACATGCGCTTGGTCAAATCGGCTACGATGAACAACACCAAGTGGGCTATGGCAACCTCAGCCAGCGCGACCCGCTGACCGGCGAGGTATTGATTACCGCCACGCAGACCGGGCATTTGCCGCAATTGAGCGCGCAACACTATGTGCGCATCAGTGCATACGATCTGGACACCAATGAGGTGCACTGCGACGGACCGCTGCAGCCGAGCGCCGAGGCCATGACCCACATGGCTATCTACGATGCCGTGGCCAGTGCACAAGCCGTTTTCCACGTGCACGATGCCAAGCGCTGGAAGGCCTTGCGCGGGCGCATCGCCACCACCGGCGCGCACGTACCATACGGCACGCCCGCGATGGCCTACGAGCTTAAGCGCTTGTGCGCCCAAGCGGATTTCGTGCAACATCGTCTGGCCGTGATGGCTGGGCATGATGATGGTCTGATCGCGTTTGGCAACTCGCTGGAGGAGGCTGGCAGCGCCGTGCTGCAGCACATCGACTCATGAAACTCTACACCGGTACCAGTGGCTTCAGCTACAAGGAATGGAAGGGGCCGTTCTATCCGCCCAAAACACCCGCCAGCAAGATGCTGGCCTACTACGCGCAACACCTGGGTGCGGTCGAAATGAACAACACGTTCTACCGCATGCCCAAGGCGCAGACGCTGCAAACCTGGGCCTCACAGGTTCCCGATACGTTTCGTTTCGCGGTGAAGGCTTCGCGCAAAATCACCACGTTCAAACGGCTGAAAAATGTGGAGGAAGAGACTGCGTACCTGGTCGGCGCCTTGGACAGCCTGGGCGACAAGCTGGGCATCGTGCTGTTTCAGCTTCCGCCCAAGATGACGTGCGACCTGGCGCGGCTAAGCGCCTTTATCGAGTTGCTACCTGAGCAAATGCCAGCGGTATTCGAATTCAGGCACGAGTCCTGGAATAACGATGAAGTCCTGGAGATATTGCGAGCGCGCGGTTACGCGTTGTGTCTGAACGACATAGACGCGCAGTCCCCACCGCCACTGGTGATCACCGGACGCTACGCGTATTTGCGCTTGCGCCGGGTGGAGTACGACGACACGCAGCTCGCCCACTGGCTGGCCACACTACAAAGCGCCTCACTGGCGCACGCCTTCGTGTTCTTTAAACATGAAGACGAGGCGACCGGCCCGGCCCTGGCGCAACGTTTTATGGCGCTGGCTGCGCAGGCCGAGTAAGCACGCACAAGGTAGTGCCCGCTTACTTGCCGGCGCTGCGCACGCGGGTGATGTTATGCGCATCCGTAAAGTGCTTTAGATAGGCCGGCGGCTCAATGCCCTCACGCAGGCGCACATCTGGCGCGGGCGCATCGGCCACGGTGCGAAACGCTACCACGCCAGCCCACACGTCCAGCGCGTAATCTGCCTCTTTGTCTTGCGGATCGCCGGCGCGCACTTTCGCCGAAAATGTTTCGATCGGCATGCGCAGGACGGTTGTCGCACCCAACTCCTTGCGATTACCAGGACGAGCATCGGTTTCACGGCCGGGCATCATGCATCGCATCATGTGATCCATCGCATCGGCCTTCTCCGCCTCCGCTTCAATCAGCTGCACAGGCCCCAAGACCACCACAGAGCGGTAGTTGGCCGAGCTCTCGAAGGCCGAGCGGGCCAGCACCAGCCCATCGGTATGGGTAACGGTCACACAGGCGGGCGCCCCGTCGGCCAGGTGTTTCAGCAGGCGGCTGGCCACGGAACCGTGCAGCAGCAATTCGTCATCGCGGCGGGCGTACAGCATGGGGATCACGTAGGGCTGAGCGCCGTCGGTAATACCCACGTGCCCTACGAAGCCATCATCCAAAATCGCGTATGCCGTGTCACGGTCGTACGCGCCCCGCTCGCTCACCCGCTTTACCTGGGATTTAATCTCATCGCTCATGGCCCTAACCATAGGGCCAATCCGCCACTGCTGCCATTCTCAATCGCCCGAAAATGCGCCCTGCACAGTATCGATCCGAGTGCCGTATCACGTTACGGCGCAATAATATCGATGCCCACGCGGCAGGCATCTTATAATGGTGCTCTTTGGCTGGTTCGCGTGAGGACCCAACGTGTCCGATAGTTTCTTTGGTGAGTTAAGGCGGCGACGGTTACTGCAGATTGTCGGTATCTTCCTCGGCGCCGCCTGGGTGGGGGTGGAGTTTACCGACTGGATTGTCACCCGCTATGCGCTAAACAGTCATATCGTTGATAAAGTGCTGGCTGGTGCGCTGTCGATGACCCCGGCGGTGGCGATAGTGGCGTGGTTCCATGGCGCACCCGGTCGCGACGCTTGGCACCCGATGGAGCGCGTTGCTATACCGGTCAATGCGCTGGCCGCTGCCGCGCTCGTAGCCAGCATCGGCGGTGGCGGTGAAGTACAGGCCAGCGTCAAAACGGTGACGGCCACAGACGAGGACGGCCAAGAGATTGTTCGCCAGGTGGTCGAACAATCGCAAAAACGCGGACTCGCATTGTTTTTCCTCAACAATCAGTCAGGCGATGAGTCCCTCGACTGGTTACAGTACGGGGCGAGCATCGCACTCGGCAAAGACCTGCAGCAGAACCCATTCTTCAGCATTGCTACCGCCTATTCAGGCTGGGAGCAATACGGCTTTTTCATGATGCGCAAAGCCGGCTATCCCGAAGGGCTTAATCTACCGACCGCGTTGCAGCGGGACATTGCCGAGCGCTGGGGCAAGCAGTATTTTCTGAGCGGAACGTTTAACCATGTGGAAGGTGAGTACCGCATTGACCTTGACCTGTTTGAGACCGAATCCGGGCGCAAGCGCAACACCTTCACGGTAAGTGGCGACAACGTGATGAGCCTGACCGATGAGCTCACCCAATTGATTGTCGGCCAATTGGGTCTGCCCGACCCGGCCTCCATTGGCCTGCCCGACGATGGCGTGGCCATCCAAGACCTACCGGTCGCCGAGCGCCTGACCGAGTCGATGGAGGCCTTCCGCCAGTTTGTGCTTGGCCGCAACGAAGTGCATCTACGCAATGAGACCGAGCAGTCCTACGCCTATTACTCGCGCGCGGTGGAGATCGACCCGTCCTTCGCTCTGGCCAACGTGGAGCTGGGCAGCAAGTTATTCAACAGCGGGCGCACCCTGGATGGCGCGATGGCGGTACAGAGTGCTCTACAGCACGAGTATCGGTTACTGGATCAGGATGCGTTTCTGGCCAAAGCGCTTAACTACGTGTTCCGCGGGCAGCGCGATAAAGAGGTGGCGGTGTACCGAATGTGGGCGGAGTTGGCCCCGTACAATCCTGCTGCGCACGCGAATTTGGGTTTTGCCCAGCTATATGCGAGCAATGACGTGGCCAGTGCACTTGATAGTTTCAAGAAAGTCTACGAGGTGGATCCCAGCGAGCACTGGGCACTGGCCAAAATCGCTGAGCTGCATGAGGTGCTGGGCGAACCGGCAACGGCGCGAGAGTACTACGAGCGTGCTATCCAGGCTCGCCCTGACGATCACAGCATCGCGCTTGCGCTCGGCAGGCTCAAACGTCGCGAAGGGGACCTGGCCGGCGCGCGACAGGACTTTGAACGCGCCAGCATCCTGGCCACCTCCTATGTTGACCCGGTGCTGTCGGTCGCCAATCTGGATATTCGCGAAGGCCACTACGAGCAGGCTGAGCAGCGCTTGAACGATGCACAGAACATTGCGACCACGCCGCGCCAAGATGCGGCGGTATTGCGAGAACGCCTGAATCTGCTGTCGGTGACCGGCCAGGAAACCGCGTTTCTGAAAACGCTTGAGCAACTGGACGCCTCCGAAAAAGAATTCCGCACACCGATCAACCGGATTATGGGCGTCTGGATCGACAATATCGGACACTTCGCCCGTGCCGGACGCACCGAGGAAGGGGTGAGAAAACTTCAGGCATTAGAGCTGGAGCTGGAAGCGCCGATGAATTCGCTGTTGCAGATCGGCCACCTGGTACTGCGCCTGACCACGGGTGAAGCAGACAAGGCAGAACAACACGGGCAACAGGTCGAAGCGTTCATGCAGGGCTTCAAACGTGACGACATGCTCTACGCGGTCGCCTACAGCAAAGCCCGCATTGAGTATCAGCGCGGCAACTTGGCTGACGCACTCACGTACATGGAGAAGGCCTACGAGATGTACGACGGCTCGGTGCAAAGCCTGGAAGATGAAAAAGAAGGCTTCGATATCCTGACCCGGATGGGCGCGTTCTATATCGAATCGGACCGCCTGGATGACGCACAACGTGTGCTTGAGCAGGTGACCTCAAAGTACCCGGCACACCCGGAGGCCAACTTTGAACTCACCCGGCTGTTCGCGGCGCGCGGCGATCAGGCCGGCGCGCAGGCACGCCTGGACATCGTCAACGCCGCCATGCGCAACGCGGACGCCACCAACCCGCTCAAACAACAGCTAGCCAACTTTACGATGTAAGCGCACGGTGATCCGGCCGTCTACGCCGCCCGGACCACCACAGCTAAGATGTGGCCCGACTGACGCCTGCCTCACTCGGCCATCAGACCAAATGGCGGCGGATTCCGCCGCAACTCGCACCAGCTCACGTTGGGAAACTGCTCGCGCGCCAGCAAATGCAAAAACCGCAGCGTCGCGAGCGCGTCAAACCGCGTGTGCAAATGACGCCTCCATTGCGCGCCGTGACGCGACTGCGAAAACGCATGCCTCAGGCTGGCCTGAAAACCTAAAGCATCCAGGGCGCTCACGGTTGCCGGCGGCAGTCGAGCCATACACTTCCAGGCCCGCTCGGCGTTGCCGCATCGGCGCAGTTCATCACTCATCGCCAGCACCTCGCGCAGCGCGGCGATAGCGTCGGGATGCTCAAACACGGGCGCATCGTGCGGGTTTCCCGTCTCCTCCAGTTGCCTGACCGCCTGACCTGTACCGAACGGCACACGATTCGAATGCCGATGTGTGATAAGCAACTGCGGCCCTGGCAGCGCCAAAATATCGCCCGTCTTGGCCAGTTTGTTTAGCACATGGAAATCCTCACCGGCCGCCCGCTTCGCGAATCCGCGCACCCGTGCGTAATGCAACAGGTTAATCGCAAGCGTGCTACCCACTGTGTGGTACGCGTAGCCGGAGCCGGCCCAGCGCAACGCGTCCACATAGTACTGCAGCCGCTGCTCATACAGGCGTATGCACACGTCGGACTGGCCCGCCGCCACCACATGCCGGAACGGGTAGAGCATCGCGGCGACCGGCGCGCTGGCCGCGGGAATCTGAAAGTAGTCGGCTGGCAGAGACACATCAGCATCCGTGCAGTGCACCCAACCGCTGCTTAGCTGGCCAGCCTCATACAGCGCCAGCGCGATATCAGCCGCTATTTTCCTCGCCTTGCCTACGCCCTCTTTCGGTGAGATTTGTGCGTATTTATAACGATCCAGCACTAACGCATGCGAGGCACCAAAGCGGCACAATAACGCAGCCGTGTCGCCCGTGGGTACCAACGACGTGAACGAATCCAACGACGGCTCACGCAAGGGCTTGTTCGACCGGCGACTGGACCGCTTGTCGGACGATTCTGGCACGGGTACCTCGCGGCCCGACGGCGACCAGGCAACAGGCATGCCGACCTGCGCGAAGCGCTGATACAACGCATGATTGGCGGGCGAGTGCGCGCCAGGCGATGGTTGATTGATCACGACAATTGCAAGCACATCCGGAATTTTGCCCAAGAACCCCGTTAACTGATCGAACCAGGCAAGCGGCTCGTCCCGCGCCGGGATAGCCACCACGTGCTGCCAGTGCGAGCTTAAGCACTGCGCCAATTGGGCCTCTGGCTCAGCGTAGCGGCTTAAGTATTGGTGGGCACTCAATGCAACGCCGGTCTAAGCGCCAGCCCAGCACATACCTGAGCTTCAATCACCGCCAGCTGCGCAGCCCGAAGGTTCACTTCATCGCACGCGAAGTAGGCATCAGCCAGATCGAAAAACAGCCGATGGTGGCGCCGCTCGGAACTCGCAATAGCACTGTAGAAACGCTGCAGCTTTCCGGCAGGTAAGCACTCGGCCAGCAGTGAGAAGCGTTCAGCGCCGCGTGCCTCGATAATGCCCCCGACCAACAATTGATCCAGCAAGTACTCGCCTGTGCCTTGGCGAATGGACTTTCTCAACGCCAGTACATATGGGTCTTTCACATCGCCGGCAAGAATCTGTCCGCGCTCGTGAATCAGTCGGATCACCTCACGATAGTGGCTGAGCTCCTCAATCGCCAGCTCCGCCATGACGCAGACCAGACGGGTGCGGTCGGGGTAGTGCGAGATCATGTTCACCGCCATACCGGAGGCTTTTTTCTCCGCCGAGGCGTGATCGCACAGGAACACGTCAAAATCGGCCAGCACGGTCTCCGCCCAGGCAGCGGGCGTGCTGAACATCAGTGGCGCGTCGCGATCAAACGCGGGCGCCGCAGGCAGATCGACCGGGTCAGTCATCGCACGCTAGATCGGTGAGCCCGGCGGCACCACCGGGGGCGCCGGGATCCGAGCAGCATCCGGCTTTTCAACAAACGCGGACAGCTCACGGGTGAGCGCACGCGCAAACGAATCGCGCCCCGACGACAAACGCCCGGCCAGCTTCATCAACTCGGCCAGCACCACGGCGCGCACGCTTTCTCCCGCACTGGGATTGACGGCCAGCCGCTGCGCTTCGCGCACCAACACCCAAGCCACTTCGCGTTGCACTGCGCCGTGCATCCCGGCGCCGAAGCGCATCAGCACACGGTCCTGAAACAGTCCGCGCAACAGCTCTTCCAGCCCCGGCAGGTCATCGTTGGCAGCGTGCTGGACCACCAGACGCTGTGCGCGCGCCGGGTGCAGCAGCACCCCCACCGTCAGTTGCGCCGCCGCACGCGCCGGACTCAACGGGTCGAACAACACGCCAGTGCCGTGCGTAAAGTACTCCCGGCCACGCGCGTACTCCTGCGCGGGTGGATGCATGCTCGCGAGCACGTTGTCCGGCAGGTTTAGCACCTGCGCATCAAGTACGTCGGACAAGGCAGCAATGGCAGCACGCTGACGCTCGGCAGAGGCTGCGCGCGGCGATGGTGGGCGATCACCTCGCAGACCATACTCGTAATGCGCACCACCAATGCTGGTCGCGACTGCCAGCAACTGATAGCGATGCAGCAGGTACACCGGCACCAGTCGGCGCTCCGCTTCTATCATGGGCAAGCTCTCGCGGATCACCGCCTCGCTGAAACCCGCGAGCGCCACCTGGCGAATCTGCATCAGTTCCGCCAGCCTCACCAGCGGATCGGCGCCGTTGTCCCACAAATGCCCATCAACGTGAGCGGCCAGCCCCGCATCGCGTACGTCCTGGTCGGCCAGAAAACGCAGCCCCGCACCGGCAAGCAAAATCTTGGCCAGGCCCTCGCGCTGCGCATCGACAGTGGCGAAATGGCGGTACGCGTAGTTAATGGCATGCAGGTCCCAGGCGCCCATGCCGACGGCGTAGGCATTGCTCAGATCCACCCTGCCCTGTGCGTCCAGGCGAAGATTGGGATGCGGATAGTCCATCACCGAGGCATCATCGTCTTCGCTGGCGGCAAAGTTGTGTGCCAGCCCCAGCGTGTGCCCCACCTCATGAGCGGCCAGCTGGCGCAGGCGCGCCAGCGCCAGCTCGCGCGCAGCACGTTCATCGCCGCTCCCCCCCTCGTCAAACGGTGCGGTTAACGCCTCGGCGATAAGTTGGTCCTGGCGCACACGCTGCGAGCCCAGGCTGACATGACCTTTGATAATCTCGCCGGTGCGCGGATCAATCACCCCGTAGCCGTAAGACCATCCGCGCGTGGCGCGGTGAATCCACTGAATAGTGTTAAAGCGGATATCCAGCGGATCGGCGCCCTCCGGCATCAGCTCCACCCTGAACGCATCCTTGTAGCCGGCCTGCTCGAAGGCCTGCGCCCACCAGGAGGCCCCTTCAATCAGCGCAGAGCGTATGGGTTCGGGCGCCCCGCGATCCACGTAGTACACCAATGGCTCCTCCACCGTGCCATCAGCATTGGGTTGCAGGCGATGGCGCACGATCACGCGCTGATCGATTGCGCTTTCCAGCGGCGCCGCGAAATCGGCGAAGCCGCGCGCGAAAGAGCCGCCGCGGGGGTGATGCGCACGCATCTCAAACGCATCGTCCGGTGGCTCGATCCACTCATGGCGCATCTGCACCGTGATGCTCTGCGCGCTAGGCACCACATCCTGCACCCATTCCCCGCTACCGTCGCCGGCAAAGGTGAGCATCGAACCCACTAGGCAGTTACGCGGAAATGCGCGAATGGATTTCGTCAGTACACTGGAGCGCTTGGCATCCACGGCGTAGCTGCCCTGGCCCTGGCTGGCCAGCACCTGGGCTACCCCGTGGGCATCACCCAGCAGGAATTCGCTGATATCCACCAGCACCCGCGCCGGATTAGCCGCCACGGCCGGCCAACCCGCCAGCACAGAATGCGCAAAGGCCTCGTTCACCGCGCGCACCTCGTCTGCATTGTCGCTGAGAGCGCGGAAGTCCAGATTCGGCTGCAGCATCAATACTTTGTCGCCCGCAACGCGCAATTGCACGTAACGCGTGCCGCCAATCTGGCCACGATCAAGGCCGAGGTCGTTAGAACCCACACCGCCCGGCAGCCAGTTGACATAAAGGGCCGAAATCCCTTCACTGGGGACCGCCAGATACACTTTCGCGCGTCCGGCATCCGCGTAGATGTCAATAAAGCCCGGATGATGTTCGAGCTTGCTGGTGAACTCATCGAAGGCCGGCAGATGCTCAGCCATCGCCAGCCCACTGGCGCCCAGACTGGCGCCCAGCGCGCACACGCTCCAAAGGGCCCTGAGTAAAGGCAAATCTGATCTTAACTGACGCATTAATTCATCCTAACGGCCGCCGGGCCATATCAATCGTTCCGGGCATGGTGCTAAACAGCGCCGCTTCAGGCAAGTGGCGGCGAGACCGGCAAGCCTGCGTGGCTGGCGGTGTTGCTGCGCCGCCACCGCCAGCAGCTACCAAAAAAGGCCCACCGAGGCCCGCCGCATGCCGCTCAAATAGGCGATAATAGGCGGCGCGCAACGGTTGCTGCGTCATCCGCGAGGCTGGAAGCCGCCGGAGCTGACCCACACCGGGCAAACAAGCAAAAAAAGGACCGCACCATGGGCGAACTGGCAGAACACTATAGCGACTATCTGACACGGCTGATGCGACGGCACGACGCGGCCTTGGCGGCCGCCGAGCTGGATTACATTATCGTGTTCTCCGGCGAACCGGTGAGTCACTTTTTGGACGACAACCACTATCCATTCGTGGTGAACCCGCAGTTTAAGAGCTGGTTGCCGTTGCTGGATGCGCCTTACTCAGCCGTGATCTACGTGCCGGGCGAACGACCGATTCTGGTGCACTATCAGCCGCAGGACTACTGGCATACCACCCCGCAAGCGCCCTCCGGCTACTGGGTTGAGCATTTTGATATCCGCCCAATTGACCACCCCGAGGGGCTGCTGCGCCATTTGCCGGAGACGCCGACCGGGCGCCGCGGCGCCCTGGTGGCCGAGGCCGGAGTGGAGTTCGCGGGCATCCCGAACATCGAGCACAATCCAAGTAATCTGATTAACTATCTGGATTACTACCGTAGCGTTAAACACCCGTACGAGCTGGCATGTATGCGCCGGGCCAGCGCGATCGGCACGCGGGCGCACCGCGTGGCCGAGCAGACCTTCCGCACGGGCGGCAGTGAATACGATATTCACTTGGCCTACCTGAATGCGGCGGGGCATACCGACGCGCAGCTGCCCTACGGCAATATCGTGGCGCTGAACGAGCATGGCGCCACCCTGCACTACCAGAGCCAGGCGCAGACTTCGCCGCCGATCCGGCGCTCGTTTTTGATTGACGCGGGCGCCAGCTACAACGGCTACGCCTGCGACATTACCCGCACCTACGCCTACGAATCCGGTGAGTTCTCCGACCTAATCGACACCATGGAGCAACTTCAGCTGGCGGTATGCGGCGAGGTACGCGCAGGGGTGGACTATCGCGATCTGCATGTCGCCACCCACGCGAAGCTGGCGCAGGTGCTTATCGAGCACCAACTGCTCAGCGGGCTCAGCGTTGAGGCCATCGTAGCCCAGGGCATCTCCAGCGTGTTCCTACCGCACGGGCTGGGGCACTATCTGGGCCTGCAGGTGCATGATGTAGGTGGATTCCTGGCCGATGAGTGGGGCGAGACCATCGATCGCCCCGACGGTCACCCCTTCCTGCGTCTGACCCGCACGTTGAAACAAGACGAGGTATTAACGATTGAACCCGGTCTGTACTTTATCGGCATGCTGCTAGAGGAACTGCGCAGCAGCGCCAACACTCAGCACGTCAATTGGGAGCGCGTGAACATGTTCATGCCGTTTGGTGGTGTGCGCATTGAGGACAACGTGGCGGTACGCCGGGACGGTTGCGAGAACCTAACCCGCGATGCGTTCGCTGCAGTCTAGTTCGTTGCTGAAAGTCGCTGCACTGACACTCACCGGGCTCGGGCTATGCGGGCTAATGACGGCCTGCCAGGGTAACGGCGCGCACGAAGCGGCCACCATCGACGCTGCGCAGGCCGCCGCATCAGGCACCTTTCGCTTGAGTGTCCGCGATGCGATTGATCAGGCGGAGCACCCAGGCCTGGGTACCCTGACGCCGCTCGGCGGCGGGGCCCAGCAACTGGTACTCAGCGGCGAGCCGATGGCACTCGCCACTGGGCAGTATCAGTTGCAGGCCGGCATCCTCACACGCATGGGCACCGCCTACCAACCCGTCACGCAAACGGTGGAGATTGCCCGCGATGCTGAAACTCACACCCTCATCACCGCACCTTTGCCAGCCCGGCTGCGCGCACAGTTCACCGTGCAGGGTGAGCCCGTGGATGGCGCACCGATCGACGTCTTTAACATGCCGGCGGGCGCCGGAAAAAAGCTGTTGAGTTTCGGGGCAGACGAGGAGATCTTCATTGACGATGGCAGTTATTTTTTTCGCAGCTCACCCAACCCGGCCAATCAGAATCTACAGGTAGCGCAAACGGTCGTGGGCGCCGAGCAATACACGGTGCGCTTTGACCTGCGCAAAACCGTCCAGGTGTTCATTAAGCATCGCGCCTCGCATTCGGATCTGGAGTACGGGATTAATCCGGCCCTGTGGCGCGAGGGCGAACTCGCCTGGCGCGTGCATGCGGTGAACGGCGGGCAGGTAACACCGGGTGAGTACGAAGTACGCATCGATAACGGGCTGGTCCGCCACCGCGCGCCGCTTACCGTGACCGAGGAAGATGAGAAAACGTATGAGGTACTGGTGCCCTCGGCGCACATTACCGTGCAGTATCAAAACGCCGACGGATCTGAGGGGATCGCCACCCGGGTAGGCATTCAGCCCAACGATTTTGAGTCCGGCGGGCGGATGCGCCAGTCCTCCACCCGGCTGCCACTACCGCCTGGCTCCTACACGTTGGTGGGGTGGCCGCCAGAGCGTGGTTACGAGGATCAAACCCTCGCGCTGAAGGCCGGCGATGATCGGGTGATCATGATGCAGGCGCGCCAGTAAAACCGACGCGCCCGCCGTTGTGTTAGTCGCTCGCTCGCAAGCTCAACGCCTTGTCCGGATTTAGCGCAAAAGCCAGAATCTCATCGCCGGTGGCAAAACCAAACAACTTGTTACCGCCCGCCGCGACCGCGATGTATTGGCGCTCGTCCACCTCGTAGCTGATCGGCGGTGCGTTAACCCCATAGGGCGATTGATGCTGCCACAGCACTTTGCCATCGCGCGCGTCGAGCGCGTTAAAGTGCCCATCGCCCTCGCCAAAGAACAACAAACCGCCAGCCGTGGCCAGCACACCACCCAGCAGCGGATCGGGCCGTTTTAGTTGCCAACGCAATTTGCCACTGCTGGCATCGATCGCGCTCAATGTACCCCAGCGTTCCTGCGCCAATTCCATATAGGAGTAACTGTCCCACGGATGCTCCGGCGTTGGCTGCAATGCCTTCTCGAAATAGGTGGCCGGGTGATGGATACCGGCCACAAACAACAAGCCGCTGGATTCGACGAACGCCATCGGCGACCAGGAAGCGCCGCCCAAAATGGCTGGTGCTACGCGTACACCCATGGCACTTGGCGGCGCGAACAGATTCTGCTGCGGCACAAACGGCTGCGAGCGAAAGAGCAACTCGCCAGTCAGCCGATCATGGACGAATATCCAGCCGGTCTTACTGGCCTGTGCGACGGCCGCGCGGGGCTTGCCCTTATGGGTGATCTGCAACAGCACAGGCGGGCTGGCCACATCGTAGCCCCAGCGATCATGCGGCACCTGCTGATAGGCCCACACGCGTTCGCCGGTTTGCAAATTGAGCGCCACCAGACTCACGGTATCGCGATTGTCACCGGGGCGCGTATCCCCATTCATTTGCGGTGAGGGGTTGCCGGTGCCGATAAAGACCAGATTGTTGGCCTTGTCTACCGCCGGTGTCGTCCAGATGGAACCACCACCCAGTCGCCAAGTATGTTCGTGTTTGGGCGCGCGGTGCCGTTCAGCCGCGATGTTGCGATTAAGAGGCACGCCGTAGTCTGTGTTCGCCGTAAACTCTCCGCTCCACTCGGGGCCCGGCACGGAGTACCACCGCCACAGCTCATCGCCATCCTCCGCATCAAAGGCGAGCAGAAAACCGCGCAGCCCTTCGAGCCCGCCCGACAGACCGACCACCGTCAGCGCGGTCGCGGAATCGTCGCGATCCAGATCCAGATGCAGCCCGTAACCGGCGCCGGTAATGCCCACCAGCACTTTGCCGTCCACTACCTGAGGGGCCATATTGGCGCCGAAGCCGGTCGCCCCGGTCACTGTGGCCCCTTCAAAGGCGGCATCGCCAAGCAGCGGCGCCAGCGCTTCACGCTCACCCGCCACCCGCTCGGCATCCCGATCGACAATCGGGCGTGCCCAGTTCAGCTCGCCGCTCGCGGCATCGAGCGACACCAGTTGCCCATCCACGGTGGCCATGTAAATGTTGCCACGGTACCAGGCGACCCCGCGATTGGCGGGGCCGCAGCACCAGTCCCGATGGATGTGCTCGTGCACGTAGCGCCAGCGCAGATCGCCCGTGGCGGCGTCCAGTGCCACCACATCGTTAAACGGTGTCGAGACGTACATGACGTCGCCAACCACAATCGGGGTCGCCTGAAAGCTGGCCTTGCGCCCGGTTTCCACCCGCCAGGCGAGCGACAGCGAGGACGCATTCTCGGTACTGATCTGCTGCGACGGGCTGTAACGGTGATTGGCGTAATTGCCCCCGAACAACGGCCATTGCTCGGCCGCCTGCACCCCTGAAGTGCCCGCCGCCCCCATCAGCAAAAAGATGATCAAAACCCGCATTAATCCGCTCCCACAAATCCATCTGCCAAACAAAGCTGGCGAGCTTACTATGAACTGATACGCTTTTTAACCGCCCGTATGCATCTACGGCGTGCGAGCCCGCTGGGAGTCAGTCCGGTTCGGCGTCCGGCGCGGCGAGCGAAGCACACCCCACATCGCTCATCTGGCCGCTCGACTGCGCTGGCGACTGCGCTGGCGACTGCCCGATGTGCTGCTCGCCGCGCGCC
>CBDUQI010000146.1:0-15073 GCA_965369325.1 uncultured Gammaproteobacteria bacterium
GCTGCATGGGGTGCAGGGGGTCGGAGGTTCGAATCCTCTCGCCCCGACCAATTCTCTATTTTTTTCAGCATATTGGCACTGTGTGTGTTTCCAGCTTTCGGTCTTCCAGCCTATTTCCAGTTTATCCATATTCGCGTGCGGAACCTGGCGCCCAGGCTGGCGATGCACCTTTGAGCCTTCACGTGTCGTTGGTCGCACGTGATCGTTCGGCCAGGCACTTCGGTCATGTTTGTGCATGGCTTGCGTCTCGCGCCGCATAGCCAGGCTCTCTTGCGTGCACCAGTCGATACAGCGCGGGTAATACAACGAGCGTTAACAAGGTCGAAGAAACAATGCCGCCGATCACGACGGTTGCCAGCGGTCTTTGCACCTCTGAACCAATGCCGGTATTTAAAGCCATCGGCACAAAACCCAACGAGGCGACCAATGCCGTCATCAGCACTGGCCGCAGGCGGGTTATCGCACCCTCAATGATGCTGTCATCAAGCGGGCTACCGTGTGATCGAAGGTCTCGAATGAACGACACCATAACCAATCCGTTCAACACCGCCACGCCCGACAAGGCGATGAACCCGACCGCGGCGGAGATGGAGAACGGAATGTCACGCAGCAGCAATGCGATGATGCCACCGGTCAGGGCCAACGGCACGCCGGTGAAAATCACAACGGCATCGCGAATCGAACCGAGCGCCATCACCAGCAAACCGATAATCAATGTTAGCGTTACCGGAACGACCACAGATAGTCGTTGGTTGGCTGATTGCAGGTTTTGATAAGTACCGCCGTATTCCACCCAGTACCCGGCGGGCACCTCGACCTGCGCCGCAATAGTCTGTTGTACATCGTTGACGAACGAACCAAGATCACGCCCGCGAACGTTGGCGGTCACCACCACACGACGCTTGCCATTTTCACGGTTGACCTGGTTGAGACCATTGGTGAGTTCCGGTCGAGCGAGTTCACCGAGCGGCACGAAGTTGCCGCCCGCCAAGGGCACGGGTAGTCTGATTAAACTATCGGGATTGCCACGCAAATGCTCGGGCAAGCGCACCACAATATCAACACGCTGATCCCCCTCATAGAGTTGCCCGGCCTTGGTGCCACCGAGTGCAGTGGCCACAAAATCCTGCAGGTCGGTAAGGCTGAGTGAATAGCGGGCCAACGCCTCTCGATCCGGAACGATGGTGAGCACCGGCAGACCGGTGGTTTGTTCAACGACAATGTCTACCACGCCGCTAACCTGGCCGATTGCGGTTTCAATCGCATCACCGAGCGTGATCAAGGTCTCGAAGTCATCACCGAACACTTTGATGGCAAGTTCGGCTCGGACGCCGGCGATGAGCTCGTTAAAGCGCATTTGGATCGGCTGCAAGAACTCGTAACGATTGCCGGGTATCGGGGTTACCAACTTTTCGAGTTCATGAACGATCTGCGCCCTGGATTTACTCGGGTCCGGCCACTCATCACGCGGCTTGAAAATGATGAAATTGTCGGCAACGCTTGGCGGAACCGCGTCGGTCGCGACTTCGGCTGTGCCGATCTTGGCGAATACCAACTTAACCTCTGGCATCTTCTTGATTTCGGCCTCTAGCTGCGCCTGTAACCCGACCGCTTGCTGCAAGGAGGTGCCAGGGATGCGCAACGCGTGCATTGCGATATCGCCCTCATCCAGGTTGGGTACAAACTCCGAGCCCAGGCGCGTGGCCATCCAGCCGCAGGCAAGTACCAAAGCCACGGCAGATACGATCACTCCCCAACGAAAGCGCAATGTCACGATCAGAACCGGGCGGTAGATCCATCGTGCGCCGCGTACGACAACGTTTTCTTTTTCGACGATGGGTTTGCGAAATAGCAGAGCGACGCTGGCTGGCACAAACGTTATCGACAGGATCATGGCGCTGACTAAGGCAATGACGACGGTGATTGCCATCGGCTGAAACATTTTGCCTTCCACGCCGGTGAGTGCAAAAATCGGAACATACACGACAGTGATGATGAACACGCCGAAGAGCGCCGGTCGAATGACTTGCCTCGTGGCGTCAAAGACCACGGCCAACCGTTCTTTGAGCGACAGGGGCTTCGCACCGACCTGACTGAGGCGGCGCAGACAGTTCTCCACGATGATCACGGCACCATCCACAATCAGGCCGAAGTCCAGTGCGCCAAGGCTCATGAGGTTCGCACTGACTTTGCTATGTACCATACCGGTGATGGTCATGAGCATAGCGATCGGTATTACCGCTGCGGTCAATAGGGCCGCGCGCACGTTACCGAGAAACACGAACAGCACCACGATCACCAGCAATGCACCTTCAACCAGGTTGGTCCTCACGGTCGCGAGCGTCTTATCTACCAATCCGGTACGATCGTAAACGGCCGTCGCTGTGATCCCGGGCGGAAGACTGGGTTTGACATCCTCAAGTCGTTGCGCGACCGCATTGGCGACTGCGCGACTGTTTTCGCCAACCAACATAAAGACTGTGCTCATGACCACTTCGTGGCCGTCTTGCGTGGCCGCGCCTGAGCGAAGTTCGCGGCCAGGGCCAACGCTTGCGACATCGCGCACTCGTATAGGAACGCCACCAGTATCACTGACGACAATGGCTCCCAGTTCGTCAATGTCATTCACTTGGCCCGGTACCCGCATCAACCATTGCGCGCCGTTGTGTTCGATAAATCCAACGCCGCGATTGGCGTTATTGCGCTCCAACGCCAGAGTGATATCGGCAAAGGTCAGATCATAGGCGAGCAATCTCTCCGGTTCCGGTGCAACCAGGATTTCCTTCTTGAAACCACCGATTGGATTCACCTCAACGACGCCGGGTACGCGCAAGATCTGCGGTCGAATTATCCAGTCGTGCACCGAGCGAAGATCGGTAGGTGTGACAGGCGAGCCGTCGGCGTTAAGTGCGCCGGGTTCGGCATCGACCGTGAACATGAAAATCTCGCCAAGACCGGTCGCTATCGGCCCCAACGCGGGCTCGAGTTCCGCCGGTAGTGAGGATTTGGCCGCGTTCATTCGTTCACCCACCTGTTGGCGGGCAAAGTAGATGTCGGTGCCTTCCTCGAACACAATCGTGATCTGCGATAAGCCATAGCGCGATGCTGAGCGTGTATGGACGAGTTGCGGAATACCCGCCATTGCATTCTCTAACGTGAAGGTTACCCGTTGCTCCACCTCCAGCGGCGTATACCCGGGGGCTTCAGTATTGACTACAACCTGGACGTTGGTGATGTCGGGAAGGGCATCGATAGGCAAGCGGGTGAAATTCCATGCACCGAGAGTGATCAGCAACAACACCGAAAACAAGACCAGACCGCGGCGCGACAGAGACAGCCTTATAATGTATTCCAGCATCGTTCGCCCTCAGTGGTCGTGGGAAGCGCCGGACTTCTCAACGTCGGCTTTAATCAGATAACTATTGGTGGTGACGTAGCGCGTACCGGCATCAAGCCCGCCCAGTACCTCAATCCACTCGGCATCCTGGCGACCGAGCTCGAGCATTCGAACCTCGTACTCCTCACCAATCTGTGCATAGACGACGGTGAAATCGCGGAAGCTCTGCAGGCCCGTGCGTTTCACGGCGAGCGGTACATGGTGCTCCGCAATTTCGATGTCCCCCGTTATGTGCGTGCCGGGCACCAGGGTTTCATCGGGGTTGTCCAGTACCACACGTGCCAGCACCGACTGATTGGGCTGGGCGATCGTGCTCAGGCGTGAAATGACGCCTTCCCACTCCATTTCACTGGCGGCGCTGCGCACCGTGGCTCGCGCGCCTTTACGAACCCGAGCGCGATTCGCTGGAAAGATCGCCAACTCCGCCCACACGGTGCTAGTGTCAACAATGGTGAGTAGTTGTCGGCCTTCGGTTTGTTCGCCGGGGTTGGCCACGCGCTGCGTTACGATCCCACCAATCGGCGCCGTTAGGGTGTAACTGTTGAGACTTTCGTTGCTTTCTATCGTGACGAGCCTTTGTCCTACTCGTACCGTATCACCCGCAGAAACGTGCACAGATTGGATGGGTCCATCAAAGCGGGCGCTGACGGATCTTGTTTGCTCACGATTTGGCTCGACACGGCCGTAGACGGTGATCGTTTCCTGAATCACGGCCTCGCCAGCTAACTCTGTTTCAAGTCCAAACGCCTCGGCAATCTCAGCTCCGATCAGGGTGCGTCCCTCGAAGTTGTCGTACGACCAGCGGTGCGTCTGCTCGCGATGCTTGGCCTCGATCGAAACTACGAAGGAGTGCGGTTCGTAGATGACGGTGTCGCCACGCAGAAAGTCGTCCTGGGGGGCGAAACCGACTTCATCTTGCACATTTCCCAGCCGAGTCAGGGTCACATGCAAATCGATGTGCTCGGGTGCAATTGGCGTACCAGCGTCGGTCACCCAAACCCGAAACTCCGGCGGTACTCCGGTCTCGAAGATCGCAAGTTCGAGCACGAAATCGCCATCGATTAGTAGCCGCCCGTTGTGCGGACCCTTGGCCGGTTCGGCTTCGGCCGCCTCGCCGTGGCCGCCCTGTCCTGTGTTTTTATTCTCAGAGCTGACACCGCCACAGCCGCTAATTCCGACCAACAAGACAACGAGGCCGATCATTTTGTGTATGTTGTTCATCGCAAACCTCATGGGAAGGTAGCCGAGGACGTTACGGTGGTCCCGGTCAATCGCTCGATTTCGACTACGTGACGGTGGACATTGATGCTCGACTCGACCAACGCCGTATGAGTGTCCAGCAGCTCAGCTTGCACCACCCGCAACTCGAAATAACCGTAGCGTCCGGCGGCATATGCACGCTCGGTATCTTCCAGGGCACGCTCGATCCGCGGAAGAATCTCTTCGCGTATTGTTGCGACTCGATGCAGGCTATGCTCCAACTCCTGATACCAAGCGAATAACTGCGTTTCAATCTGTACGCGAGTGGCAGCTCTATCAGCATCGGTCATCGCGAGGCGTGCTCGCGCCTGCGAAATCCGACCCTGGTTGCGGTTACGCATCGTCAAGGGAATCGTGATGCCGGCGATGAAGGCCTGATCATCACTTCGCTCCAGGCGACGAACGCCCACAGTAACCTGCCAGTTTGGTTTCGCCCGCGCCTCGGCCAGCCTCAGCTCCGCCTCGCGCAAGCGCTTTTCGTTGAGGTAGCGCGATAGGTCGGCGTTTTGCTCAAGCCGAGCAAGTAAACTTGCATAAGCATCCAGTTTAGGTAGCCGATGCACGTCACCATCCACATGGGTAAAGCCCGGCTGGAGCTCACCCCACTGCGCGGCCAATCGCCGGTGTGATGTCCTCAATTCGTGGTTGATGTCTTCTCGGTCCAGGCGCATGCGAGCAAGCTCAGCTGCTGCCCGCGCCAAATCAGCCGTCGGCGTGCGCCCTGCCTGCACGCGTTTGTGCACCGCCGCCGCCGTTTGCTCCGCGAGCATTACGGCATCATCTGTCCGAATTTGCCGCTCCTGAAGTGCAAGGGTGTCGAGGAACAGGCGGGCTGTTTCGGCTGCCGCATCCAGGCGTTGAATCTCTGCCTCGGTTTCGAGTAGCGAGATGCCTGCACGAGCTGCATCGACGCGCCGTTCGCGTTTGCCGCGTTCCAGTACCCAAGCAAGGCTGAGCGTTGTCTCGGCGCCATCAATGCCCTGAAAGTCACCCGAACCAAGCGCGTTTTCAACCATTACTCCCAACTGAAGGTTCGGCCTAAGCTCCGACTGCTGAAGCCGGCCTTGCTGGGCGTGTATCTGATAGCCAAATGCGATCAACCGGGGGTTTCTCTCGAGCGTTCTCGCAACGGCAGTATCCAATCTCAAAGCGACCTGATCGCTGGCCGATAACGACTGAGCGAAACCGGCTGTGCTGAGTACCGCTAGCAAGGACGAAAGAGTGACTCGACACGTGAGTGATTGCCACATACCAACTTCTCTCTATGCACTGTGTTGCATACATCCATCAAAGGAACAAGACATAGGAACAGCCAAAACTGCCCATCAATGCCTATGAAGAATTGTTTAGGGAGATAGAGGAGGTGCCCGCAGTGGCGGTCGCCAGCGTGATCGCCAGCGTAGTGACATTAGAGGTGCCGGAGGCGGCCATAGGGTGTGAAGTATCCAAACAATGGCGGGCAGCGTGACAAACACGGTCAGCAGGGCGGGCATGGCCTTGACCCATACAATGGCGAACTCAATCAGAGACACATCGACATCCGCGCGGTGATCGTGCCCGTCGGAATCAACATCGTGCAGGTGTGCGCCGTGCAGGGCAGCGTCATCGCCGTAATCGCCCGCGTGCAAATGCAGTCCGCTCATTTGCATTGACAGCACAGCGAGGCCCGCAAGGGCAATGACGGATAAGTGCACGAATCTCATCAGTTTGACTATACCGGACGGGAGCAAGGATGCACAATTTGATGACACTGCATAACACAAGCCCGGTATGATGCCCAATCGATAGGGGCTGGGAATTGTTTCCGCTGGATGGGGGGGGGGCGATATCGGCACTGCTGTGATATCCACCGAAAGGGATCTCCGACGATGATCACTCTGCCCCTGGAGGTGCCCGCAGCGGCTCGCTAACAAGTCGCCAGTAAGTTTGCCGCGCCCGTGTTTCTGATAGAGTATCTCCAACAACAACACCGAGGGGGATGGTGCGATGCTGGTTCGTTTTCTTAGGGGGTTACTGGCGCTCGCGCTTGTTGTCCCGTGGGCGGCGCAGGCGGACGCCGTGCGTTGGGTGGAAATTCAGGGAATGCTCGACGATGGGGGCACGTATCTATTCTCCGAGCAACCGTACTACCTTTTTTCGGCCACTTACTTTGAGGCCGGTGATACGGCGCAGACCTTATCGTTCACCTTCATCAACGATATTGACGCAGTGGGTGCGCTGGTCAACATCGCCGTGTATCAACTGGATGGCATTTTCGAGGACGGCATCACCATTGGCTGGGAGGGCGGCGAATCCGCCTTCTGCCCCAGCACCGACACGTGCGTCTATCAGGAAGCGCGAATTCGCTTGACAGAGGGTGAGGAGGCGACGCTTACGGTCTCGTGGACGCAGCCCATTTTGTTCTCATCCTTTCCTACGCTCGCCATGGACTTGTCCATCTTCGCGCTAACGCCGGTGCCGTTGCCGGCGCCGCTTTTTCTACTCGCCGGCGCGCTGCTTACGCTGTTGGGTGTTAGCCGAAACAAAAGCTGACCGACCGCACTTAGCGGCCGCCCGGCGATGGCTGGCACCGTCCGCGCGCTGCCACCGGCGACGGACGGCGTATGGTGATTGGATATGAAAAACATCTACGTCGTTACCCACACCGAATCAATCCACCATGCCGAGGTGAAAGTTGGAGGCTGGTATGACACCGGCCTGACTGAAATCGGTAGGAAGCAGGCCCAAAAAGTCGCGCAGCGGCTGGTTGCGTGGGTAGCGCCCAGCAACCCATCCATCACGTCCTCAGATTTACTGAGAGCAACCGAGACCGCTCACTTCGTGACCGAAGCATTTGGATGCGAACTGAATGTGAATCCCGATTTGCGCGAAATGAGCTATGGACAAGCTGAAGGCAAACCTCAGGAATGGCTTGACCAACGCATCGTCCCAGCGCCGGACGATAACAGGCTCGACCATCTCAGTATCGAGGGCGGTGAATCTAAAAGAGACTTCATCACAAGGATCTACCGGGCAGTCGATGAAGCTATTGCCGACGACAATCTAAATCAGATCATCGTGACACATGGCTATGCGCTTACCTTCGTTGTCGCCGCATGGATTAGCATGCCTGCGGAGTCTGCCGGCTTCGTCAATTTTCGAGCGTCTCCCGGCGGGATTACGCATCTTCAACAGGATGATTTTTGGCGTAATCGCACAGTCAGGGTGCTAAACGACACCTCGCATCTCACTGGCTAGTGCGATGATGTGGGGCGTTCGCGCCCACGGCTGACGCACTTGCGGTAGGGCGCAGACCGGGAAGCAGTGGGGCGACGCCTCACTTGTGCTTAACCAACGTTTTCTAGCTCATCAGCTGCCGGTAGGCCCCAGCAAGGCGGCTGCGCCGCGATCTTGGAAGGTCCTTGTTGAGCATCATTATGTTATATAATGGGGTCCTATGGTTACTTTCGGCAGGACCCTTCAAGAGCGATGTCACCTTGCTCGGGCAGCGATCGCCTTTACATCGTCTGCCCTTCTGCTTTGCGGCAATCTGTCCTATGGCGATTCGCTCGCTGCGGCGTCTCAGCTCAACCCCACAACCTCCGCGCCCGAAACCGCTCACATCCCACCGCAACAGGCCATCACGTCCAGCTGGATTGGTGTGGTCGTCCCGCAGGCATTGGTGGATATCGCGCCGACGGAAACGGGACGGCTGGCGGCCGTCAATGTACGCCCAGGCGACGCCGTTCTCGCTGGGCAGGAACTCGCACGCCTGGACACCCGCAACCTTGATCGGGAGGTGCGCGTTGCTGCCGCCGAGTTGGCCGCCGCGAAGGCGGACCATGCCAGCGCCGTCGCCCGGGCAGATGCGGAAACGCGACGCTACGAGCGTCGCCAGGGCTTGGCGGACATCGCCTTGTCACGCGAGGAGCTTGAAGGCGCTGGCTCTGAGGTAACCACCGCGAACGCCGCGCGTGACGCCACCCTTGCGCATGTGGCTCAGATGCAGGCGCGCCTTGAAGTACTACAGCAGCGCCGCAGCGACGCAGGCTTAGAGGCGCCGTTCGCAGGCGTCGTCTCGCGCCGATACCTCGATGCTGGCGCCATGGTGTCACAGGGCATGCCCGTTGTCCGTCTGGTGCGCGAAGACGCACAACTGGTGCGCTTTGCGGTCCCGCCGAACGAGCCGGTTACACTTAAGGAAGGCATGCGCGTGAATGTGGTGGACGAGCACCGTGGGTTGCTCACGACCGCAACCATCGTGCAGATCGCCCCGGAGATCGATGTTCCGGCTCAAATGGTGTTTGTGGACGCGGTGCCGCTGGGCGCCGCGGGGCAGGGGGCTGGCCTACAGCCCTTTCGGGTCGGGGCGAGTGTGTGGGTGGAACCGGTTCAGGGGCAAACGCAATGACCTCCACCGTCGCTCGCACAGGGCTCCGCGCGCTGCACGAGCAGCAGCCGGCGATCCAAGAACATGTATGGGTGCTAGGGTTTGAGCCCGCAGTAGCGAGCCAACTGACCCGCCTTTTGGAGGGGACGGGCGTCCGCGTGCTGACGGAGATTGCCGGACGTCAGGCGCCACTGGGCGAGACGCCCGCCGTTGCGATCTGTTTCGGCCCCTCTGCCAATCGCGATGATGTCGAGCAAATGCTCAACCAACTGTCGAGCGAAGCTCGGGCGTTGCCGCCAGTGATAGTGACGGGCGCGCAGTCTTCGGCTGCCCACTCAGATGCGTATGGCGAGGTTTTCTACCGCAGCCCCGGTGCGCTATGTGCGAGCGATCTGGTGCAGGTCATTCACGCTGCGCGAGCGCAGTCGGTGCCTGTTATCCCAACGCCACAAGACACACGCTTACAAGCCTTGCTCGATGCCCTGGATACCGATCTGGCCACCTGCCGCGACCTGGCCTCGGGCTCGGCTGCACTCACGCGCGCCCTGTGTTCTGCCCTACAGGCCGAACACGCCGAGTTGTGGATTGAGATTCCGCGCGGGGGTCAGCTCCGGGCCACGCCCGGCGCAGGCACGCAACGGCTGGCGGCGCTCGATCGGGGCTTGGTAGGGTTTGCCGCATGCATTGAGAGCGAGGTGCGCCTCGCCGCGCCCCACACGGATCCGCGTTTCGATCGCGCCACCGACGCGGCGCCAGGCGCGCCTGCAGTCGCAGAGCCTGGGCCGATCTTGCTACACGGTTGTGGCCGAATTGGTGAGCGGATACTGGTGGCCGCCGCTCATCGCGAAGCGGCAGATGAGCCGTTCGATGATGCCGCGAGCCGTCTGATGGACGCGTTGCTAGGTACCGCGCGAACGCATTTACGACGCTGGATCAGGGCTGACAACGCGAGCAACGCGCTCGTCCGCGGACCGCACGATTTGTACCGCGCAGAGGCCTTGGATTCCTACCTTGAAGATGCACCCACGGAAGGCGATTTGCTACGTGCGGACCCGGGCTGGACCCGCCTGACCTATCGTGTGTTGTTAGCCTTTGTTGGGCTGGCTCTGCTGTTTTGTCTGCTGGCCCAGATTAACGAGTATGCGGAAGGGCCGGCGGTCGTTCACTTTGGCGATCGTGCAGAAATATTTGCTCGCCACGAGGGCACGGTACAGAGCATCCTGGTGAAGCCGGATCAACAGGTTGCGGCGGGCGACCTTCTGCTGCGTTTTCACAGTCCTAATGAGGCGGCGGAGGTATTGCGCCTTGAACAGGAATTCGCCCTGCGTCTGCGCCAGCGCTTGCGGGCGCTGTCGGATCCGGACGCCGAGCAGGAACTGATCAGCGCACGCACCCATCTTGAGTTGGCCCGGGCCAAGTTAGAGGAGTTCGAGGTCAGAGCGCCGCGCCAGGGCGTGGTGAGTGACATCCGAATCCGACCGGGCGCGCATCTGCCAGCCGGCGAGCCGATTCTCACGCTGGTCAGCGATCACGAGGCGCTCGCCGTCCTGGTGTTTCTGCCGGGTCAGGCCCGGCCGGCGTTGGCGCCCGGGCAGGAACTGCGTCTGGAGTTAGCTGGCTACCCCGGTGTGCATCACGATCTAGTTATCGAGTCGGTTGATCGGGAGATTATCGGCCCGGCCCAGGCTCGGCGGGCGCTCGGAAGCCGCATCAGCGACGCCGTCCAGTTAGAGGGGCCGGTCGTCATTGCGACCGCGATACTCAATTCCGCCACGTTCGAGGCCGATGGTAAGACGTTGACTCTGCATGACGGCATGTACGGCCAGGCCGAAGTCATCACCCGTTCAAGGTCGTTGCTGCTACATCTGATTCCGGGCCTGGAGACGCTTTTCCAAGGCCACTCTCATGGCTGAAGCCATGGCGCGGCTGGCCGCGCGGTTCCCTGCGCTGTCGGCGCTACGCCCGAGCGGTCGCCAAAAGCTGCCCGTGATCCAGCAACACACCAATGCTGATTGCGGTGCCGCCTGCATGGCGATGTTGCTGGCGATGCATGGCAAGGAAGTCCCGTTGGATGAGGTGCGCGGGGTGGCCAATGCCGGCTCCGGCGCCAGCGCCCATGCCTTGCTGGAAGCAGGTCGCTGGTTCGGTTTGGTCGGTCGCGGCATCAAAGTGGAGAAAATTGAAGATCTTGTGTTGCTTCCGAAAGGCAGCATTCTGCACTGGAATTTTCACCATTTTGTGGTGCTTGAAGAAGTCCGCGGCGAGCAGGTGAGCATTGTCGACCCGGCCACTGGCCGGCGCCGGATTAGTTTGAAGGAGGCGGGCAGTGCGTTCACCGGCATCGCACTGACGTTCGAGCCGGGTCGTCAATTCCAGCCCGAACGCAGAACCAAGACTGGCGTCGCTCGATATATCGAACAGGTATTTTTGCAACGGGAATCGCTGACGCGCGTTATCGTGCTGTCGTTCTTGCTGCAGTTGTTGGTGCTCTCGCTGCCGATCTTAACCGGTGTGGTGGTTGATCGTATTGTGCCCAAGGGCGATCACGCGTTGCTGCCGGTGCTCGCTGCCGGGCTTGCGATGGTCGTGCTGTTTCGTTACGTCGCCATCTCGCTGCGCGCCCACCTTCTTTTGCTGATCCGCACCCGCCTCGATGCAAAGCTGACACTCGAGTTTTTTGAACACCTCCTTGACCTGCCGCTGCTGTTCTTCAAGCAACGTTCTATGGGCGATTTGATGTTGCGCCTGGAGAGCAATACCTCCGTGCGCGACCTGCTCACCACCAGCACGCTGTCGATTTTTCTCGACGGCAGCATGTTGCTGTTGTACCTGGCCTTACTCTTCGCTGGCCATTGGCAAATCGGCCTCGTGGTGCTGTGTCTGGCCGGTGCGCGAGTTTTCCTATTCGCCGCCTTTCGCAAACGGCATCGGGAACTGATGTCCGAGTTGCTGCAGGCGCGGGCCACCACGCGCAGCGATCAAATGGAGATGCTGACCGGCATCGAGACGTTGAAGGCCGCCGGGGCCGAGCCGCGTTCGTTGGAGAAGTGGTCACACAAGTTTGTCGATGAGCTCAACGTTGGATTGGTGCAGGGGCGGCACGATGCCCGCATACAGGCGGCGCTGGATGCGCTGAGCATGGCCTCGCCGCTCATCGTGCTGTTGGTCGGTGCAGACTTGGTGCTGCATGATCAATTGACGCTGGGCACCATGCTCGCCCTATCTGCGCTGGCCGCTGGGGTGCTGCAACCGTTAGCGACTTTGGCGCAGACGGGCTTCGACTTGGAGCGCGTGGGAAGTTACATGGAGCGCATTAACGATGTGATGGGCACGGCGCCCGAACAAGATCGCAGCACCGTTGAGGCGGCCCCAAAAATTACCGGGCAAATTACCTTAGAGAATATTAGCTTTCGATACGGCCCGTTGCTGCCGTTGGTACTGCGCGATGTGGATATGGAGATTTCATCTGGATCGATGATCGCGTTGGTGGGGCGCTCCGGCTCTGGAAAATCTACGTTGGCATCGCTCTTGGTCGGCCTCGCTCAGCCCGAGACGGGCACCATTAGCTTCGACGGCCACGACATTACTCAAGTTGACCTGCGCGGGCTCCGGCAACAAATGGGTGTGGTGACCCAAACTCCGTATATCTTCGGCACCTCAGTGCGGGAGAATATCGCCTTCGGGTACCCACAAACATCGTTGGGGCAGGTGGCTGCGGCGGCTCGCCTGGCAGAGATTCACGATGACATCATGGCGTTGCCGATGGGTTACGATACCGTTCTCGCGGACGGCGGTGCTTCACTGTCGGGTGGCCAACGCCAGCGCATCGCGTTGGCGCGTGCGCTGTTGTCGCGGCCGCGTGTACTACTGTTGGACGAGGCAACGAGTGCGCTCGATACCATCACCGAGCGGTTGATCCATCGCCAGCTCAGCACGCTGCGCACCACCCGCATCGTTATTGCCCACCGCCTCAGCACGATCGAGAATGCCGATACCATCGTGGTGCTTGACGAAGGCCGTATTGCTGAGCAGGGCACGCATGCTCAGTTGCTGGCGCAAGGCGGCCTGTACACCGCGTTGAGCGGACAAGGAGGCGCCGACAATAGCGCCAATGACGCCAACGCGCCCTCATGAGGGAACGCGCCAAGGGAGCCGGTCGGCGTCGCGCGGTGATCATCGGCAGCGGCGCTGGCGGCGCGCCTCTGGCGCTGAGTCTGGCGCGAGCGGGGATGGAGGTCGTGGTGCTCGACAAAGGGCCGCGGGTCCCGCGCGATGCGTACCCGCGCGACCCGGAAAGTAACTGGCGGTATTTTATTCCCCCGGACGAACCTCACCGCGTGGTGACTAAAAAAACGCCTGATGGCGTACTCAGTGACCTGGGCTGGATTGCTGCGGTAGTGGGGGGTGGTACCGTGCATATGGGCGGGTATTTCTACCGCTTTCGGCCCATAGACTTCCGCATGAAGAGCACCTTTGGCGCTGTTCACGAGATTGCGGACTGGCCGTTCCAGTACGAAGAGCTCGAGCCGTATTACTGCCAGGCGGAAGCGCTGGTCGGCGTCGCTGGCGATGCTCACGGTGATGCCTGGCAGGCGCCGCGATCTGCACCGCTGCCACTCCCACCATTGACGGCGCATCCGCTGGCCGAACGGTTGGAGCATGTCGCCCGCGACCGCGGACTGCGACCGTTTGTGACCCCACGAGCGGTAAATTCGACGGCTTATGATGGGCGTCCACCCTGCGCTTACTGTCAGTTGTGTGCAGGTTACGGTTGCCCGGTCGGCGCGCGCGGTAGTGCTCAGGAGGCGATTCTTCCAAGCGCGGAGGCGACGGGGAATTGCCAAGTATTGCCCGAGCAAATGGTTCGCGAGATCACCTTGGATGCGCAAGGTAATGCCAATGGCTGCACCGTGGTTGATGCTGACGGCACGGAGCGACACGAGCCGGCCGACTTGGTGTGTATCGCCTGCTCAGCCGTGGAGTCGGCGAGGTTGCTTTTGCTCTCGAGCTCCGCCCGATTCCCTGAGGGCCTTGGCAACCAGTCAGGCCAGGTAGGGCGGAATCTGCAATTCCATGCGGTCACAATGGGCGAAGGGCGCTTGAGCGGCGAGCATCTCGGCGTCGAAGAACGGTCAAGCACGCATCCATTCCTGGGCCGTTCGGTGGCCGACTACTACACCCTCCCCGAGGGCGTGTCGACGATTGCCAAAGGGGGCATTCTGCGCTTCGGACTGCCTCACGGTGGGCCGGCGGGCGGTGCGCGAATGATCGGCTTCGAGGCGTTCCATGACTTCCTCCCCAACGAAAGCACGCGCGTGTCACTGGACCCGCTGGTACGCGACCGCTTCAACCTGCCTGTCGCTCATATCCACCTCGACGTGCCCTCACACCACCGCACTGCGGGGCACTGGTTGTTTGATCGCGGCATGGAGTTGTTGGTTGACATGGGCGCTCAGGACCTGCGCGCCACCGACATCGGCGGTACCTCCTCTTACCTGGTACAGGGGACCTGCCGTGCAGGCACCGATCCGGACAGTTCTGTGCTCGACCGCAACTGTCGGGTGCACGGTGTGCCTAACCTCTATGTCGTGGATGGCAGCTTCATGCCCACCTCCGGCGGGGCTCCACCTACCCTCACTATCATCGCCAATAGCTTGCGCGTAGGCGCACATATTGCCACCCAATTTGGCGCATGACTTAAACGGACACTATCGGGTTGATATCGGTAGGTAATTTAACCATAATCAATTTCTACATAATATAGGGTGGAAGCCTCAAAGAACCCCACCGCGTGTTCGGCGACCCGTCATGGATGCCTCGACGTCTTCGCGTTTGTCTTCGCTTTCTCGCGTGCGGTAGACCGGGACCCGCCGTGCGCCTCGAACTGTTTCTTTGGTCCCGTAATCTCCTAAAAGGAGTCATCATGAGAAAGAAAGTTGATGTTGTTCGCGCTTGGCGCGATCCGAGCTACCGTGCCAGCCTGAGCGCCGACCAGCGCGACGCACTGCCGGCGAGTCCTGCCGGAATCGTCAATATTGATGACGATG
>CBDUQI010000147.1:0-14905 GCA_965369325.1 uncultured Gammaproteobacteria bacterium
ACCTGCATGGGACGGCTAACTTCAACGGGGATGACGCCGACACCATCACCGTGGTAGTCAACGACAATGGCAACACCGGTAACGGTGGCGGCAGCGATGTGACCCTGGGGGTGGTGAACGTCGATATCTCCGAAGAGAACGACGATCCATTCGACAACGGCTCCCTGCCCTCCGACGTAAGCGTCACCGAAGATGTGCTCAGTGACGTCGATCTCAGCAGCATCGATCTGGCGGACGTCGATGCCGGCACCAGCGACCTCACTATCACCCTGAGCACCGCCACCGGCGGCAATCTCACTGCCACAACCAGCGCGGGCGTGACCATAACAGGTTCGGGGACCGGCGCCATCACGCTCACCGGCACACTCGCCAATCTCAACGCGTACCTGAACGCAACCAGCAATGTGCGCTACTTGCATGGCACCGCCAACTTCAACGGGGATGACGCGGACACCATCACCGTGCTCGTCAACGACAATGGCAACACTGGCAACGGCGGTGGCGACGATGTGACCCTCGGTATCATCAACGTCGATATCTCCGAACAAAACGACGACCCGTTCAACAACGGCTCACTGCCGAGCGATGTCGTGGTCACTGAAGCGGTCCTGAGTAACGTCGACTTAAGCAGCATCGATCTTGCCGACGTCGATGCCGGCGCCGGCGTACTCACTCTTACTTTTTCCACCGCCACCGGTGGAAACCTCAGCGCCACCGCCAGCGCCGGTGTGACGATCGCCGGCTCAGGCTCAGGCTCCCTGATCCTTACCGGCACTCTGGCCGATCTGAACAATTATCTGAACGACGCCAGCAGCATTCGCTATCTGCATGGCACCAGCAGCGTGAACGGCGATAACGCCGACACCATCACGATCGTGGCCAACGACAACGGCAACACCGGTAATGGTGGCGGTAACGTCACTCTCGGGGCGCTCAACGTTGACATATCGGCCGAGAACGACGACCCGTTCAACAGCGGCGCACTACCCGGTGATCTACTCGTCACCGAAGACATATTGAGCGACATCGACCTCAGCGCCCTGAACCTGACGGACATAGACGCCGGGAATACAACGCTTACCGTGACCTTGAGCACCGCCACCGGCGGGACCTTGCTCGCGGCGAGCAATAGCGGGGTTACCGCAGCCGGCGCAAACACCGCCACCCTTACCCTGACCGGCACCTTGAGTGATTTGAACGCCTTCCTGAACACCGCAGGCAACATCCGCTACCTGCACAGCGTTGCGGACTTCAACGGGAATGACGCCGACACCATTACGGTCCTCATCAACGACAACGGCAACACCGGTAACGGCGGCGGGATGGATATCACGTTGGGCGTAGTCAACGTGGATATCGCCGCGGTGAACGATGCGCCGACCAACCTCGGCGGTTTGTCTGATCGCATCGCAGTAACCGAGGATCTCCCCAGCCCGCTGGACCTGAGCCAGATTGAGCTGTTTGACGTTGACGTGGCCAGCGCCAGCCTCACCGTCACACTCACCACACAGCAGGGTGGCTTGCTGCAGGTCACCCCGGCCGGCAATCTGTTGATTTCCGGCGCGGGCAGCGCCAGCGTTACCTTGACCGGTAGCGCGATTGAATTGAACGCCTATCTCAACGAACCGGACAACATCCGGTATGTACACAGCACACCCAATCACAACGGCGCCGGCGCCGACCTGCTCACAGTATCGGTGCAGGACAATGGCAACACTGGCACCGGTGATAGCGGCGTGGTGAACCTCGGCAGTGCCCTGATCGACATCGTTGCGGTGGAAGATCCGATCATGATCCAGGGCCACGAGGCCCCATTGCAGGCTGTCGAGCAGGAGACTCTGTCGCTGCAAAGTAGCGACTTCTTTCTGCACACCGTCGACGATCCCCAGCGCGCGCTCACACTCCAGTTGTTCGTCAATGAAGGGACATTGAGCGCCACCGCCGGCAGCACCGGCGTGAGCATTGACCAGAGTTCCGGCGTAGAGGGTTCGATCCGGCTGCAGGGCACGCTCACCCAACTCAACGCCTTGCTCACTGGCGCTGACGGAGCACTAAGCTACCTGAACCCCGACGATACCCCTTCGGCGCAAGTTGCTCTGCAACTGACGGTACGGGATCCGCTCAGCCCGGCGAGCGAACTCGATCAGCGGCAGTTGAATATTCAGGTTGCCCCTGTCGACGATGCCCCGGTATTCATCGGCGTCGACGAACCGGTGATCGAACTCAGCGCACGCGAGGGCGACAGTAGCGTCACCCAATTGTTCGCCGAGGACATCGACACACCAGCCTCGCAGCTAAGCATCAGCATTAGCGGCGGATCGGATGCCGAAATGTTCACCATCGATGCCGATGGCAAACTCATCTTCCGGGTTTCGCCCGACTTCGAAAATCCGCTGGACACTGACCAGGACAATGTCTATGTCGTGGTTGTCACTGCCACCGACGGGCAGAACATTGTCACGCGCGAGCTGCGCGTTAAGGTACAGAACGAAATCGAACAGCCCATCTCTGACCCCAGCTCAGACATCTTGCTAGAGCCCTTCGAATCCGATGAGGGTGATGGGGTAAGCGCGGATATCCTGGTCGAGGTATTGGCCAGTTCCAACCCAACCAACCCCACAACAATCCCCTCAGCGCAGGAACTGGACGCCGAACTCCCGGCGCCGAAGCGTTTTGAGGGGGTCGCCGATACGTTTTCCACTGTAGGCACCAGCGCCGTCCCGGAAACACTTACGACTGACACGAACGATGCCAGGTCGATCGCACCGGACCGTGGCGCACTGATCCGTCAGCTACTTCTGCAAGTCTTGAACAACAGTACCGGCCCGGTCGCGCTGGCCGCCGCCATCGAGCAACTCTCCGACACCGACTCGTTGGAGGATCTGGCGTTTCTGGAGGGCCTGGCGGCGATGCGCGAGGACCTTGAGAACAACATGCAGAACGAGCAAAAGCGGCTTAGCTTGAGCACCGAGGTCGCGTTCGGTTCCGCTGCAAGCATCACCGCCGGCGCGGTGGTCTGGATACTGCGCGCGGGCTCCCTCACGGCAAGCTTTCTCTCGGTTGGGCCATTGTGGCAAAGCATGGATCCACTCGCCATTATTGCAGGCCGGCGACGGCGCAAGAAACCCGTGCAGGACGACACCGACAGCCGCGTGGAAAACATGTTCAGCAAAAACAAGACCGGCTCGTGAACAGGCGATCTGGACGGCGCGCCAAGCGCACCAAGACATTTACGCGTCGCTGCCCCGCCCAATGAGCGCTCGCACTTTGTCTTCATCGTTGTCGCACACTTCGGCCAAGGCGGCCAGAACGTACCGAGTTACGGACTCGGTACCACTTGCTGCCGCCTGTGCCAGCGCGATGGCGGCGAGATTCGATTGCTCGATGACATGAAAATTGCCTAGTCGATGGTGGCACCGCATAACTTCCGAAAGCGTATACGCATACCCCATCGAGTCTCGCTCAGATTCATACAACGACAACCCGCGTGAATAGACTTCTAATGCCTGGTCAACGGCGCCGCGGACGAGAAGCAGGTCTCCCATACTCTGATACACGTTAGCGAGACCAAGCTGATTCTGTTCCTTCTTATAAAGCCCGATCGCCTCACCGTAGTGAATCCGCGCGCCATCCAAGTGGCCGAGTAGACTCTCCAGATTGCCTAGGGCTCTCAGGGTGTTGGCCAGACCGAGCTGATTCTGCTCGTTCTTGTATAGCCTGATCGCCTCATCATAGTGAACCTGCGCGCTATCCAAGTGGCCGAGTCGACTCTCCAGGTCGCCGAGGGCTTTCAGGGTATTGGCCAGACCGAGCTGATCCTGTTCCTGCTTGTAAAGCCCGATCGCCTCATCATAGTGAGCCCGTGCGCCATTCAAGTCGCCGAGTCCCGTCTCTAGGTCGCCGAGCGCCTTCGCCGCAAGTCCATCGGCCACTAGGCGTCGCGCCCGCCGCAGCGCCGCCCTTCCGACGATGGAGTTAAAGGGATAGACGTTTTGCAATTGGTGGTGTAGCCGGCGGGCCTACGTTCTGTCCGGACTTGCGAATCTCATGTCGGCCGCGAAGAGACTCTCAACCCCGCCAAGGTGTTTTGCGCTGACGCTACGCGATTCAACCTTCATCTCGCTGCTTGCCTTTTTCGACGCATCACGCGACAGTGCGAGAAGACATTCGTAGGCCGCGTCCCGGGCCCGGGTCCAGAAAAACGCGGTGGCCCACTGATCAGTGCTAAGCGCTTGCGCAAGCGCATAACGCGCCACCGGCGGCAACATTGAATACCGCGGTTCCCCGGGAACGCGAATTAGCAGATGATGCTCAATCAGCGCCAGCAGAGCATCCGCATGCTCATTCGCTCGGCACCACAACGCTAACACCTGTTCATCAATCCCGCCCGGGAACAGTGCCGCGAAGACCCACAGATCCAGCGCCCCCGGTTCGGTCGCAAGCAGATCGCGTGTAATGGCGAACGAGATGTCCAGGCTATCCAGCCGATCAGCGGCATGCCGTTTCTTCGCGAGATGGGTGCCATGCGCCTGCCACTTTTCTGTAAGCGATGCCCAGCTGTAGGCTCGCCCAAGCCGCGCGAGCAATGTGATGCTAAGTGCATGACCGCCTAGCTCAGTATCAACGAATTCCGCGACGGAGGCGTAATCGAGTGCCTCCGCCCCGTTCCAAGTGTGCGTGAACAACTCGCAACCACTGGCGACGTCCAGTCGATCAACCGGAATACTCCTGCCCAGCACCCCATCAAGTGCCACACGCGAGGAGGCCAGCAAGCGCACGCCCGGTACCTGTGATAACGCGCGAAGAAGCGATTGCCCATCCGAAGTATCGGCGACACTTTCGAGGTTGTCCAAATAGAACAGCGCGGTGGGCAAGCTTGGCTGCAAATCTGCCAGCGTAACCAGACGGGTGATAGCCTCCGGCTCCAGGCCGACCGCCTCACCGAGATTAATGAGCAACCGGTTGGCATCCGATTCATCACTCACCTGCACATAAAACGCCTTTGTTGCCAGGTTGCTACTCAGCCAGCGACGCAATGCTGCCTTACACACTTCGGTCTTGCCTACACCTGCGCTGCCGGAAACATGCCCACAAACGGTCGCACTGGCCACTTCACCGTTGAGAAAAGCCAGCACCTCGCCGACTTCAGTGCTGCGGCCGAGCACTTTGCCTTCACGCGGCAACAATCTGGGATCATCCGCGCCGGACAACTCCCCAGGCAAGCGCCGGGCAAAAGGTTGGGGCGATTCTGCGGAGGTAATCTCATCGCGAATAAGGGACAAGATGCGCGAGTTACCGGAAGGGAATCGATGGTTGGCGTCCCAATCTCTCAGCAACCCGGGGATGTCTTCAGAGGCACCGCCATCCGGCACGATGGGGAAATACGTGCTGTTCTTAAGAAATGAGTCGTAGAGGCCCTTGGTAATCACCGCGCTTTCCCAAGTGACACCGCGGCCTCGATCCTGCGGCTCGGCCCGCTTCTCGAACAAAGCTTTGTACCGCGGCGTGCAGACGATCAGCGTGATATCGGCATCTTCGATGCTGTGCTGCATCCAGGCACGCCAACCTTGTGGTGGCGGGCGATTCTCAAAGCGGTGGTCAGTAAGCGCGTTGACGCCTTTGCTCCTCAGCCATTGCGCGAGCTCAGCTACCCTAGCGCTCATGTCTCCCTCATCCGGGTAGCTAATAAATACAATCGGATTTGTTGTTTCGTTGGTCATCCAGCCTGATCGTTGTTGGCAACGAGCATCTTTCGTGCCGATTTTGTGTCGCGCTGGTCACGGGGTTGGGATTGGAAGGCCCTGAAGCGTTGCCCGCTGGCGGGCTGGGAGCGGCTGAGATCGCGGCGGCTGTTGCCCGTGTACGCACGCCTGCAGACTACCAGGCAAACCGACTTTGGCGCTGCGCACGTTAAGTTGAACATCAACGGGACGATTCCGTTCGCACATAACCATCGATCACCCGTTCCAGAACCGACATCGGGACGGCGCCGCCCAGCACGACGGCATCGTTGAAGCGTTTGTAGTTAAAAGCACTGCCGAGCGAGGCTTCCGCTTTCGTGCGCAGGCGGTTGATGGCGGAGTGGCCTACTTTGTAGCCGCAGGCCTGACCTGGCCAGGCGCAGTATCGATCAATTTCGCCGCGCACCTCCTCCGGGTTGGAACCGTTGTTGACCACAAACCAGGTGTTGGCTTCCTCGCGAGTCCAACGCTTAGCATGCAACCCCGTATCAACCACGAGACGACAGGCACGAAACGCCAGAGATTGCAGATACCCCAAGCGACCGACGGGGAACTCCTCGTAGACGCCAAGTTCATCTGCCAGTTGCTGCGCATACAGAGCCCACCCCTCGGAGTAGACATTGAACGCCAGCAACGAGCGAATAAGCGGCTGTTTAAATGTGTACTCGGCCTGCCAGACATGTCCGGGAATCGCCTCGTGGTAGGTAAGATCCTTGAGGTTAAATTTGTTGTGTAGCGCTGGCGTACGCAGATTAATCCAGAAGTGCCCAGGCTGAGTGCCGTCAATCGAACCCGCACCGCCGTAGGCCCCAGGTGCGCCGGCCTCGACTTCCGGGTCGATGCGCGTTACTTCGAGAAAGCCGGGCACCAAGGTCTCGAAGGCCTGAGGCATAAGGCTGCGGATTTCGGTGATCGCATGCTCGATGAAGGTCATGATCTCGGCACGGCCCTTATCGCCATCGGAAAAATGATAACGGGGGTCTTCGCCGAGCGCGCTCATGCGCTCACCTACCGTGCCTTTTGTGTAACCGATGCTCTGCAGGATCGGTTCCATGCGCGCTTGCAGGCTAGCGAGCTCATCAAGCCCCATTTGATGCACTTCATCCGGCGACATATCCGTGGTGGTCCCGGCGCGCAAGGCCCAATCATAGTACTCATCACCACGTGGCTTGGCCCAAACACCGGCGTCACTGGTTGCACTCGGCGCAAGTGCAGCAAGCGCCTTAATCTGTCGGTCAATGGCCGGGAGGATCTTATCTGTGGCGACTGAAACCGCTTGTGCACCCACCGCATCGTTCAGCCTGGCGGCTTTGTTCGAAAAACTAGTAACAAGACCCCACTGCTGCGGTGCTTTGGCACGCGCGCCCTGCAATTGCCCGATGGTTTTTTCCAGCAGGAAGTCCGGCAGAATATAACCGTTCGCGCCGTCCCTTATAACGCGCTCAGTTTCCCCGTCCAATTGCCCCGCATAGCCCTCGAGCCGTGCCAGATACGCATCAACATCTTCAGCGGTTTCGATATTGTGGCTGGCATCGAGGAAACTCGGAATCTCGACAAAGGCGCCGGTGTTTTGCGCGACCGCATAGGGGCTGGGGCGGTAGGACCAATTGTAGTTGAGCATGGCGTTATCGCCGAACTTGAAGTCAAACCCTTGTGCCGCAGTGTCGAACATGGTGCGCACCACGTCGACATCCAAGCCCGCGTCCGCCGGCAGGGCAGATGTGTCGATACCCTTGAGTTTCGCCAGCATCGCCCGAACATCGGTTTCGATCCGGGATTGCCCTTCCCAAGATCGGTCAGTGAGCCTGGCTTTGAGATGTGCATATTGGCCTTTGTCGATCCCGGCACTGGAGGCGGTTTCCGGGTAAGCCTCAACAATCAAATCCGTGGCCTGCCCGAGTAACTCCTTCGCGGACGCCAGCCCGTCCCCAGCAGAGGGTGCACCAGCGGGTTGGGTGACTTGAGGCGTCTTGTCGGCACAAGCTGGAAAAACACTGGTGACCGCGGCAGCGGCAGAGGTGGCGAGCAAAGTACGGCGCGACAAGGGCATATGCGATTCCTCATAATATTGAGCGATACACGGTGGCGCACTCGTGCATCAAAAGCAATCCCAGCGAGGTTCTTGACCAACGCCCGCCGTCCCGCAGATGTTTCAGCGCCAGGCTTTAGCCGAAACGCACGCTCAGAAACACCGCAGACAAGGCAACCATTGCCACAATACCCACGATGCTCCACAGTTGCAGCGGGCGCGACGGGCGGTAACTATCCGGCACCTGCGGCGACATGATGGCCAGATGATTAAGCGTGGCCGCAATCGGACCAACGACAAACGCCGTAATGGTGACGAAATCGATAAAGCTTCGAAACGAACCCATCAGATACAGCAGGACAAATGCTGCCCCGGCCGCCATCGCGACGGTACAGACGGTGAGCAGTGTTCCGCTCTGGATATCGCCGATCTCAGCGTCCGCGGGCTTGGGCAGAATCACTAAAGCCGTCGTCACCATACGCGGGAAACCATCAAGCACAGTGATCAACGTGGTGAACATCACCAGAAGCGCCGATACGCCGACGATCAAGCCGGCCCACTCGCCAAGCGTTGATGTAAACAGCCCAATCACCTGATTGGCAAAGGCCGCCGCGCTTGCCGCCGGCGCTTCGCCAGCGGCATACATGACGCCCGCTCCCATCAGCAGGAAGCACACAGCCAATGTGACCGAGCCGATATAGCCAATATTAAAATCAAGCAGCGTGGCATGCAGCGTTCGGCGCTGGCCGGTACGTTGTTGGTGGCTCACCGACCACAGCGACTGCATCACCGAAAGATCAATCGCCGATGGCATGAAGCCCATCAGGGCGACGACGAAGGCGAGCGTCGTTGTGTCCATCTCTGGTAGCGCCCATTGCGCGCCGGACCAGTCGATGCGCGGCAGCGCCAGCACCGTGGCGAGCAGGGTTGAGAGGGTGAGTATCGCCACGAAAACTTTGCTCAGCCGTTCAAGTATGACGTAGCCGCCCACGCGCAAAACAACACCGCCAATAATAATCAGACCAATGCTCGCGGTGGGTAGTGACAGGGCCCAGTCCGTCACGGCCAGCAGGATGGCGGCTGTCACTGTCGCCGTCGCCGCCAGGATAATCACCATCACCGGCAGCTCACTTAACACAAACACGCCGAGCACCCCGCGCCCAAGGCGACGATACCCCTGCACCAGCGAGGTGCCGGTCGCGGCCGCATACTGCGGACCAAAGCGAAACGCCGGGTACTTGATAAAGTTCGCGACAATCACCACCAGCAACAGGCCGAGCCCGAACGACGCCCCGGCTCGTGTGGATTGCACTAGGTGCGAGGTACCAATCGCCGCGCCCGCGAACACGATGCCCGGTCCAAGTGATTTCCACAGACTGTCTGTTTGTGTGTCGGTCATGGCTGATTCGCGGCCCCCACCGCTCGGCTCGAGCACCTGCCTGAACAACCACCACCGCCGCGTTCGCCCGGAGGCGGTACTTCTTATCAACGGCCGGCAACGCGCCGGGGCTTGGGGAGTTCGGTTCGCGGCATCGCTATCGTGCGATCATCAATCCAGTCCGCCACCATGTCAAACAAAGCACTGCGTTGTTGGTCTCGGCCGTGGGTCGGAGCGCCCACTGGCCGCATCCATAGCGCCACCTCATGGCGATGACGGCGTGGATTGCGTACGCTTACGGCTTACATGTTCGGTGGATATTTGTAGCCCGAGGTAACAGCCGCCGTGGTAACCGCCACCTACTTTAAGGATTCAGCAAGCCTGCGTGCATGGTTTGAGCGCCACCATGCCACCGAGCCGGAGCTGATACTCGGCTACTACAAGGTGGCCAGTGGCAAGCCCAGCGTGAACTGGTCAGAATCGGTTGATCAGGCTATCTGCTTCGGCTGGATTGACGGTGTTCGCCGGTCCATCGACGAGCAACGCTATTGCATTCGCTTTACACCGCGACGCGTTGGCAGCATCTGGAGCGCAGTGAACATCCGCAAAGTGCGCGAACTGAAAAAACACGGACTGATGACTAAATCGGGGCTTGACGCTTGGGTAGCGCGCAGCCGCGAACGCTCAGTGCGCTACGCCTATGAACAAAAAAATGTGCAACTCGACCCGGCGTATGAGAAGAAGCTGCGGGAGAACGCTAAAGCCTGGGCCTACTTCGAGTCACTGGCGCCGTCTTATCGCAAACCCTCCGTGTGGTGGGTGATGAGCGCCAAGCAGGAGAAGACGCGTCTGCGGCGGCTGGACGTGCTGATCGACTGCTCCAGTAAAGGCACAAAGATCCCCTCCCTAGTACGCAAAAAACCCACTTAAAGCAACCACACTCGCGCTCCCAGAACCACTCAAGACGGCGGAGAATCACTTACTTGCTCATCCCGCCGTTGTTCTTATCCCGACATGGCTTTTCGCAATTGATCGCCAATCGGCAGGGTGCGAATACGCACGCCCGTCGCGGCGAATATCGCATTGGTCAATGCGGGTGCAGCTGACGGGATGCCTATTTCCCCCACCCCGGTTGGGGTCTCGTCCCAAGGCAGAATATGCGCTTCAAAACGACTTGGCATGGCGGCGATGCGCGCCAGCGGATAGTCGTGAAAATTACTTTCCTGCACCTGCCCGTCTTTTACCGTAATCTGCAGCGCTAGCGCCGTGCTGATGCCGTCCACGGTGCCGCCCTGCAACTGCGCCTCCACGGCCTGCGGGTTCACCGCGAATCCGCAATCAATCGCCGCCACGATGCGCTCGATACGCAAGCGCCCCTGTGCACTCACCGATACCTCAATAGCATGTGCGCTGTAGCCGCCGAAGGTAAAGTGCGTGGCCAGCCCAACCCCGCGACCGCTGGCACGCGTCTCGCCATAGCCGATGCGTTCGGCAACGAATCGGCTCAGCCGCGCCAAGCGCCCGGGATTAAACGTGGGACCGCCGTGGTTTTCGTATTTGAGCTCTTCCGCCTTGCCCAACATATCCAGGCGCAACTGCAACGGATCCTGGCCCGACTCGTGAGCGATCTCATCCAGAAAGCTCTGAATGACAAACGCGTTGGCGGTATGCGCGGGCGCACGCCAGGAGCCGCGCGGCAGCCCAATAGGATGATGAAAATACTCCAGCCGATAGTTTTCCACTCGGTTGCGGGGGAAGTCATCCGCGTACAACTCTGCGCCCCAAAGATCGGTGTCCGGCATATTCGGGCGGCGATAATATTTACTGGCGCTGGCCAAGCGCTGTGTCCAGGCGATCACCTTTCCGTCGCCGTTCAGCCCCGCACGCATCTCGTGCACGCCGGCCGGACGGTAAAAATCGTTGCGGATATCATCCTCGCGAGACCACTGCAATTTTATCGGCCATCCGGTTTTGCTCGAGACAATGGCGGCCTCAGCCACATAGTCGTTGGTCAGCCGTCGACCGAAACCGCCGCCCACGCGGCTGACGTCCACGTGAATGTTCTCCCGCGCCAGCCCGGTGACCGCAGCGACCGCTCGTGAGGCCCCACTGGGCATCTGAGTGGGTGCAATCACATGGCATTGCTCGCCTTGCACGTGCACGAAACAATTCTGCGGCTCCAGTGGCGCGTGCGATACAAAGGGCACTTCGTAGCGATGGGAGACTGTGCGCTGCGCACCGGCCATCGCTGATTCGTACTCGCCGTCGTCGGCCACAATCTGCCCGCTGCCTTCCAGCAACTGGTGGCTGCGTTTCCAGAACTTATCAGTGCTGTCCGACGCGTTCGGCCCCGGCGTCCATTGCACGCTCAAGGCCTTGCGCCCCTGCATCGCCGCCCAGGTGGAGTTCGCCACCACCGCTACGCCGCTGGCCAGGATTACATACGGCTCGTCCGGTTGCGGGCCATCCACCTTGAACACATCCAGCACGCCAGACACTTTTCTGGCGGCAGCGTCATCAAACGATTTCACCCGCCCGTTCAGAATGGGTGAGCGGGCGATCACCGCGTAGCGCATATCGGGCGTCTGCGTATCGATGCCGTAGCGGGCTTTGCCCGTCACGATGTCGATGGCATCGATCATGGGCTGGCGCTTGCCCACGATGCGATAATCACTCATCGGTTTTAGTGCGACATCCTCGCCCGGCGCGGGCAACATCGCCGCTTCACTCACCAGTTGCCCGTAGCCCAATTCGCGACCGGTTGCCGTCAGCACCACATGCCCCGGCCGCGTGGTGCACTCACTGACCGATACCTTCCATTGCGCCGCCGCTGCGGCCATCAACTGATGTCGCGCCTTTGCGCCCACCTGGCGCATAAATTCCCAATTGCCGGTCAGCCCGGTGCTGCCGCCCACACCCTGACCACCGTACTTCCAGGTAAAACCATCGGCGGTCTTCAGCAGGCCAAGGGGCATCGGCTGCACCCGCACGCGCGACCATTCAACATCGAGCTCTTCCGCCACTAGCATGGGCAAGGCCGTGCGCACACCCTGTCCGATCTCAGGTTGATTGCTGCCGATAACCACCTCGCCACTGCCCAGAATTTCGACGAAAAACCCAAGCTGGTTAATCACATCGTGTGCGTCAACTCCGAGCTTGCTGGTGGCGCGGGCGATGGCAGGCAGGCCCAACACGAAACTGCCGGCCAGCGTGATACCGGACACCAGCAACCGGCGCCGATCCGTATCCACCTCAATGGGCGGGTTGGGGCGAGGCGGTGTTCCCGCGCTTGCGCCGCTCATTTGCTTTGCGCCATAAGTTTGGCCGCACGATGGATGGCCTGGCGTATTCGCACATAGGTGCCGCAGCGGCAGAGGTTGGTCATATTCGCATCAATATCGGGGTCATCCGGTTGCGGATGCTGCGCCAGGAAGGCCGCGGTCGCCATGATCTGCCCCGCCTGGCAATAGCCGCACTGCGGCACGTCTATCTCCAGCCACGCCTGTTGCACCGGGTGCAGTGTGCCATCCGCCTTCGCCAACCCTTCAATGGTGGTGATGGATTGGTCGGCAACCGCCGCCACGGGCGTCATACATGCGCGCTGGGCGCGGCCGGACACATGCACCGTGCATGCACCGCATTGCCCGATACCGCAACCAAACTTGGTACCGGTAAGTTTCAGTTCATCGCGCAACACCCACAACAATGGCGTGCTTTCATCGCCCTCGAACGATGCGGGTTTGGAATTGACATTGAATTCGATCACCGGATGGTCCTCTGCTGGCTGACGACGATGCGACCTACGCAAGGTAGAACCCTGTGCGCATATCGTAAAACAGCATAGCAAAGCCGGCGCGCCGATCTTCACAAGGTCGGCTCGCTCCGGGGCGTCAAACCGTCTGCCTGTCGCGAACAAGCGTCCGCAGATCGCTGCGCCTATAACGGCCCGAGCCGTGCGGCGGTGGCCGGATTCACATCCTCTGGGCGAGTATTCCCACGCCCTGAATGATTTTCTCGATGCTCTCCGCCGCATAGCCGATAACTAAACCGTTTTGTGCGTTGTCCGCCTCCAGCGCGTAGCGCGACATCGGCGGCACCGCCACCCCCTGGGTTTGCGCCCAGTCGCATACCTCACGCGCGAGCACCTCCGGGCCCAGACGTACAAAACCACTGAGACCGGAGTCCAGCCCCAACAACTGTGCATCCGCCGCTAACCCCAGCAGCGTGTCAGATAACGCTTTACGCTTGGCCCGGTAGATACGGCGCATGCGATGGATGTGGCGTTCGTAATGGCCCTCGGCGATAAACCGGCTGAGTGCCGACTGCACGATAGTGTTAGGTCCGTACTCGCTCACAATGCGGTAGTTAGCCAGCGCATCCACAATGCGGGCGGGCGCAGCAGCAAAGCCCATGCGCAAACCGGGAAACAGGGTTTTCGAAAACGTCCCGCAGTAGACTACACAGCCGTTGGTCATCGCAGCCATCGGTGGCAGCGGTGGCACGTCGTAACGAAACTCGCCTGCATAATCGTCCTCGATGATCAAGGCGTCGTGTTCGTGCGCCCAATCGATCAGCGCTTGGCGACGCCCGAACGACAGACGACTGCCGGTGGGAAACTGATGTGACGGCGTCACGTAAACCAACCGTACCGACCGCGCTCTTTTCGGCAACCGGTCCACCTGCAGCCCCTGCGCATCCACCGGGCACGGGACGATCCTGGCGCCAGCCAGTGCAAAGGTCTGCCGCGCCAACGGGTAACCCGGATCCTCTACCAGCACACTGGAGCGCGCATCCAAATACACCGAAGCGACCAGATGCATGGCATGCACGGCGCCGTTGGTGATCATGATCTCCTCAGGCTCGAAGGTCACGCCCCGCGCGCGTCTTAAATACTCAGCGATTACCTCACGCAAACGCACATCACCGCGCGGATCACCGTAATCGGGCAGCGGCAGCGCATCGCCAGCGCGAGCCAGGCAGCGACGCCAGACGCTGCGCGGGAACGCCTCCAGCGACGGGCGACAGGGGCGCAGGTCGATCTGCGGCGCATCGCGCTCATCGATATCCGGGCGCAACGCAACCTGCGGCAACTGCACCATCGGCCGGCGAGCGCGCGCTCGCTGAGTGCGCAGTAGCGCGGCATCCGGTGCCACGAAGGTGCCGGCACCTTGGCGGGTGTGCAGCACACCCTCGGCGATTAGTAGTTCAATGGCGGTGGTAACGGTGCCGCGCGCGATGCCCAGCGCGCAACTGAGTTTTCGGGTCGCCGGGATACGATCGCCCGGGACCAGCGTGCCGTCGCGGATAGCCTCACGCATGTGCTCAACCAGTTGCGCCGACAGCGGGCCACGCGCTCTGTCCAGGCGCCAGGCCAGCGCCAGATCATCGTAAGTTGTTGGCATGCAGGACCTCAAAAGTGGACCAGCGAATATCTCGACAACTGGCTCAATACAGTAAACCAGTATGGCCATAGGATACACCCTTCATTGCGCTCTCAACTGACACGGGTCCCGGATCGGAGCTCGCAGAATAAATAAGGTCAAACCTATGTACACCGATTACCCTCATAACGTCCTCAGTGGTTTGCTGGCGCTCGCCGCGCTCTCACTGGCGGCCGCCTGCGCGCCGATGGACGCCCATGACACCGAACCGTCGCAACCGGTCAGCGGCACACGGGCCGCGAACGCGTTCCTGCAACTTGCCGAGCGCCATGCCGCAATCATCCTTAAGACCGCGCCTGAATGGGCGACTCAGTTA
>CBDUQI010000148.1:0-14839 GCA_965369325.1 uncultured Gammaproteobacteria bacterium
AAAGCGCCGCCAACCGACAACCCCATCTCCAGCCCCTTGCCCATGTTATGGCGGGTGCCGCGCACCTTGGCGCGTTGCCCGCGTTGGCCCAGGTATTTTTGCCTGAGCTGTGCGTTGGCTTCAAAGCCGCCGGATGCCAGTATCACCGCGTCAGCAAGCAACTCGTCATCGCCGCCGTTGCGACGGCAGCAAACTCCGGCAACGCGATGGTCTCGCCAGAGCAACCGCGTCGCCTCGGTCTCGTATTCAATGCAACCGCCCAGCCGCAGGAACGCGGCCAGTTCTGCCTGAAACAGCCCATCGCCTTCGCCCCGCGATGCCAGTGTGAGGCCGCCCCAAAATACATGTTTGCCGTTTTTTTTGTACGACTGGCGCTCGTAAATAGGTTCGAATCGTACATCGTGAGTGGCCAGCCAACGCAGCGTATCGTAGCTGCCGTCGATCAAAAGGTGTTGCTGCATTGAAAGCGGCTGACCGTCGTTAAAGTTGAGCAAGTCCTGTTGGAACCGGTCGCGCGGATATGCACCAAACTCGGTGTGCTGGATGCGCGGGTCATCGGGATTGAGCAGCAGTGGCAGCAGATCGTCGCCGGAGTCGTAAACAAAACGCATTGCGCCGGCCGTGTAGCGCGTGTTGCCGCCCGCCTCGGCGGTATCCGCCTTTTCGACGATCAGTACGTCAGCCCCGGCCTCCAGCGCAGCGATGCCCGCGCACAACGCCGCGTTCCCGCTACCCACCACGATGATTTTTTTGCTCATCATTCCGTAACCGCAAGGTAAAGAAAGTTAAGAATCATCATGACAGTCAACAGATCAATGATCACCCGATGATGGCTGTCATTCATGCCCTTCAATACATGGCGGCCCAACCAATTGCCGGGAATGGTGATCAGGCCCACGATAACGCCGAGAACGAACAGCTCGCGCGTCATCAGCTGGGTGACGCCAAAGACGCCAAGCTTTAAAGCATTCATCACCAGCGTCACGCTGGCCAGCGTACCGACGAACGTCATCCGATTCATGCCGGTACCGAGCAGGAAGGGTGCAAGGAAGAATCCCGGACCTATCACGTTACCGGCCAGCATTCCCCACACAGCACTGGCGCCCGCCAGCAATCTGGGACCGGTTTGTATATTGTGTTTACGCGCCCAGTATTTGATCGGAAACGAGCCGATCAGGAACAACGCAAACACTATCGCCACCGTGCGCCCGCTGATCATGCCGAAGATAACGGCGCCAATCACAATGGTGGGGCCACCAAACAGGAGCACGCGCCCCGCCGTCGACCAGTCCGTATCGCGCCAGTACATCGCGGCGCGGCTAGTGTGGCTAAAAATCAGTGCGCATGTCATTACCGGGATGGCCGCCTTGATGCCGATGATATGCGCCAGAATTGCGGCCATCACAACGCCCCCCGCCATGCCGGTCGCGCCGTGCAGAGCACCGGTCAGGAACGCGGCCCCGGCGATCATCGTAAGCACGACTAACGGCAGATCAAGCATCGCCTAGTTGCGGGCGCGGCGCTTGAGCGCGTCGACCAGTCGGGGGCCGAACAACGAGACCAGCAATAGCCCCAGAATAAACATCGTTACCGGACGCTCCAGCAGATAGCGCCATTGGCCGCCGCTGATCTGATACGAATAAATCAACGAATCCTCCGCCATGCCACCAAGTAAAATACCCACGACGGCAGCCGGCACGGAGTAGTCGTAGCGTTTGAATAACCAGCCGATGATCGCGAACACCATTACGGTAACCGGGCCAGACATATTCCCGGTCAACCCGAATGCGCCGAACACCGCCAGCGCCAGCACTGAGGGGATAAGGTACCGCATAGGCACCTTCACCACATTGGCCAACAAGGGGATGAACATCAATCCGAGTACGATCAACAATATCGCCTGACCGAAGTTGGCGAAAATAATTGCGTAGACCACATCGGACTGTTCACGAATAAACTGCGGACCACCGGTAATGTTGTGCATCGCAAACGCGGCTAACATGACCGCGGTGGCACCGCCGCCGGGGATTCCCAACGCCAGCAACGTCGCCATGGAGCCCGCTTCGGAAGTACTGTTGGCCGACTCCGACGCCACCACACCCGACGGATTGCCCAGTCCGTAGGTCTCCGGATTAGGGTCGCGCTTTTTGGTCACCATGTAAGACAGCAGATTGGCGATGGACGAGCCCACCCCCGGCACAGCCCCAACAAACACGCCGATTAACGATCCCCGCACAATGATAAAGGGCCTGGCGATTGATTGCTTGAAGCCTACAAAGATCTGACTGACGCTCACCTTGCGCGCCTCGCGATCCTTTACCAGGTATTGGGTGTTCACCAGGCGGAAAAGCTCCGACGCGGCAAACATGCCGATCATCGCTGGAATCGCCGGGATACCATCCAGCAAGTAGACGCTGCCCATCGTCCCGCGTGAAACACCTGCCTCACTGTATCCCACCGTTCCGATCAGCAAACCTACCAGCCCGGAAATAACGCCCTTGGCCAGGTTGCCGCCGCTTAGTGTGCCAATCAGAGTAATACCCCAGAGAATGACGGCTGCCATTTCTGCCGGCCCCACCCGCAGCACCAATTGCGAAATCGGTGTGATCAATACAAACAGAATGCTGTACCCGATGATCACGCCAAAGCAGGAGGCGCCCAGCGCGATACCCAGCGCGGTGTTGTGCTGCCCTTTGCGCGACATCGGATAGCCATCAAACCCCGTCGCAATCGACGAGGAAGTGCCTGGGATGTTCATGAGGATAGCCGGGATACTGCCACCGAACCCACCGCCGGTAAATATCGCGGTTAGGAACAACATTGCCTGCATGAAGTTCATATACAACGTCATCGGCAGGAAGATGGCCATCGCCATGGAAATCTGCAGGCCGGGAATGGCGCCGAACACCAGGCCGATCAATATGCCGGGTATCACGATGAGCCAGGGTGACAGACTGGAAAACAGAAGATCCAGCCCACCTTGTACCGCGACGAAATCAATCATGAGCAGTGTTCAATCCAGTCCCGGGAATACAAGCAGCGGCATTGGATAAGGCAGCATTCTGGAGAAGAACAAGGTTGCAAGCGAGGCGAACACCACAGAGTAGGCGATCAACCACGGCCAGCGGCGCTCACCGTGAAACCAAAGAAAAAGGCCGATGAACAAACAGGTGCCAACGTCGAACCCCAACCATGGCAGGGTGAGCACATAGGCGGCAAACAGTGCGATCACAGGGAACGCTTCGGCGGCCGGTTTAAGGTCCGCCGACGGCGGCTCGCCAAGGGTTAGCTGACGCACGAGTTGCACGCCACACAGGATCAGCACCAACGACGTCACCGGCACAATCAGGATAAGGTTCAGGATTTGGGTGGATACCGTGTAGGCGTCCAGCGCGTACCAAAGCACGATCGCGACCAAGCCCAGCAGCACCGCAAGATCGGCAAGGTTGTGTTTGCTCAACGTCCTCATGGCACCTGCCTACAACGCCAACAGATAGGAGTAGTTCTTGAAGATATCAAACGTTTCTTTCATCGTGCTTTCGGACTCCAGCGGCCCGGTCCAACGGCCGCCGATGTCGGACTGGCGCAGTTGCTGTTGCAACAACGGATTCTCTAACGCGCGCTTGATCGCATCCGCCAGGATGGCGAATCGCTCGGGGTACTCTGCCTTAAACTTGGCGCTGGTGGCGAAGCCGCGGATAGTCCCAGGCAACACAGGCGCCTTCATACCGAGCGGCGCCAGCGCCTGATTTAGGGTCGGCACGCCCCAATCCTCGCTGGCCAGACGGCTGACCACTGCCAAGGGCGTTACATACTCTCGGATGGTCTCGGTGCCCTTGGCGCTGATAATAATAAAGTCGACCACACCTCCGGCGACCGCTGCCCGGGCCAGACCGCCGCCATTGTAAGTCACGAGATTCAGGTTCTGCTGCGGAATTGCGCTGACTTCCAACAGCAGCTTGGCCATCAGGTGACCGGCTGACCCACGCACGACCGATGCCTTGACTGTTTTAGGTTGGGTGCGGATGGCATGAATCAGCTCTTCCAGAGTTTTATATCTGGAGCGTTTGCTGAGCGCGATAAGATCTTCATCGAACCACTGAAAGTTCAAGTAGGCAAAATCATCGATAGTGTAATCCGCGTTCCCCTCAAGAATTGTGTTTGACAGATAGGGGGAGAAACCGGAGGCAAGAAGCGTGTAACCGTCATCCGGGCGTTCCAGCAGATAGTTGCTTCCAAGCAAGGTGCCCGCACCCTTTTTGTTGATCACCTGTACGGGCTGGCCGAGTTCCTCCGCGATGTACGGCGAGACGGCGCGCGTCATACGATCAGCGCTACCACCCACCCCGAAGGCCACCACGATAGTTAACGGCTGACTCGGAAAGTCATCGGACAGTGCCGGGCAGGATAACGCCACGATCAGCAACGCACTCAACGCGCAACGCCACTGTTCAGTCACTTTTCCAACACCACAGGTTGCAGTCCAGTCTGCGCGATAGTGCTCGCCACCTCCATCGAAGACAGGTACTCCAGCAACGCCTCCGCCTCACCGGGGTTTTGGGCGCGGGTGAGAATGCCAGCGCCGAACGTGGTGACTTTTTGCATCTCCTCGGGAATCGGACCAACGTAGTCAACACCTTCAATGGGCAGGATTTCACTGATCTGTTGAAACCCGATCTGCACCTCTCCGCGTGCAACCACTGTGGCCACCCGCTCGCTCAGAATACGTTTGCTCTTGGGTGCAATCTGCTCCCAGATACCAAGCTTGGGGAACAACTTCTGCGACAGATAAGTTCCGCTGGCACTGGCGGAGTAACCGATGGACTCCGCGTCCATCACCGTCCGAATAAACGCCTCGCTAGTACTAATGTCAGGTTTCGCAGTACCGCTTCGCACGGCCATACCAATAGACGATCGCACCAGATTGATGCGCGAATCCTCAATCACTTCACCTTTTTCGGTGAGACGGTCTAAAGACGAGCGCGACAGGATAATCACATCGGCGTCCTCACCACGGGCGAGACGCGACGGAATGGAATCTACCGCACCCCCGGATGAGGAGCCGTATTCGGTGGTAACTCTGATTCCGGTGCGTTGCTCAAACTGCGGCCCGAGTACGTTGTACGCGGCCGCGAATCCCCCGGAGGTAATCACCTTGAGTTGTGGCGGCGCGGTGGCGACCGGGGCAGTGTTGCAGGACGCTGCGAGCAGGGCCAACAATACCAACCAGGCCGTGGGCAAAATGCGTTTCATGAGTTATTTTCCAGCGACATAAAAGCAGAACCTCAGCTACGCGGCATTTCCGACTCATCGGTCTTATCGGTTGGGCCTGCGGCACGGGCCCGTAAGGTGGCAAGCAACGGCACGAGCAGCGTAATGACAGTGATGGCCATGATAGTGGCGGTAATAGGTCGCTGCCATAAGAAGGCGAACGAGCCATCCCAAATCAGCAGAGCACGACGCAGGTTGTCTTCCATCATGCCCCCGAGAATAAAACCCAGCAGTAGCGGCGCCAGCGGATAATCCAGAATCCGCACCAGCACGGCGAGGCAGCCGATAGCTACCATCAGTTTCAAATCAAAAACGTTGAATGACACCAGGTATACGCCCATCAGGGAGAAGAACAGAATAATGGGTGTAAGAAACGGACGTGGCACCTGCAGCAACCGGGCGATGTACGGGATCAGCGGCAGATTCAGTACCAGCAGGATCACGTTGCCAACGTACATGGAAATGATCACCGACCAGAACACCTCAGGGTTGTCCACGTACAACCGGGGGCCTGGTTGAACGCCATAGGAAATCAATGCACCCAGCATCACTGCGGTGGTCGCCGAGCCGGGAATGCCCAAGGTGAGCAATGGTACGAAGGAGCCTGTGGATGCCGCGTTGTTCGCCGTCTCCGGCGCAGCCAAACCACGATGACTGCCGTGACCGAATTGTGTTTTCTGCGCTTTCGACGCCAGGTTGCGTTCAGTGCCATAAGCCAAAAACGAAGCGATAGTGGCGCCGGCGCCCGGCAGCACACCGACCAGAAAGCCAAGCACGGACGAGCGGCCGACCACGGGTGCAATGTCTTTCACTTCTTCGCGAGTCAGCCTGAGTGAGCCCATCGATTCGCGCGACATCATGGATCTCGAATCGCGCTGACCTTTCAGCACGACCAATAGTGCTTCGGCCAAAGCGAACGTGGCCATCGACAACAACAAAAAGCTGATACCGTCATACAGATCTGCAACACCGAAAGTGAACCGCTGAATACCCGATGGGTCCTCACCCACGGTTGCCAGCATCAATCCAAGCAATGTCATCGAAATCGCTTTCAGAATTTGTCCTTTGCCCGCAAACGCCGCAACCGCGGTACAGCCGAACAACATCAAAGCGAAGTAGTCCGACGAGTGGAAGCTCAAACTCGCCTGTGCAAGAAACGGCACAAACGCAAACAGAAAAATCGCCCCAACAGTGCCGCCGGCGAATGAGCCGTACGCCGCGATCGCCAACGCTTTGCCAGCCTGACCGGAGCGTGCCATCGGATAACCATCAAACGCAGTCGCCACGGCGCCGGAAACGCCCGGTGCGTTAATCAGAATCGCCGAGGTCGAGCCGCCGAATATCGCGCCGTAGTACACGCCGGCAATCAAAATAAGCCCGGACGCCGGATCCAGGCCATAAGTGATGGGAATCATCAAAGCGATTGCGGATACCGGCCCCAGTCCCGGCAGCATGCCAATGAACGTACCCGCAAAACACCCGGCCAATACCATCAGGAGGTTGATCGGCGAGAAGGCGGTACTCAGGCCAGCTAAAATGCCTTCCACCACTATGTCTGTCCGCCTATCATGGCCAGCAATCGACCATTGTCGAGGTACAGGCCAAACACCTGGGTGAGCAGAGCCCACAAAAAGACGACCATGCCAACCGCCAGCAGTGCGGCATGCAGGAAGCGTCGTTCACCAAGCACGACAAAGCCCAGGAACAGAAACAGCGCACTTGCCAGCGAGAACCCTAGAAACTGGAAGCTCATTGCGTAGACAGTCATGAGCAACACCAGCAGAACGGCTGGGCGCCATCGGAATGCCTCAACCGAATCGGTAATGGTCTCTTCCGGGGTACCGGCGGAGGGCAACAAGAGTTGGATTAGTGCAAACGCAATGGAGGCGAGCGCGAGCCCAACCGGCAGCGTGCGTGAGGTGAAGAACTCACCTCCTGCGGTTAGATCAACCGGCAACTCAAGCGCCTCGCTCAGGTACGAAAGCGAGAACAGCAAGATTAGCAGGCTGCCGACCCGATTCTTGTTGTCGATCAGATACATCGCCAAAAGCCTTCAGGGGCGCGACACAGCGGGCAACAAGTCTAACCGCACTAACCTTTCAAATGCATTTCAAGCGCTGACTGCTCGCGAGGCCCTGCGGTGCCTCTGTGCGCGGACTAAAGCATACCCAGATCGCTTAACAGTGCGCTCATTTCCTGCTCCTGCTCCTGCAGAAACGTCTCGAACGCCTCGCCCGCGATGTACAGATTCGTCCAGCCTCTGGTGCGGCGGATCGCCTCCCACTGCGGCGTGTCGTAAAGCCCTTCCAGCAACTGCTCGAAGGCGATACGCGCCTGCGCGGAGATTCCTGGCGCAGCGAAAAAACCACGCCAGTTAGCGAAGGTAGCCGGGATACCCTGTTCAACCAGCGTCGGCACGTCGGGCAAACCGTCGACACGCGCCGGTGCCGTCATTGCCAAGATGCGCACTTCACCCTGCTCGGCCAGTGCGACCGCCTCAGAAAGCCCGGTGGACAATAGCTGGCATTCGCCGGACAGCAGGCCGACCATCGCATGCCCGCCTGCGTTGTACGGAATGTACTTCACCTGTCGTGCTTCCGCGCCCGACTTCTTGAATGCCAATGCGGCCACAATATGATCCATGCTGCCCCGAGATGAGCCGCCAGCGATATTGATGCCGCGTGGGTTACGCCTGAAATCCTCCACCACATCCTGCCAGTTCAGATACGGGGAATCTGTTCGTACGACGAACGCACCGTAGTCAACGATGACACTCGCGATTGGGGTGAGGTCCCGATAAGACTGCGGAAACACCTTGCGCAACGAGCGCAGGATAATCGGCGACGAACTGATCATCAGCGTGCGGGTCTGACGTGAGGCGGTTTCGATCAAATGGGCCATTGCGCGACTGCCGCCGCCACCCGACAGGTTCTCGTAGGAAGCCACCTCAATCAAACCCGAGCGGGACAAGGCTTCGCCTACGCCGCGCGCTGTCGTATCCCAACCGCCGCCAGCTCCGCCGGGCACCAGAAAGTGGACGCGCTCTGCAGCCGAGGCCATTGCGCCACTCAACAGCAAACCCAAAACCGCAAGCGTTGGCCAACTCTTCATGCTGAACCTCTCACCGTATGCATCGGGCCCGCACATGACACCGGGAGACGGCGCGCCGGACAGGATACAACAGGCACTGATTCTACGCGATACCTGCATAAGCCATTGCGGCGTGGGTCGGAAACCAGGTTAAGAACGGGGCCTTGATGGGCCCCATTCCCAATTTCGTCGAAGGCGTTAGAAACCGGCTTTGAAGCCTGCGTAGACCTGTCGGCCGCGTGGATCATGCACTTCTGTATCGAACAGCGGCCGCGCGTCGATAAGTGGCGGATCTTCGTCGAACAGGTTGGTGACACCGATAGACAAGGTGACCAGATCGGCGCCGATACTGCTAATGCCATTGGCTAGCGTATAGCTGTAGCGCGCATCTACTGTGGTCTGGCTATCGATGTTCAGCTCGGCCTGATCGTCGAGATACTCGGCAATATGGCGAATGCTCACGTTCGCCCCGTGATTGCCGTTGACCAATGTCGCGCCCAGGTTGATTTTGGTATCCGGGGTAGAGCCGAAACCGTTGCCATTATTGCGACTGCCTTTGATATCGCCAAATTCCGAGGAATCGTATTTGGTGATAATGGTAGCGGTCGCGTCGAATACGATGTCACCCCATGACCAGCCGTTGGGCGCAAAGCTTGCAGCCAAATCAAGCCCGGTAGCGTCGGCGGTACCGCGGTTCAAGAAGCCAGTGAACACGGCACTTAGCTGACCGAACTGGTCGCGCTGTACGCGATCGGCGGGCAGGCTTCCAGCCGCCACAGCATCGACAATCGACTGCGCGCTGCCACCCGGCAGGATCAAGTCTTCGTATTCATAGGTCCAGTAGTCAAGCGACAGGTCCAGACCAAGCTCGCTGCGCCAGATAACACCAAAGTTGAAGTTGGTGGCGGACTGGGAGATGAGATCAGTCGAGCCCTCGGTAAACACGGTGACGTTGAAGTTGCCGGCATCCGGGTTAAGTGGGTCGAGCACGCCCGCATTACCCACCGAACCGGCCACCTGGCGAATCGAGGGCGCCTGGAATGAGGTGCCCCAGGAGCCGCGGATCGCAAAGTCGTCTGTCACGTCGAACTTGGCGGAAATTTTCGGATCGGTAGTGTCGCCGCCCTGATCGCCGTAGTCCTCGTAACGCAGCGCAAACTGTGTCTCGAACCGATCGCTGAAGGGCACGATCGCTTCGGCGAAAATCGCAAACGCATCCTGCTCGCCTGCCACAATGCCTTCAGTCTCGGCCCGCGCGTTCGTGCCATTCTGGCGCCGGCTATCAGGCACGTTACTGTAGGTCATGTCGCGGTACTGGGCGCCAACCGCCATCATCACACTGCCGCCGCTCAGCTGAAGCCCGGTGTCGCCGCTCAGAACCACCTCGGCCACATCCTGGGTGACTTCTCCACGGTCGTTGATGATGAGTGCGAACAGCCCCAGATCTGCTTCTGAGTTACCAAAGTCCGAGACACCATCTTTGGGCGAAATGCCGGTGGGGTTGGCGATCGCAGTGCCGAACGGATTCCACGCGCCACTGTCTATGGCTGCTTGGTAAAGATTCACATCGTAATCCCGCGGCTGGCTGCGGGTGTACTCGTTAGTGGAGGTGGTATAGGTGGCGTTCAAACCCCAGCTATCCGTCAGATCAAGATCGAATCCGCCCACGAAGCGGAAATTGGTAAAGATGGTAGAGATATCCGCCGCGTTGTCGCCATCGAACGCGGCGCCCAACGGACGACCACGAACGACCACGGGTGCCGCCACGTTTACCGCTGGATCCCAGGCCGCCGGACCAACATAGGTAAGTACCCCGCCAACATTCTCAAAAAAATTGTAAGGATTGTCCGCACCTACCAGGAAGCCGCCGTCAGTAGTGGTCTGGCGCAACACGCCGCCGCCCAGCACATCAGTGATTTCGTTGCGCGAGTACCCGACCTCAGCGAATGCGTTGATCCGGTCGGACAGGTTGTAGTTGAATTGTGAGAACACTTGAACGCGCTGTTCTTCGGCGATAAGTCGACGCTGATCGATGAATGGGTAGCGGCAGTTCGAAGTGCCACCATTCAAATGACCGCCCGAGGCTTCGCAGTCCGGGTCGGCCAGCGTCACGCTCACATCGGTGTCTGCACGCGCAAAGCCGCCCGCGCCATCATCCACGGCCAGATCAATGCGACCCGGGGAACCCGTGCCCGAGCTGAACACCGCGCCAATACCGTCGTCGTTAGCCGAATCCAGATCGCTGATAAACCCGAAGTCACCACGATAATTTCCACCCTGATCGTAATAGTTGACGAAGGTAGAGAAGTGGCCGCGGTCGAACGCCGTACCGAAGGCCGCGCCCAATTGCGTCGAATCGTGGGTGGAGTCGCGATATTCGCTGGTGAGCTCGAAGCCCTCGAAATCGTTGCGTGTGATGATATTGACTACGCCTGCGACCGCTTCGGAGCCGTAGGTGGCCGATGCCCCATCGGTAAGCACTTCGATGCGCTCAATCATATTCACTGGAAACTGATTCGAATCAGTGAACAACTGCCCAGTGTCGTCGGTAATGGGCGATAGACCGCCGCGACGCCCATTCACCAGGGTCAAGGTTGAACCAATGCCCAGTCCACGCAGGGAGAACTGCGAAACCCCCTGGAGCGCATTCTGGCGATTGGAGGTCTGTGAACCTGAGTTCACTGTCAGGCCCTTGAACAGATCCTGCAGCTTGACCGCGCCGGTATTCTCCAGTTCGACTTCGCCGACAGTCTGCACCGGCGAGGGGGTCTCAAAATCCTGTCGCCCGCGGATGTTGGAGCCGGTGACGACCACTTCCTCGATAGCTTGAGCATGAGAGATGGCCGGCAATGCAATACCAACGGTCAACGTAGCGGCACAAGCGATGCTGGACGCACCAAAGAATAACCTGCGCATAGTAAATCCCCCCGGATTAGGTCGATGCGATATCGGTTTGGGCTGCGCACTGCGCAGCCGATTGGCGAAAGTATAGGGCCGACAAACTTTCAATCCCCTTTCAATAGCAGGATGTATTAACTAAAGTGGGTGGCCCGGAAGTACCTGTTTCTGACACCGAAGAGGTGTGGCCGTGCGTGGCCTGATCATCGAGGATAACAACGAGATTGCCGAGGTCATGCAGCTGTCGCTGCAGGATATGGGCATCGGCTGCGACAGATTCGCTCAAGGCCGTCGGGTGCAGGAGGCCATGCAATGTGCCGACTACGACATTGTTGTGCTGGATCTGAATCTGCCAGACAGCGATGGCCTAGTGGTATTGCGTAACCTGCGTGGCAAGGGTTGCACCACACCGGTGCTCATCGTCTCGGCCCGAATCGGCATCGAGGACCGCGTCAGCGGACTGGACCTGGGTGCCGATGACTATCTGGTCAAACCGTTTGATCTGCAAGAATTCGAAGCTCGCGTCCGGGCGCTACTGCGACGTAACCGGGAGAACCGTACCCCTCAGCTTCAGTTCGGTTCGTTGGTGTTCGACCAATCCACCCGCGAATTTTCCCTTGCCGGTACCACGATGGACTTCTCACCGCGCGAGCGCGCGGTACTGGAAATTCTTATCCGCCAGAACGGTGCCGTCATCAGCAAGGAGCGCATCGCTCAGCATGTATTTACTTTCGACGACCATGCCGGAACCTCCTCAATTGAACTCTACGTGCACCGGCTGCGGCGCAAGCTTGCCGACAGCGATGTGGGGATCGTGACCAAACGCGGTTTGGGTTACGCGTTGCAGAGCTAGGTCGCCAGATCGTGTTGAAATCTCTGCATGCCCGACTGCTGGCATGGCTAATCGTGCCGTTGCTTTTCATGTCCCTCGCGCACCTTGTCAGCGTGTATGTGGACACCAGGGAAACCTCCGAGAGCATTTTCGACAAGTTGCTGGTGACGCTCGCACTTACCATCTCCGAGCACGCGTTATCCTCCGGCGGCGACGTGCTCACTGACGATTTGCTGGAACTCATCCGCACCACTACCAATGACAACCTTTACTACAAAGTCATCGGGCCGGATCATGCGTTCATCACCGGGTATGAGGATATCCCGGAACCGCCCGAGGGCATTCAGGTGCTTGAACGACACCTGCAGTTTTACGACTCCGTCTACCTCGATCAGGCGGTGCGCGTAATCGCTATCTCCAGCCTAGTCGATAGACCCGAGTTCAACGGCTGGATGACCACGTTTGTCGCACAAACACTGCACGAGCGTGAGCAGTACCTGCGTGCCGCCTTGCTCGACGACAGTCTGCGGGTGCTCGGGATGATCCTTATCGCCTCCCTGCTGTTGTCCGTTGGCGTTGCGCTTGGCCTGCGCCCGCTCAAGCGCCTGCAGTCGGCGGTGCAACAGCGCAGCACGCAGGATCTGACCGAAATAAGCTCAGATCATTTGCCCCACGAGATTAACGGCGTGGTGGGCGCATTGAATGATCTGTTGAGCCGTCTGCGCGCATCGATGTCGCTTAACCAGCGCTTCGTAGAGAACGCGGCGCATCAACTTCGCACTCCGGTCACCGCGCTGCTACCGCAAACCGAGCTCGCATTGCGGCGGGCGGAGAGTGAGCGCGAAAGGGTAGCGGTGGGCAAAATTAAAACCAGCGCCGAGCGCATCGCCCGCCTCACCAATCAGCTGCTAAACCTCACTTATGCGGAGTCCATCGCGCTGGCCGGGCAGGACTTTCCGTTGATCGATATCGCCGATGTAGCGCGGCAACGCACGAGCAACTTCGCCGAGCAGTACTCGGCGACGCCGATGGTGGTGTCCCTGGAAGCGGCGCCCGTGCATGGGTTGGAGGTGTTGCTGGGTGAGATACTGGATAACCTTTTAGACAATGCCCTGAAGTACGGCGGCGGCCAAAATCAAATTACCGTGCGTACCAAGGTGGAGGCCAACATGTCGATCCTTGAAATCACCGATCGCGGGCCAGGTATTCCGGTGGCCGAGCGCTCACATGTAACCGAGCGTTTTTTCCGGCTCGACAATCAGCCCAGCGGTTCTGGGCTGGGGCTGGCGGTGGTCAAAGAGATTGTGCAGGCACACCGGGGCATGCTGGATATCAAGGCGGGCGAGGCAGGCATCGGCACACGCATCCGATGCCGTTTCCCGTACGCGGAGCAGTAGCGTGAGCGCAAACACAACGGTATTGGTGGTATGCGCATTCGCGATGATGCTCGCAAGCACCACGGGACGGAGCAACGAGGTGAGCATCACCACTACGCCAGGCACGGAGGTTAACCCTCGGGCGCACGACGATATCGACTTCTCAGGTAAAGCAATCGAATGGATTATCCCGTTTAAGGAAGGCGGTGGCTCGGATGCGTGGGCCCGCTTTAACGCCCCGTTTCTGTCTCGGCATTTGCCCGGCGCCCCGGCCGTAATTGTCAAAAATATGCCCGGCGGCGGCTCAACCAAAGCCGCTAACCGGTATGCCGCGAATGCACCACCGAACGGCTTGTCGCTCCTGGGTACATCGGCCTCCACCCAGTTCCCGTACTTGCTGGGCGACTCGCGCGTTCGCTACGACTTTAAGAAGTGGACCGTGCTGATGGTGTACCCAACGGGCGGTGTCATCTACATCTCCCCAGACCTCGGAATTGGGCAAGCGAGCGAGCTCGCCCGACTTAAGGGACGACGGCTTACGTATGGCAGCCAGGGCGCCACGTCCGGCGATTTGGTGCCATTGCTGGGGTTCGAGCTGCTAGGGCTGAACGTGCGACCAATTTTTGGCATCCGCGGCGGCGGCGCCAAGCGATTGGCGTTCGAGCGCGGGGATGCGAACATCGACTTTCAAACATCAGCGGCGTATATCAACGATGTCGCCCCGCTGGTGCGGGCCGGCAAAGCAATCCCGCTGTTTACACTTGGTGTTCTGAACGAAGGTGGCAAGTTGACGCGTGATCCCACCTTTCCGGATCTACCTCACTTTGCGGAAGTATTCGAAATGCTGCACGGAAAGCCGCCGGGCGGTCCTGAATGGGAAAGCTGGTTCGCGTTCTTCTCGGCCGGATTCGGCGCGCAGAAATTGCTGGTCGTGCCGAAGGCAACGCCGGCGGCCGTGGTCACTGCATATCGTGCCGCCATCACGCAAATGCTGGCCGCCCCGGACTACCAGCGCGCGCGCAACGACGCGCTGGGTGCCTACGAACAAGTTACCGGTGACACCGCTGTGCGACTTTACCGTCTGGCCACGAACATGCCAGAGGCGTCCAGAAAATGGATCCGCGACTGGTTGCGCGAAAAATACAATCTTAACCTCAGGTAAGGGCAGTAGAAATCGCCGATAAGCCAACCAGACACGGGCGAGTCGCTCACTGGTGCTTAGGCTCTACAAAGAAAGATGCAATATACGAACCCCATATCCCAATCGGGGCAAGGAGGAAGCTCAAGCCACCCCACGCCAGGCCACTTCTACCCAATTGAGAAGCGTATCGGCCGATCGCGAAGATATACCAAAGGCTAAAAACGATGATGG
>CBDUQI010000149.1:0-14816 GCA_965369325.1 uncultured Gammaproteobacteria bacterium
GAGCAGCACCTGAACGCTGGCGGCCAAATCCTCGCGTTTGTAGTTTGCCGGCAGCTGGCGCGCCAGCTTGCGCAGCGCACTCAGATAAAAACTCTTTCCGACGTTCTTGATTTGTCCGTTGTCGTAAGCGATGTGTTTGCGCAACACATCCACGTACAACGGCTCGCCGACTGCCGCCAGGCCGGTGACCTTGCCTTCGTGCTTGTGTGCCTTGAACCCGCACAGATGCGTGATGTAGGCATAGAAGTTGCCAATGGAATCATAGGCATCAACCGCAGCCAGTTCCGTCAGCCGACCCTGGCGAGCCTCGTAGACCTTGCAGGATTTGCCGTCTCCGCCACCGTCAATTGAGATTACCGTGGCATCTTGATATCCGCTCGTATAGTAGGCCGCAGCTACGTGCGCATCGTGATGGTCAACAAATTCGATCGGGCAGGTGAATTTCCAGATTTCGCGCAGCTTCTCATGCAGCCTGTCTTTGCGGTACCGGGACGCGGGCAGACGCGCCAGGTAGTAAAGCTTCTGCACCAGCTTGTTCGGCCCCAGTACAGACGACACCTTCGAGGCGAGGTTGAGCTGAATTTCCTTGAACAAACCACGGTCGCCCTGAAACCAGCCGTTCCAGGCCTCCGCCGGATCGCGGAAGTACTCATCGTGGGTAGCTATAGCGATCCGATCTATGTCCTGTGCGGTGAGGCCGGCGATCCGCAGGACTTCCGTGATGGACCTGGCCGGAAAGCCGGTGGCCATCTTCTTGCGGATCAGTCGCTCCTCGTTGACGGCCGCGCAGATTTCGCCCTTGCCGTTGATGATGGCGGCGCCGCTGATAACGCCGTCGTTAATCCCTAGCAGATATCCCTTGGATTCCATGTGCCCGTTCTTCCATTACGTCTGTTCGTCTTCGCTGCCGAGGCAACAACGGATTGGCACGGTTGCCTCAACCTCGGACGGGCCGGATAGTTTACATCACACCGCAGAAATAGTGGACTGACCGATGCTTGCGTCTTATACCTACCTCTGAGCGCACCCGGTTTGGGTTGCTGCGTCAGTTCTTCGGCGCGATCGGTCGCGTAAAAGCCTTCTGCCAGCACCACGGATGGCGCACAGACCCTGATTAATCACGCATGGCGCGCCAAATGCTCAGGTCTGTGACCTTCGCCAGAAAGTCGAAGTCCTTATCCGTCGTCAGCAGCATCAGTTCGTGACTTATGCACAACTGCGCGAGCAATGCGTCTATCGTACCGATCTGAATACCTTTTTGACGGCACTTGTTACGGACTTCGGCGGCCCTGATATGATCGTCGCGATCCGGAATCAACAACGGAATTGCGGAGAAGTACTCGATGATCTGTTGGTGCGCTTTCGGCTTTGAAAAGCCTTGCAGCAACTCCTGCAGGATCAATCCGGTCGACAATGTCTGTCCAGCATCGAGTGCGCGGTGGAGTTCGCTGACTTGCGGCGTATCTGGCGGGGCATCGCGACGAAATGCCAGCGACCACACACTTGTATCGACGAATATGCTCAATCGCGTGAGCGCTCCGATTTGTAGTCGTAATCGGAATTCCAGTCGAGCTTTCCGAACAGGTCGACTAACCGCTTCTGCTCCCGTCGCGCGATGAACTCCGTGAGCGCTTTGGTTACAGCGGCTTTCTTGGTCTTCTCGCCACTGAGGGCAAGCGCCCTGTCGATGAGGTTTGGGTCAATTGAAAGATTCGTCGCCATTTGTGTATACCTCCACACATGAGTCTACACATTCGCCACTGACGGCACAATTCAGGACCGCCCGGCTCCGAAGCCGAAGGTCACAGGTTCGAATCTTGTCGGGCGCGCCAATTTTTTCAGGTGCATTCCGATCACAAGGGAGGCGTGAAAAGTGTCGCGAGTTCCTGTTTAGGATCAGACACACACGTCCTCTGGGATCAGAGTTGTTTGGCCAATTGCAGAAACTGTTGCGCGAGCGGCGATTTGTGGATTTCTGCTTGCGTCAGACTGTTTCCCCACCAGATACCTTCGCCGTTCGCCAGTGCAATAAATGCCATATTCTGCTCAGGTAAGCGAAGGTACATGGCAGAGTATCCCGCGTCGGGATCCCAGCCAGAATGCCACATTAACTTCTTACCTTCGTGCGTCTGAAAATACCACCCGTAACCGTATGGTGACGGTGAGCCATCATTAAATTGCGCAGGACGCATCAGCTTCTCTTCAACTTCGCCAGAAGCGATAACGCCTTGCTGAAAGGCAATCTCATACTTTGCCAAGTCTGCTACAGTCGACACCACGCCAGCACCACCGGCAATATGCTTATCGGGTTGGGGCTGCTTTGTTATGTGGCCTTTATCATCCACTGAGAATCCATCGGCCATGTCGACGTAGATGTCAGCGCGTGATTTGTCCCACATGCTCGCCATGGTGCGCTGCATGCCAGCCGGCTCAAGGATGTACTGTGTGATCAGTTGCCCGAGCTTGTTGTGGCGTCCTTCAACGCCATCGACACCTTCTCCAAACTGATGTTCAAGTACGCGTGACAGGCGCGAATACATGATGGGGTTGTACATAAAGTTTTCACCGACCGGGGCGTTTACCTGATGATGAAGAATGTGACGCAATGTAATAGGGGCGGTACAGTCGAGTCCCTTTGCGAAGGGTATGGTTGTGCCAGCCAGCCAGTCGCATAAGCGGTCAAATTTTGGGGTTTCTGAAGCTAGCTGATCCAAGTCGATCTTCTGTTCGTGCGCAAGGTGGAGGAAGGTCAGGCCTACGAAGGTTTTACTCACAGAGGCTATCCAAAACGGAGTGTTAGTAGTAACAGGCACTTCGCGGTCGCTATCGGCAAACCCATAGCCATTCCCCCACACCATTTTGCCATCTTTGACCACGGCCACCGCAAATCCGGGGAGCTTGTGCGTTTTGCGAAACTCACCGAAGTGCTCACTCCAAAGCTGCCAGTTTGGAAGTGAGTCTGTATTGCCGGCGTTAATGCTTACCGAAAAGCTCAAAATACAGGCTATACCTGCAAGCTGATACATGTGTTTTGCAGTCCATTTCAACATCCTTAACCTCTTGCTTACTCATCGTTTTTATTGTGATTTCCAGCGCATCGGCCAGCGCAATATATCACGTTGCCCCAGTGGTTCCGCCGTTGAGGAAGTTCTTGTCTTTGCAATCAGGCATTTCATTCAATACAGGCCGCGTACGACCTCACGCCAGCCAGCTCTTTGACGCAGTAGTAGCCGGTCTGCAACAATTCAGGACAGCACTCCAGCCCCTCATGAACAAGAAAACGAGCCTAGTGTCGTAACGCTGCCGCACCTGATCTGAGGTTGGTCATAACAGACTAATCGTCACGTTGGTTAACAAACCCCCAACAAAAGCGCGACCAGGTGCACAGTTATCCGCCGTGATGGTGATTAGTATCCTCGCCCGAGCACAGCGTCAAAAGCTTGTCAGGGAGTCAGACGAGTGGCGCTGTGTGCCAGGGAGCGGATGGGGAACAGCAACCTTCAGAGGAGCGAGTTGTTCTGTGCCAGGGACCGGCGCACGCGGCGCAGCAGGGATTGCAGTCGTCGCGCCCTTTGTTCTTTGCTGGTGCTGTCAGGCGGTAAGGAACCGGGTCTGCAGCGCTTCACACTCCGCATCGCCGATGCCCAGAGTTGCCAGAAACTTCTCGGTGCTGCCGTGGACCTGATCGATGTGCTTGAACACGGCCCCCAGATAATCCTCGTGCACCGAACAAAAGGGCGTTAACGCCTCGCGCGAAATATTGGCTTCACCGAACGTTTTAGCCGCCGCGAACTCCTCGATAATATTCACGATCCGCGCTGGCGGATACTCACGCGCCGTCAGCAGATAATCTTCAATCACCGTCTCGCGTGGCACACCCAGTGCGCTTAGTAACAACGCCGCGCCGACGCCGGTGCGATCTTTACCCACCATACAGTGGAAGAGTATCGCGCCTGGTCGCGCATTCAACGCAAGCTTGAGGAACTGTCCGAACTTGTCGGCTTTGTCGGTGACGTAGGCCGTGTACATGCTCACCATCATCGCGTGCGTATCGGATGCCGCACCCTGTCCTGCCATCAGGTTGGCGTAAAACGACTGACTGCTGCCCACGTCGATGTCGAACACGTGGGTGCGCACACTTGACGGCACTCGATTGGGATACGCTTCGGTTTCGGACCGGCGGCGCAAATCAAACAGCTCACCAATCTCCAGCGCTGCAAACCGCGACTGATCGGCTTCACTCATCTGCGCCAGATGACTGGCGCGATACATACTGCCCCAGCGGGTGGTGCGGCCATCGCCGGTCGCGTAACCACCCAGGTCGCGAAAATTCGGCACCTGCTCAAACGGCAGCGCGCGCTGGGGTTCATTGGTCGGCACACTCATGCTTGGTTTCCGGCTGGCGATTAAAGGGTGCCCGATCATACACAACGCGCGGGCGCTCTGTCCGCACGCAGTTGGCGTTCGATCAACGCACCGTTATTTGCCGATGCAGAAACTGGAGAATATTTCCCCCAGCAGATCCTCGGTGGTGAACTGCCCGGTAATCGTGCACAGCGCCTGATGCGCCAGACGCAGCTCCTCGGCGGCAAGTTCGCCCGCCTGATTCACCTGCAACTGTTCCAGCGCCTGCGCGAGATGGGCGCGGGTTTGCACCAGCGCGGCGATATGTCGCGCGCGCGCAATCACCGGTGTGGCCTGCGCACTGACGAATCCCATTGCCTGTTTCAGATGCTCACGCAACAACGCAACGCCTTCACCAGTGCGGGCCGACAACGCGAAGGTCAGCTGACCGTCGCACTCGTAAGCGCCGGGTGCTGCGTGAATCAGATCGATTTTGTTATCAATTTGCGTGATGCCCCCGCGTGCGGCATTCATCACGTCACGAACAAACACGTCCGGCACAGGCGCCTGTTGCCCTGGCGGCGAACATTCGCGCACCAACAGAATTCGGTCAGCTTTCGCAATCTCCTTGCGCGCACGCGCGACGCCCTCACGCTCCACCTGATCGTCACTTGCGCGCAGGCCCGCGGTGTCGATCACATGCAGTGGCATGCCGTCTAGATGAATGTGCTCGCGCAATACATCGCGCGTGGTGCCGGGGACGTCCGCGACGATGGCCGCGTCCACACCCGCCAGCTGGTTAAGCAGGCTGGATTTGCCGGCGTTCGGCGCGCCGGCGATGACCACCGTCATCCCATCGCGCAGCAATCGGCCGCGTTCAGCGGTTGCGCCAAGTGCATCCAACGTCGCTAACGCATCACGCATCTGCTCAAGCAATCCGGTATCGGACAGGAAGTCCACCTCGTCATCCGGGAAATCGATCGCCGCTTCGATGTAAGTGCGCAGGTGGACTATCTGATCGGACAACTGATTCACTTCAGCGGAGAAGGCCCCTTCCAGCGAACGCATCGCAGCGCTTGCTGCCTGCGCCGACCCCGCGCTGATCAGATCGGCAATGGCTTCCGCCTGGGCCAGATCAATCTTGTCGTTCAGAAATGCCCGTAGCGAGAATTCGCCTGGCTCGGCCAGTTGCGCACCGCAGGCAAGCACGCGGGCCAATAACTGCTGCTGCACCACCGGACCGCCGTGGCCGTGCAACTCAAGTACATCCTCGCCGGTAAACGAGGCCGGGGCAGCAAAGTACAACGCGATGCCGTGGTCAATCGCGGGGGCAGGGCCATCCGGGATCGGCGCGTCCCGGAATTTGCCGACATGCGCCTGACGCACCGGCGGTACGCAGTCCAGCAGCGCACGTGCAATAGCGGGCACGCCGGGTCCGGACACGCGCACGATGCCAATGCCGCCTTCGCCAGGCGGCGTCGCGATGGCGGCAATGGTGGGCGCTTGCGCGTTCATACCGTATCTCAGTACAAACCGACTTTATCGCCAATGTGCAGGCTCAGCACCAGAAACACGGCCGCGAGCGCAAACAGCTTAACCAGTAACGGACCGGCGAAACGCAACCAGGCAGTATACGGAATGCGTCCCAGCGCCAGCGTGCCCATCACCAACGCACTGGTCGGCACCACCATATTGGTAAACCCGTCACCGAACTGGTACGCAAGCACGGCGACCTGCTGCGGCACGTCCGTCAACGTCGCCAGCGGCGACATGATGGGCATCGTGACAAATGCCTGACCGCTGCCCGAGGGAATAAACAGGTTGCACACGGTTTGCACGGCCAGCATGCCCAGCGTGGCAACCTCCGGCCCGGTGCCTTCCAGCAAACCGGCGATGGAGTGGATTACGGTGTCGATAATCTGCCCGTCCTGCAACACCACCTCAATCGCGCGGGCAAAGCCGATGAGCAGTGCGGCGGCGGTCATCTCGCTGGCGCCACGGATAAAGGTGCGACTGGTATCGCCAGGCGACATCTTCGCCAACACCGCCGCAATCAACCCGATGGCCAGAAACACCGCGTTCAGCTCACCGATGTACCATCCGTGGGTTGCGGCGCCGTACACAAACAACAACAGCCCGGCCAAAAATGTCAGCAGGATGGCGACGCGGGCGCCCGTAAAACTAATGTCCTCCGGCGCTTCAAAACCCTCGCTGTAATCCACATGCGCCACATAGCTGGCGGACGGGTCCGCCTGCACCCGGCGCGCGTAGCGCAGCAGATGATGAAACGCGACCAGCAAAAACCCAGCCATCATCACCAGCCGGAACTCCCAGCCGGATGTGATCGGCACACCAGCAATGTTCTGCGCGATGATCACCCCAAAGGGGTTAAATGCGGCAGTTGCCCAGCCGATGCCGTATGGCACCCATACCATGCCCATCGCTACGATGGCGTCCATTCGCATCGCCAGACTCATCGAGACCAAAATGGGTATCAGCGGGACGTACTCCTCGCCCATGCCAATGGTGTACGAGCCCAGCGCAAACATCACAAGACAGCCCGCGATGAGTATCCAGGGACTGCCGCCCAGATGATGAACGGCGGTATGCAACGCCGCATCAATCGCACCGGTCGCGCGCAGCACCGCAATCACACCGCCGACCAGGAAGATCAAAAACACGACGTCCTGGGCTTTCTCAAGCGCCTTGGGCACCGCCAGCAGGAAGTACCAGGGCTTGAGGGTGACCTCATCCTGATCAGCGATATCGGTATAACTGCCGGCCACCACCATTTGGCGCGATGGGTTTTCCGGGAACGCCTCGCGCTCGTAAGCGCCTTGCGGGATCACATAGGTGAGCAGCTGCGCCACCAGCACTATGCAGAAAATCAGTACCAGTGAGTCCAGCGACCAGCCAGCGTTTTTTGTCATCCTCGCGCCCCTGAGTAAACTTGTGCGTGTGCTTTTTCGTGGCAGGCCACTCGCGCAGTATAGCGCCCGTCACCAGGCACGGCGATTCGCCCTTGCGGCGGGAGTGTAACGTTCTCCCGGCGGACAGCATCCGTAGTGCATCCGCTGGCATTACCAGGATGTACTGATGAAATCGCAACGAGTGTCGTTTGAGGGCGCCGCAGGCAATCGCCTGACTGGCCAACTGGAGCTGCCTGCTCATGGCGAGGCAGGCACCGCGCCGCATAGCTACGCGCTGTTCGCGCACTGCTTTACCTGCACGCGCAATATCCGGGCAGCCCGCGTGATTACCCAGGCGCTGGCCCGCCAGGGCATTGCCACATTGCGCTTTGACTTCACCGGCTTAGGTGACAGCGAAGGGGACTTTGCCGACACCAACTTCTCCTCCAATGTGCAGGATCTGCTCGCGGCAGCGCAGTTTCTGGAGCGCGAGTACGCGGCGCCCGCGTTACTGGTAGGACACTCGCTCGGTGGCACCGCCGTACTGGCGGCCGCACCGTCGATCGCTTCCGCCAAAGCGGTCGCGACAATCGGCTCGCCGTTTCTTCCGGCGCACGTCGCGCACCTGCTTGAAGGGTCGCGCGAGCAGATTGAACGGGATGGCGAGGCGGAGGTGTTCCTTGGCGGACGCCCGTTCCGGATTCGGCGCCAGTTCCTGCAGGATCTTGAGGCGCGTGATGTTGCGAAGGTGGTGAGATCCTTAAGGCGCGCACTGCTGGTGATGCATGCGCCAGGGGATACAACCGTCGGCATCAACAATGCCGCGGAGATTTTCCAAACCGCCAAGCATCCGAAGAGTTTTGTATCACTGGATGACGCCGATCATCTGCTCACCCGCACGGCCGACGCCGAGTACGCAGCATCGGTACTGGCGGCCTGGGCCGGGCGCTACGTGCAAGCACCGTCTTCGCCCGCAAGCACTACGCAAGCCGACGAGCCCGCACGGCCAGAAGCGGTGCGTGCGCGCACCGGCGCCAGTGGTTTCTTTACCCAGATAGACGCAGCAGGCCACCCGATGGTAGCAGATGAACCCGTGGCTGTCGGCGGCACTGGCCTGGGGCCATCACCTTATGGGTATTTGTCCGCGGCGCTGGCTGCATGCACCAGCATGACCGTTCGCATGTATGCCGATCACAAAAAGATTCCACTTCGCTCGGTGAGTGTAGATGTGCGGCACAACAAGATACACGCTGAGGATTGCGCGCAGTGCGATGAGCGCATCCGCGAAGGCAGCGCCGGTCAGAAAGTGGACGTGTTTGAACGACGCATCGCGATCGACGGCAACATCGATGAAGCCACGCGAAAGCGGATGCTCCAGATTGCCGATCGCTGCCCGGTGCATCGCACGTTACACAACGAGGTGGTGGTAACCACCGTCGAGGCAACGGGCAGCGACGAAGCTTAAGCGTCCCCCGCCTCTACGATGCGATTGATGCGCCATTGCTGCATGATGGTAAGCAGGTTGTTCACCGACCAGTACAGCACGAGCCCGGCCGGGAAGAACGCAAAGAACACGGTAAACACGATGGGCAGCATACTCATCACTTTCGCCTGAATAGGGTCGGGCGGCGCCGGATTGAGCTTCTGCTGCACAAACATAGTGGCACCCATAAACAGGGGCAGTATGTAATACGGGTCGCGCGAGGATAAATCGTTCAGCCACAGAGCGAACGGCGCCTGGCGCATCTCTACGCTTTCGATCAACACCCAGTACAGCGCCAGGAACACCGGCATCTGCACCAGAATGGGCAAACACCCGGCCATCGGGTTTGCGCCTTCGCGTTTGTACAGGTCCATCATTGCGCGTGACAGCCCTTCGCGGTCGTCTTTGTAACGCTCCTGCAATTGCTTTAAACGCGGTTGCAATTTGCGCATCTTGGCCATCGAAAATCCGGCTTTGGCTTGCAGCGGATAGAACAGCAGCTTGATCAACATGGTGAGAAAGATAATCGCCCAGCCCCAGTTGTTGGTGAGGCCGTGAATTTTCTCCAGCACCCAGAACAACGGTTTGGCCAACACGGTAAAGAAGCCGTAATCGACACTGAGGTCGAGCTTCTCTGCCACGTCACGTAGCTGGCTTTGCAGTTTAGGCCCGACGAACAACTGATGATTAAAGCTGTGGCTGGTGCCGGGGGAAACCGTGGTCGCGGTGGTCGCGATCGCTGTCATCAAATAATACTCACCATCCACCACGCGCACGTTGTACGCCATTTCCGTGCCGGTCGGCGGCACCGCGGCGCCCACAAAGTGGTGCTGGATGGAACCGAGCCAGCCATTCGCGGTGACGACATCCACCGGCGCTTTAATCAGGTCTTTAAATTTGAGTTTTTCGTATTTGGTGCCGTCGTACAGCACCGGCCCGGTGTAGGAATACGAATCCACATCCGTCATCGAACGGGACACTTTCTTGTCACGGCGTTTGAGCTGAATGTACGGTGCCCCAGACCAGTTGTCGGCTGAGCCGTTAGTGACTGACTGCGTGACTTCGATGGCATATTTGCCGCGATGGAACACGTACGTCTTGCTGGCCTGCAGATCGCCTTCCGACCAGTTGAGCACCACCCGCAGGCTGTCCTGCCCCTCACCCAACTCGTAATTGTCCTGGGCGCTAGTGAACTGCGCCTGATGCGTAGGCTCTGCGCCGCCGTTCGCGCCACGAATGCCTGACTGGAACACATAAAGACTGGCATTCGTAGAATCGTCCAGCAGCTTCACCACCACGTCGGGGGTATCTTTACTGACCGGATATCGCAGCAGGCGCGCCTGGCGCAGATCGGCGCCCAGGGTGTCAATCTCTACGGCCATCACGTCGGTGCGAACGGTAATCCGTTTGCCGCTTGGTACCGGGGTGCTCGGGGCGGAGATATCGGGTGCGTTGGTGATCGACTGTCCAGGCGCCGTCGGCGGTGCGCTTGGCAAATCACCGGAGCTTGCGACAGGCGGCAGATCACCGGCAGGATTGGCGATGCTCGGAGCTGTGCCCGGCGCAATAGCCGGTGCATGGTCGGTTACCCACGCCTGATAGAGCAGGTAGAGCACAAAGGCGAAAGACAGCCAGAGAAAAAGGCGTTGTTGTTCCATATTAAATATATACGCTAAAGGCCGGGTGAGTGATGTTTAGGGTCTGCCGCGTGCGTGCACCCGGCGTGAATCTCAAGGGATGCCGGTACTTCATCAATACCGCCTGCGTGCCACGGGTGGCAGTGCAGGATCCGCTTAATGGCCAGCCAGCCGCCGCGGCGCAGCCCAAACCGCTCGATGGCGGTGGCGCTGTAGCTTGAACACGATGGGTAGAATCGGCAAGTCGGGCCCAGCAACGGGCTGAGCAGCCGCTGATAGGCTCGAATGAGCGCCAGGGCTAGCTGGCGCATCGGGTACAAATCCTGCGCCAATGCCGTGCCAGGCTGTCCTGCAACGCCGCCGCTGGGGTGCCGCCGGCGCCCGGACGGGTGATTGCCACAATGTCGACCGGCGGCAAGTGCGCGCACTGGTGACGAAAGGACTCTCGAATAATGCGTTTGAGCCGATTCCGCTCGACTGCCAGTTTGGAGGTTTTCTTGGACACCGCTAACCCCAGCCGAGCGTGAGCCAAACCGTTGTGTTGGGCCAGCAGCGTCAGCAAAGCATCGCTGGAGCGATGGTTGTTCTGGAAAACCGCTGTGAACTCGCGCTTGGTATGCAACCGATGCGCGGGAGTAAAGACGGGTCGAATGGCGGATGCTGCGGCCGGGGGCGCATGCGAGTGGTCACGGTGTGAGTTCACATTGCCTCCAGCGCGAACCGAGTGTGCAGGGGTGCCTGGCGGGTCGACGCAGGCGCCTGCCCTGGGTTAGGGTGCGAGGCGCTTGCGGCCTTTGGCGCGGCGCGCTTTAAGCACTCGCCGCCCGCCTTTGGTGGCCATGCGGGCGCGAAACCCGTGGGTGCGTTTACGGCGCAGATTGCTCGGCTGATAAGTGCGTTTCATTTCGGCGACTCAAGTGGTTACGGGTGGCACGGCGTGTATTTGGCGCGACAAATATCGGACGCCCACCGCGACAGAGAAAGCGCGCAACTGTACGCCCAGCACGATTTGGTGTCAACACAAAAGGCACTTTGGGGGGTGTGGATAACTTTCGCATTCAGGTATAGACTCGATATCTCCCTTGTGTAAAACACTAACGCCTTTGCCTTGAGGGAGAATGCCTTGTCGGCCTCTCTATGGAGTCATATTGTCACCGAGCTTGAGGGTCTGCTCACCGAGCAGGACCTCAACATGTACATCCGCCCGTTGCACGTGGTGGACCTCAGTGACGAGCTGCGCCTGCTCGCCCCCAACCGTTACGCGGTGGAGGGGATCGAGCATACCTGTATGGACATTATTCGCACGCGGGCCGAAACCGCGGGCAAGACCGTATTGCTGACGGTGGGCAGTTCGAAGAGCGCGCAGACCATGGGCGACGAGCAGGCGCCCGCAAACGGGCATATGTCCACCTTGCCACCGTTCGGTAGCCGGCTAAATCAGGATTTCACCTTCGAGGCCTTTGTTCAAGGCAAAAGCAACCAGCTCGCACGGGCGGCCGCCATTCAAGTCTCACAGAACCCCGGTGGCGCCTATAACCCGCTGTTTATCTGCGGTGGCGTAGGACTGGGCAAGACCCACCTAATGCATGGGGTGGGCAATATTATTGTCAGCCAGCGCGCTCGGGCGCGGGTTGCCTACGTACGCTCCGAGCGCTTCGTGCATGACATGGTCACGGCGCTGCAGCACAACCGGATTAACGAATTTAAAGAGCTATACCGCTCGCTGGATGCATTGCTGATCGATGATATCCAGTTTCTCGCCGGCAAAGAGCGTTCCCAGGAGGAATTCTTCCACACCTTCAACGCGCTGCTGGAGTCGGGCGCTCAAATCGTGCTGACCTGCGATCGCTACCCGAAAGAGGTGGACGGGCTTGAAGAGCGGCTTAAATCGCGCTTCGGTCAGGGGCTGACGGTCGCCATCGATCCACCCGAGCTTGAGACCAGTGTGGCGATTCTCAAATCGAAGGCCGAAGCGGCAAACATCGACCTTCCGGATGAGGTGGCGTTCCTTGTCGCCCGGTCGCTACGCTCCAATGTGCGTGAGCTGGAAGGGGCGTTGCGGCGGATTATGGCCACAGCCGAACTGACCGGCCAGGAGATCACACTGGAATTCGCCAAGCTCGCCCTACGCGATCTACTGGTCGTCAGTGAGAAGCTCATTAGCCTGGAAGTCATTCAGCGCAACGTGGCAGAGTACTTCAATATGCGCGTGGCGGAGCTGTTGTCCAAGCGTCGCAGCCGCTCTATTGCCAGACCCCGACAACTGGCTATGGCGCTAACTAAAGAGCTCACCAACCACAGCTATCCGGAGATCGGGGATGCCTTTGGCGGGCGCGATCACACAACGGTATTGCATGCTTGTCGAAAGATTGCGGAATTACGTCAAACCGATCAGCGTGTGCATGAAGATCATAAAAACCTGTTAAGAATACTCACCCAATAATGTGCATAACCAGTGGACAAAATACCTATCCCATGATATCCACAGGCCTCACACAGTTGTTACGCAAACCGTACACTAGGTTATCCTAGTGTAGTGCGTTGTTTTTAAAGGGAAATTAAGCCTTATCCACTGATTTTCGAGGCTTAATAATAATAGTAATAATATACTTATCTATTTAATTATTTATATATATAAGCAACGGTAGCTCTATGAAACTGACGACACAGCGAGAGTCTTTGCTAAAGCCTCTGCAAGCCGTAATCGGGGTAGTCGAACGACGTCAGACCATGCCGATATTAGCCAACGTTCTGATGGCAATTTCGGATGGCAAGTTGTCCATTACCGCCACCGATCTTGAGGTGGAGTTGATCGCCATTGTAGATATGCCCGATGCGCAGAACGGGGAAATCACGGTTCCTGGCCGCAAGTTGCTGGATATCTGCAAGGCGTTGCCGGACGGTGCGCAAATTGCGCTCAAGCAGGAAGGCGAGCGAGTGACGCTTAAATCGGGCCGCAGCCGGTTTACCTTATCGACGCTGAGTGCAGGCGAGTTCCCGACCGTAGAGACGATTAACGCAGAACATCAGCTGACGTTGTCGATGGCTGATTTGAGCCACCTGCTGGATAAGACCCATTTTGCGATGGCGCACCAGGATGTTCGGTACTACCTCAATGGTCTGTTGCTGGAGGTCAAAGAGGGCTTTCTGCGCGCGGTCGCAACGGACGGTCATCGCCTGGCTCTGGCAGAAACTCAACTTAGCGGCGTAGAGGATTCAACCCAGCAGGTCATCATCCCGCGCAAAGGCGTACTGGAGCTGCAGCGTCTGCTGGGCGCGGATGACGATGTGACACTGGCCCTGGGCAGCAACCATGTCCAGGTTGATCTGGGAACTATCCGATTCACTTCCAAGCTCATCGATGGCCGGTTTCCGGACTACGGGCGGGTGATTCCGCAAGGGGCTGATAATGCAATGGTGGCAGATCGGGAGACGCTGAAGCAGGCGCTGGGCCGGGCGGCAATCTTGTCGAACGAGAAATATCGCGGTATTCGGCTAGAGCTCGCTGAGGGGAAGGTGGTTATTCAGGCGCATAACCCGGAGCAGGAAGAGGCCGAGGAAGAAGTGGAAGTCTCCTATACCGGGGATGAGCTGGAGATCGGCTTCAACGTCAGCTATTTGATGGACGCTTTGAGCGCCATTGATGGCGACAAGGTAGAAATCGGGCTCAAGGATGCGGCTAGTAGTTGCATTATCAAACATCCAACCAAAGACACTTGCCGGTATGTCGTTATGCCGATGCGGCTCTAGAAACCGGTTTTCTCTGCCGATCCTCCGTAGACGCCGGTTTCACGCCGGCGTTTTCTCAGGCGCATGAAGGGTCTGCTCAAACTCGAGGCACGCGATCTGCGCTGCTTCGAGTCGATTCAAATCACGCCGGATCCAGAGGTTTCCTACGTTGTCGGGGCAAATGCGTCCGGCAAAACCTCGTTGCTTGAAGCTATTTTCCTCATCGGGCGCGGGCCCTCGTTTCGCGCAGCCCGGACGCAAACGGCTATTCGGGATGGCGCGTCCTGCTTTGAGGTGGTCGCGTGGGTGGGGCGTGAGAGTGCTGGCGACGTGGTGCTGGGGCTGCGGGGGGAGAAGGGGATGCTGACGGCCCGCGCGGACGGCGCTGCGGCGAAGAGTGTCAGTGAGTTGGCGCGGTTTCTGCCTGTTCAGGTGATTGATGCACGTGTTCATGAGCTGGTCGAAGGCGCGCCCGGAGTTCGGCGGCGGTTTTTGGACTGGGGCGTGTTTCACGTGAAACATCAGTTTTTGACGGATTGGCGCAAGTACAGCCGGGCCTTGAAGCAACGAAACGCCGCGTTAAAGGCCGGCCACGCGGGGAAAGCGATCCAAATCTGGGATCAGGAGTTAATTCAGACGGCCGAGGGCATTGACGGCGCCCGTCGCGAATACCTGGCATTGCTGCAACCAGTGATCGAGGAAAAGGTGCAATTT
>CBDUQI010000150.1:0-14808 GCA_965369325.1 uncultured Gammaproteobacteria bacterium
CCGCACAGGCGGGCATGTTCTTCCCGGTGGATATTGGCGCACGCGGCACCTGCACCGTCGGTGGCATCATCTCCACCAATGCGGGCGGCACCAAAGTCATTCGCTACGGCATGACACGCGAGTCCATTCTGGGGCTGGAGGCAGTCATGGCGAACGGCACAGTTGTGAGCTCCATGAACGGGTTCGTCAAAAACAACACCGGCTTTGATCTTAAACACCTGTTCGTCGGCACCGAGGGCACACTGGGCATCGTCACCCGCGCCGTGGTACGCCTGAGCAGCCAACCGCGCAGTCACAACGTCGCATTGCTTGGACTGAATGACTACGATTCGGTCGTCGCCACACTGGGCGTGGCGCGACAACTACTGGGCGCGACACTCACCGGCTTTGAAGTCATGTGGGATTCGTTCATGCAGACCGCCACCCGCCAAAACCAAGACGACGACGGAGGCGACCCGGTCCGCAACCCCTTGGGGCGGTCTTGGCCGGTGTACGTGCTGATCGAATCCATGGGCGCAGATCAGGCGGTCGATCAGAGGCAATTTGAAACCACCCTGAACGGGTTGCTGGAGCAGGCACTGGTGGGCGATGCGGTACTCGCAAGTTCCGGCCAGCAACGCCAGTCCATCTGGGCCGTGCGCGAGAGCGTAGAGTACCTGCTGAGCAATGCCATTAACTACGACGTGAGCCTGAGAGTCGCGGACATGCAGCGCTACCTGGACGACCTCAATACCGCGCTTGCCGCCCGACGGGGACTGGACGTGGTCGGCTTCGGTCACCTGGGCGACAACAATCTGCATCTGGCGCTCGTGGTGGGTCGCGAGAACACCCACGAGGAGGCGCTTGAAGCCGAACTCGACCAGGCAGTGTACGGCGTGCTTAAAAAGTATGGCGGCGCGATCTCTGCAGAGCATGGCATTGGCTTGAAGCGGAAACCCTGGTTGCACTTGTCCCGCTCGCAAGAGGAAATCGCCCTCATGCAAACACTTAAGCAGGCTATGGATCCACACAATCTGCTAAATCCCGGCAAAGTTATCTAGAGGAAGTGCACACGCGTACTTGAATGCCTATGACACTTGAGCAGATCGACACCCCTGCGCTGATTCTCGACGTGCCCAGGATGCAGAGGAACATCGAACGCATGCGCGCGCGACTCGAAGCCGCCCAGGTGAGATTCCGCCCGCACTTAAAAACCTGCAAATCGGCCGATGTTGCTGAGCGATTACAGCCCATAAACGGCGCAACAGTCTCCACCCTGCGTGAGGCTGAGTATTTCTTCGAACATGGCATTTCCGATTTACTTTACGCAGTAGGTCTTACCCCCGACAAACTTGCCCGCGTCGACCGCCTGCAGGTGCGTGGCGCCCGTATGACGGTGATACTAGATGAGCCCGAACAGGCCCGCCAGCTAGTGAACAACGCCACCCAGCTCAACCTGCCATTGCGGGTATTGATCGAAATTGACAGTGACGGACACCGCGCCGGCGTCCCACCGCAGGACGGCACACGTCTGCGCGCAATCGCCAAAGTGCTGCGTGGCAACGATCGCCTTGTGCTGTGTGGCGTCATGACGCATGCCGGTGGCGCCTACAACGCAACCGACATCAACCAGATACACGCCTGCGCCCGCGCGGAGTGCGACGCCGTGCTGCTCAGCGCCGATACACTGCGCGCCGCCGGGGTGGGTGTAAGCATTGTCAGCGTAGGCTCCACTCCCACCGCCAGCGTGGATGTGGACCGTACCGGTGTCACCGAGGTCCGTCCCGGTGTATTTGTTTTTCAGGATCTGGTAATGGCCGGACTGGGCGTTTGTGAGATCGACGATATTGCACTCACTGTCCTCACCACCGTTGTGGGCCATCGCGAAGATCGCGGCTGGCTGATTGTAGATGCGGGCTGGAGCGCTCTGTCTTCCGATCGTGGCACCGCCAGCCAGGCGCTCGACCAGGGCTACGGACTGGTGTGCGACATTACCGGGCAAGTGATTGAAGATGTATTGGTGAGTTCCACCAATCAGGAGCACGGCATCGTGTCGCAGCGTCAGGGCGCACCGCTGCACCCCCGCGATTACCCGATAGGCACGCGCCTGCGGGTGCTGCCCAACCACGCCTGCGCCACCGCGATGATGCACCAGGGCTACCACGTGCTGGCCGATGAGCCCGGTGCAGGCACGGCCATTGCGCACCACTGGACCCGCTGCAGCGGATGGTAGCACGGGTGAAATTTATACCGCAGTGCATCGCGCATTCACCCGATGCCCGCCGCGTATTTTCGCGCCGCCTGCTCGCGCTCGTCATGCTTGGCTTGCTCAGCGGCTGCGCTAACACACCGCCATCCAATACGGAAAGTATCTGCGCCATTTTTCAAGAAAAATCCCGGTGGTACCGGGACGCTAAAAAGTCCGAGTCACGCTGGGGCACACCGGTGCACGTGATGATGGCCATCATTCGCCAGGAATCCACATTTCAATTCAACGCCCGCCCGCCGCGCAAAAAGCTCCTGGGCGTTATCCCCTGGAAGCGCCCGTCCGATGCATACGGTTACGCTCAGGTGCTGGACAGCACTTGGGACTGGTATAAAAGCAGCACCGGTAACCGCGGCGCCGACCGCGATGACTTTGACGATGCCATCGATTTTGTCGGCTGGTATACCGACCTGTCACAAAAAACACACGATATCTCCAAATGGGACCCCTACAACCAGTATCTGGCTTACCACGAAGGCCATACCGGTTGGAAACGCGGCCACTGGAAAAACAAAGACTGGCTTATTCAGGCGGCTAAACGAGTGCAGCGGACCGCCGAACAATGGGGCACCCAATTGCGCACGTGCGAAAGCGGCTTCAGCAAACGCTGGTGGCAGCGCAGCTGACTCCCACGGCTCGTCTTATGTTGTATCGTCGCAGCCGGGCGACCATTTGACCTAGGTGCTGGTGCGGACTACGCTGCATTCGGCCGCCATATAAAACCAACATATGCGCCAGCGCGCTCGGCTACTGCGGTTGTGTGGATCGCAGTCACAAACATACTCAGGAGTACCGAGATGAAATCCTTGTCGATCCGGGGGCAGATTGTGCCCGTTACATTTGCCCTGCTTGGCAGTTGCGCGCTGAGTTTCGCGGCAACCGCCAATGATGCTGCCGACGCCCAGATCTACGCCAAAGCCGAGGCGCGGCAGGCATTGATTTTGCGCGATACGCAACCCGCCGTCGAAGGCGAGGTGCGTGCCGCCCTCACGCCGTGTAGCGGTGGCTTCGCGGACGTGTATCCGTGTCAGAACGTTGATCTGCTCGCCGTGATGCCCACTAACACGATAGGCGGTGGTTCCGGTAACGACATTTGGGGCTGGACCGATCCGCAGACCGGTAAAGAATACGCCCTCATGGGTCGTACCTCAGGCACTTCGTTTATTGATATCAGCGATCCCGAAAACCCGGTGTACCTGGCGAACCTGCCGGCACCCACCAGCAATTCCACCTGGCGCGATATCAAGACCTTCGACGATCACGCATTTGTCGTCTCCGAAGCCAACAACAGTGGCATGCAGGTATTCGATCTCACGCGGCTGCGCAACATTAACAATCCGCCGATCACCGTTAACGCCGATGCGCAGTACACGGGCTTCAGCCGAGCGCACAACATTGTTATTAACGAAGACAGCGGTTTTGCCTACGGCGTCGGGACCAACACCTGCTCCGGCGGCCTGCACATGGTCGACATTAACAACCCCACCAACCCGCAGAATGCCGGTTGCGTCAGCAGCGACGGTTACACGCACGATGCGCAATGCGTTAACTACACAGGGCCTGATCCGGATCATCAGGGTCGTGAGATCTGCGTAAACTCCAACGAAGATACCGTCACGGTGTTTGACGTGACCAACAAATCCAACGCCGTCATGCTCTCGCGCACCGGCTATCCCGGCACCGGTTACACCCACCAGGGCTGGCTGACTGAAGACCATCAGTACTTCTTGCTGGACGATGAGTTGGATGAGAGCTTTAACGGCAACAACACCCGCACCCGCATCTGGGATATGACCAATCTGGATGCACCCGTCATCATCGGCATTTACGATGCTGCGACGGCCGCGATTGATCACAACCAGTACATTCATCAGGGCAAGGCCTACCAGGCTAACTATCGTGCCGGACTGCGCATACTGGACACCACCCAGATTGCCAGCGGCAACCTGAGCGAGATTGGGTTCTTTGATATCTACCCGGCCAACAATTCTGCCAGTTTTAACGGCGCGTGGAGTGTCTACCCGTTCTTCGCTAGTGGGTCTATTATTGTCAGCGGTATCGAGCAGGGCATGTTTGTGGTGCGCATGGCTGACGGCGGCGGCCCAGGCGACTACACCCTGCTGCCCACCTCGCCTGGCTTGGCGGGCACGGTGAATGGATGGACCACCGTCAATGGCATACCCAACGCAGGCAACCTGGTGTACTTCGGTCTTAGCACCGGGCAGACCAGCATCAGCATCGGCGGTTGCAGTGTGCAGATCGGTCTAACCAATGCCCGGCCCATCGGCTTTTCCAACGCCGACGGCAGCGGCACCGCAACCGCCAGCCGCAGCCTTCCAGGCGGCGTGAGTGGTCTTACCGTTAACTTTCAGGCCCTGGACCTGGGCAACTGCGACACAAGTAACATAACCACGACAACCTTCTGATAAAAATCGCTGGCGCCGGTTCCGCTTCCGCGGGACCGGTGCTAACGTATCTCCGACAATAAAAATATCGATTTCAGCTCCCCTAAACCGACCCAAGGGATTCCGACAATGTGGAACACTAATCTTCTTGCTGCTGGCGCGCTGGCGCTGGCGGGCATCAGCATTCTTTACGCGGGCCCGCTTGCTGCGCAACCTAGCGCCCCCACCGCCTGTGTCGACGGGCTTGCGGGCGACATGCCCTGCGATGGCGTGGACTTCATTTCTTTTATGTCCATTGAACAGCTGGGTGGCGGCACTGATGCCAAGGCCGCCAACGTCTGGGGTTGGACCGACCGTCAAAACCGCCGCGAATACGTGCTGCTGGGTTTGACCGACAGCACTGCCTTTGTGGACGTCACCGATCCGGCTGCGCCAATTCTGGTCGGCTCACTGCCCACCCACACCACCACCTCCAACTGGCGTGACGTAAAAGTCTATCGCGATCACGCATTCATCATTGCCGATCTGCCGAGCGAACACGGCATGCAGGTGTTCGACCTCACACGTCTGCGCGATGTCGAGCAAATGCCGGCAACCTTCACCAGCGACGCACACTTTGATGGCTTTGGTGACGCGCACAATCTGTACATCAACCGCGGCAGCGGTTTCGCCTACGTCGTGCGCACCACAACGCCTGAGTTGTGCAACGGCGCGCTGTATATGGTGGACATTCGCGATCCGCTGAACCCTGCGTTTGCCGGTTGCGTCGAGGCAGGCGGGCTGGCGTCGGATTCTTACTGTGCCATTTACCGGGGCGAGGACGAGGAGTACCGCGGCCGCGAAGTGTGTGTGATCGCAAGCGATGACGATCTGATCGTCGCCGATGTTACCGACAAGGCAAACCCGGATGTGCTCGCGACGCTGGCCTACGCCAATATCGCCCGCTCGCACAACGCCTGGTTCAGCCCCTCGCACAACTACTTTGTTACCGTGGACATGAACGACGAGTTAAACACCGGTGCCAACACCCGCGTGTTCACCTGGGATCTGCGTGATGTGGACAACCCGCAGCTCATCGGCGTATACGACGGCCCCACCGGCGCCAGCGATCACAACATCTGGTTGCGTGGCAACAAAGCGTATGTGGGCAATTTCCGCGCTGGCGTTCGCATCCTTGATGCCAGCGGCATCGAGTCCGGCTTGCTTGAGCAAGACGGGTTCTTCGACATGATTCCCGGCGATAACAATCCGGGTCACAACGGCGGTGCCTGGGCGGTGTATCCGTTCTTCCAGAGCCGTACGCTGGTGGTGGTCGACAAAGAAACGGGGCTGTACCTGCTTGAGCAACAGCCTGCCCTGGCGCTGGAAGTGGATTACCAATACATGATGAGCGATGGCTCCTCGGGGCAGAGAACTGCGGCCTTGTTTGACGACAACACCTTCCTCGACGGCGACGGCGCACAGGGCGCCTGGCAACTGCGCGTCGCGACCCCGCGGCTAGTATTGCAGTATGAGGATGGCGAGGAGTGCGGTGCTCGCCTGATCGGGCGCTTCGCCGAAGACAATACTCTGCAAGGCGCGCGCCTGTGCACCGATGGTTCTGGTCTTCGAGGTCTATGGACTGGAACGCTGTCCGACCCAACCACCTCGCCTGACCCAGCGCAGTAACCGGCATGTGTAAATCCGCACCTGCCTGGCACATTCGGCGCATGCCACAATCACCCGGGCGGTGCGGCGCCTCGCGTGCGCATATGCGCGCGGGGTGGCTGACCGGTGCAGCACTCGCCGCCGCGAGTGTGCTCGGCCCGCTCGCCTCCCACGCCGCCGCACCATCAGCCCTGTTCGTTGAGAATCAGGGCCAGTACCCGGCACACGTGCGCTATGCCGTCTCGGCCAACCCGACCGCCTCACCTGAAGGGCTGCAACTGCTATGGGCGCAGGCCGATACGCTGTGGCTGACGCTGCCAGCGAGCGCGGAGGAGCGAATGGCGTTTCGTGTTCATCTTCAGCACACGGCTGGCCAACTCGACATTCACCCCGGCGGTGATGACGGTCCGACCATGTCCTGGTACCGAGGAGCCGATCCTGAGCGCTGGATCACCGGCGTACGCACACACAACGCTATTGTGTTCACGACCCCTGCACATACCGCGAGGCTGACACTTCAGATGAGTGCGGACGGCTTATATTTGCACACCACAGGGTTGCCCGGCTTTACACTGCGCGTTGATGATATCGCCGTCACTCTCACCGAAACCGGGGCCGGGGGCGGCGACGCGCACCCGTTGCTACTGACATCGCCGGATCAGCAAGCAGCGCGGTTGCCAATGCATATTGAAGGGCACGCGATACGCGTACTTGGCGCGGATGCGACCGGGCAGGCGGTAGACGTTCTGCTGGATGCGATGCCTGTTCACGACGTAGCACTTACCCGCACCCGTGCACCCGCCGCAGCACTGCCAAAAGGCCCCGCGGCAGACCCGCTGAATATTGCTTACAGCAGCTTTATCGGCTCAACGCTGGCCGATGAAGCCGAAGCCACCGCCTTCGCCAACGGTGACGTGTTTCTTGCCGGCCACACCCAGTCACTCACCTTCCCTGCCATGCCGGGGCGCGCGGCCAGTGCCAACCCGCACGTGGTGAATGCCTTTGTCGCGCGCATCGTACCCAGCGCCCCCGCCAACGGTTACATTACCGTTTTTCAGGGATCCGATCTGGCCGACGGTGAGGAGTACGGTTTCGCGATGACAGCAGACGATGCGGGGAACGTGTTTGTCGCCGGCAACACCAACTCTGACGACTTTCCGGTCACAGCGGGCGCGTACGCCACCGCTTACTCGGGCAACATTGACGCTTACGTGGCACGACTGAATTCCAACGGCAGCCTGAACTACGCCACCTTCCTGGGCGGTGACGACTTTGATAGCGTTTACGGCCTGGCCGTCGATGATGCCGGGCAAGTCCATGTGGCAGGCGGCTCGTGGTCGAGTGATTTTCCGACCACCAGCAATGCACTGAACACAACTAACCAGGGCGAGCGCGACGCTTTCATCAGCATCTTGAACGCCAGCGGCAATACCCTGCTCTACAGTACTTACGTGGGCGGCAGCAGCCAGGAGCAGGCCGAAGCCGTCGCCGTCGACGCTTTGGGCCGCGTGCACATCGCCGGTTGGACCCGATCGGCCGATCTGGGCGTACCCGTGGTCGCACCGGCCGACGGGGCGCGCGCGCTGGCCAGCCCATTTGACGGTTTTGCGGCGCGCATCGACCCCACCGGCACAGATCGGGACTACGTAGTAACGCTGGGTGGCACGGACGAGGACCGCGCCGATACCCTGGTGCTGGACAATCAGGCACGCGCCATTCTCTCGGGTCGCACCGCATCTGACGATTTCCCAATTACTGCCGGCGCGTTTGATCCCACCTACGGCGGTGGCATATGCACGTTCGCGCCCTGCCCGGATGCGTTTATCGCCAAACTCACCAACGACGCCAGTGATCTGGTATTTGCCAGCTACCACGGGGGTAGCTCCTGGGACGAAGGCCGCGCGCTGGCGTTGGACCCAGACGGTAACATCCTGCTGGCCGGCATGACCGAGTCGCTGGATATGCCTCTACTGGACGCGCTGGACAACACACAGGACGGCTTCAATGATGCCTTCCTGATGCAGATCAACCCGCAGGGGACAACACTACAGTTCTCCAGCTACCTGGGCGGGGAGAATGAGGATGAAGCCAACGCCCTGCAGGTGGACGCGCTCGGGCGTATTCACGTGGCCGGGCGTACCCGCTCGGACGACTTCCCTACCACACCGGATGCTTTCGCCAACACGTTGGCGGGCGACTACGACGCCTACACCCTAGTGCTGTCTGGCGATGCGGCCGACGGCGATGCTGACGGCGTAGCGGATGCCAGCGACAACTGCACCGAGGTTAATAACCCCGATCAGCAGGACAGCAACAACGACGGCTTCGGCAACGCCTGTGACGCTGACCTCAACGGCGACTGCACAATTAACTTTCTCGATCTATCCGCCATGAAGGCCGTGTTCTTCAGCAACGACCCGGATGCCAATCTGAACGGCGATGATACGGTGAACTTTCTGGACCTCAGCCTGATGAAGGCCCGCTTCTTCCAGGCGCCCGGGCCCAGCGCACTCAGCGACTGCGGTTAGTCTCGGGCGATCTTACGTGGCGCGGATCAGCGCAGGCAGACGATTGGGCCCTGACCGGGCGCGCTAACTTTCTGCATCATCGGTGACACCGAAGATCAGGTGCGTGATGGCCGCCAGTAAATGCAAAGCCACCAGCGCCAGCAACGTGTTGGCAAGCCAGGCGTGCCAGCGAGCAAGCGCGGGCGGCTCTGCCAGCCATTGCATCCCATCGAATGTCACCCAACCGAAGACGCCTCCGCCCTCGCCCAACACCGTTAGCCCCAGGCCGATGAAGCACTGGGCCAACAGCAAGACGTACAACGTGTAATGCACCGTACGCGCCGCACGCAGTTGCAGCGCAGGCAGCTGGTAACGCGACAGCGGATCAGCCGTACGAGTGCGCCACCACACTCGCAGTAGCATCAACAGCAACAACGCCAGGCCGTAGCCGTTGTGTTGCGCCAGTCGCGCAGTTGCGGTCGCTGGCGAGGCCTGCGAGAACTGCCCTGAGTACACGAAGACACACACCACCAGCGCCACCGCCGCCCAGTGCAGGACGAGGCTACGTTTTCCGTACGGGTGGCGCGGCTTCACCGCAGGGACGATCGAATTACCAGAATGGACGCCATGCCGAAACCGAAGGTGGTGAGGCTAACGCTGCCGTACACGGCAAACAACCCACCGGCCGGACGCACATGCATTGAGCTCAACAGGAACAGACTGGAGTTGGTCACGGAGCCGATCACCATCGCCCACTGCACATAGCGTGGAAGTGGAATACGCGCAGCGTAAAAACCCAGAATCATGGCACCCATGATAAGAAAGTCCAGGTGCGAGGACAGCAGTTTGTCGGTGTCTTTAAATACGTCCACCAGTGCGGGCACCGGCGTTACGCGGGTAAGCATCAGGATCCAGGCCAGTACCAACGCGACCAAAAAGTCGAACGCGGCGCCGCGCAGTAACAGCACATTGCCAGCATGTCTATCGTCATTTTTGTTATTCATTTAGCCTCCCCACAGGCACATGTGTGTGTGCAAGCGACATCCTTGCATCTTGCAGGATGCCGGCTCGCGTTGACTCGCCGAGCACGATAACACGTGCTCGCGGGGGGCACTAACCGATGCGGCCGTGCATTGTGCCCGCGCCGAATCGGCGGGCACAATGCATATGCACCTACTCCATGCTCGCAGGGCCGATGTAAGACTTGGCGATCACCAGGTTGTCTATAAAAATAGAGATGTCGGCCGGCGCCTGAAACTCACCGGGGCCGAAACCACCGTGATACAGGTTCAGCCATACATGGCGAATCTTAAAATCTGGGTTATTGGTCAGATTGATCTCGACGTTTTCGTACGCCAATTGGCCATCAATCCACGCACGCATGATGCCATCGTCATTACCGGGCGTGTTCATCTTGATGTACTGCTCGACGCTGTACCAGCGGTTCTTCTCAAGAAAGCCCTGGTAGTTATTAGACCAGACAAAATGTTCACCACTCGGCAGCGCCTGATCGGTGTGGTAAGTGTAAAAACCGATTGGCATCCGCGGGCCCAGGTCTTCCAGTTCTGGCGGCTCAAACAGACCACGTGCCGACCAGGTATTTTCACCGTAAGAGGGTGACTGACCGTTGGCGCTGGGCACCCCCTCGCCATCAAATCCTTTGTGAGCGATGCCAGGGAGTTTCCCGTTGTAAGTCGAGTCCCAGGTATCGCCAAAGCGCAGATAGTAACGGAAGTACACTTCCTCCGGCTGGTAGCCGATACGATTTTCAAAGTTGTAAAAGGCACTGATGCCATCGTGTGTGCCTTGTGCGATAGTCGCTTTGAGCGCCTGCCCATCCAGGGGCACAAACTGGTTGGGTGTATCGCTGCTGACCAGCGCGTTGCGCCCCTCGATCATGACAAAGCGTTGGTGGCCATTCTTCTCAAAGTGATCCACCCAGTCATCGGTTTCGAATTTCTCAGAATGAACCACATCCGGGTGCGCCGCAATGTTCACATCATTGGCGTAGCCGGCGGCCAGACCAACCAGTGGCGCGCCGAGATCGGGCTGAGATGTGTTGCCCCCTTGCGAGCAACGATACACTTCAAAGCCGCCGTCGGTGCCGCTCTTACTGGTGATGTACAGCTGCAGTCGCGCGCTGTGAAACTGGGCTGGATCGATCTCGCTGATGGCAAATCGCAAGAATCCGTTGCGCGATCCGCTAATATCCACAAAGTCTTTATCCCCGCGCGCTCCGGTCTCATTCGTATCCACAAAGGTGTCAGACAGCACCTCGAAACTCAGATCACTACCGTCCAGCAACTGCATCACCAGACGCGGCGGATTGGCAGACTCCTTGGAGGCAATTTTAGTGCCCCGTCCGCCGAACTGTTTCAGCAAAAAACCCTTGTTAATATGCTCACCGTTCACCCACAGCCACACCAAGTCGCTGACATCCACCTCCTGCCAGTACCCGCTGGTAGTGATCTCCTGCATCGCAAAAGGCGCATCACCATTGGGCTGTTCGAAGGCGTCACGCCAATCGCCACCGCGATTGGCGAACGGCAGCGAGAGCTTGGAGTCGAAGAAGTCGTTGTTGGCGCGGTCTTCTTTCCAGTGCACCAGCGAGAGCGTGCCGGGTGGAAGGCCTTCCAGATCCTCCATTGGGCCGCCGCCAGCGCTGCCGTCACTGGGCGGATCGTCCTCTTCAGCCGGCGGGTCGTCCGCTGGCGGAGAGTCATCGGCTGGAGGCGGTGGTGTCGTGTCGGTATTGTCGGGCGGAGGATCGGCAGGCGGCGGGGTATCGCTGCCAATCGGTTGAATGCTCGAGGGCGCATCGCCCCCATCCTCAGAGCCGCCACCGCAGCCCGCCACCAGGGCCGCCAGCGTGCAAACCACAACTCGAATCAGTCCGGAACGAACGTCCTTGTTCATACCACTTCCGTTGGTTATCCAGGCCGACTGCATGCCGGCCCAACCCGGGCAATCGGCGGGCCGAAGCGCTGCCGAGTACACGGGAACGCGCAGACCTTAACGTCACCGCGGGCTAACGGCGTGTGACCTGCGTCTCAAGCCCGCGGCATATCGTATTCGGTCAAAACGGTAACCCACTCGGGCGAGCGGTCATCGGCGATTTGTACGCGTGACCGAAGATGGTGCGGTCGCAGGAGTGCGTGCACCTAGCAGGCGAAGTCAAGGCAACATAATGCTCATCTGCACTGCGTTGAGCGGGCGCCGCCCGGCAGGCTTACGGCTCTACGTATCGGTACGCATACTGGGTATGCAATTGCCCGGCATGCCAGTAGATCAGCAATTTGGCCTTCTCAACCCGCTCCAGCACCAGCACGTCGCCGTCGGCCGCCGGCCATGGCGGCTCCCCAACGTAGCCGAGCCGGCCATGGCCCGCATCCAGCAGTTGCCAGGCTTCCAGCCGGTCAACCATAAACCGGATCTCCTGATCCCGCTCTTGTTCAGCGCCCAGGCCAAGTAAGTGGAGCCAGGTACCGGCCCGACAAAGCGCCAATGCATGTTTGCCATCACGCTTGCGCTGCACCTGAAAGACCTCATCAAAGGCACCATCCCCATCCAGGTCGCCAGCCAACAAGCGCGGCAGTATCGAGGATTTCATCTCAAACCGACTGAGGTCCAGCCCACAACTGCCCAGCGTTTCCACCTCTTCGCTGGCGTAGTTCGGACTCGCATCATCGAGCGCGCGCTGGCGCCGTTCGGTTGCGATTTCCTGTCGCTGAAGTGCTAGCGCATCGATAGGAGTGATGGGCCAGGAGAGGCACGCCTGGAACTTCAGATAGTTCATGCGTGCGCGTTGCCCGGGGTTCAACTGGGTTAAACCCTGCTCGTGCACCTGCAACCATCCACGACCGTCCGCCGGATCCGGCGGGGTCAGGCGAGGCTCACCTGGATCAATGGAAGGCTTGAAACCGCCGGTGCCAACCAACGCGGGCGAAAACATGAACAGGCGTAGTGCCCCCGGTGCGTTCACCTCACCCTGGTTGGGCCCAGTGTTGTTCGCATTGCGAAAATGCCAGCCCAGCAATTCTCGCGGATTGGCGGGCCCATGGTGCGGCGGGGTGATCGAGGTAAGATCCACGGCATCGCCCAGGGCGCCATGTTCGTATAGTCCGATTTGCCATCCGTCGGGCCGGCGCCGTAGCGCAAACACCCAACCGTTCTCCAAAGGTTGCACATACTCATGCTCGCCGTAGATCTCGGCAAACCCATGCGGCCCGCCTAGGCGCTCTGTGGTGCCACCTGATGACACCGGAATAGCAACGGTATGACGCCCTGCAGTCGGCTCACAGGTCTGCGCAGCGCCGCCGCTCGCGAAACTCAACGCCATCACAGCTGCGAGAAAGCGCATTGTCATTGGTGCCACTCCGGCTGTAGCTAACCCGAGCATTATAAGCGACTGCAAGGAATTCGCGGTACCCAACAAGTTGTTTGTCGTCGGGACGGTTAGCGAACTACTCCTGCGGCCGAGATGCCCACGCCAGGAAGGCTTCTATCTCCGGCGCCGTGCCGGCCACGGGCACTTGATGACCCGCGCCAGGGAACCGCACCAGACGCACTTCGTTACCTCGCTCCAGCAGATGCCGGTAAAGCCGATCAGCGTGGCCGACAGGCGTGCTCTGGTCGTCGGTGCCATGAAGCAGCAGGACAGGGGCCGAGATATTTCGATCGCTGAGCAGCAGCGAGCGGTCTGCGAATGCCTGGTCCGTCGTACCAGCCTCTCGCTCGATATTGGCGGCGATGGAGAGATAGGGCTCCACCCCTTCGCTCTTGAGCCCTTCATACGCCATCCTCAGATCGTATATCCCGCTTTCCAGGATCACGCCAGCGAGTCCCGGTGACCGCGTGGCCGCCATACTTGAGGCAACCGCCCCGCGGCTGCGCCCGTGCAAAAACACCTGATCGCTGCGCGTCGCGGCGTGCTCGCGCAACGCGGCGACGGCGGTGGTGATGGCTCGCTGGCTCAACGGCCCGCAAAAGTCCATCGGCCCATCTGTGCCACCGTAACCCGCCTGCGATACCGCAGCGACCAGAAACCCCTTGCGTTGAAAAAGATCGAATAACGGATAGGGCGCAGGCGTGACTAACATCGCGCGCGCGCCAGGGCGCTCGTCGCTGCCTTCGTCGGGCTCCTGATAGCCGTGCACGAATAAGATCGCGGGCCACGGCCCTTCCCCTTGCGCCGGGGCGCGCCACAACATCTCGATGCTCCGCCCGGCATCCTCTGGATCCACCAACAATTCGTAGTGTGCTTGCTGAGAAAATGCTGCCCCGTTTGCTGCCAACGACAGAGCAGCCAGCAGCACCAGGCGCATCGGCCGGCGAATATTCATCTTCCACATACCCGTTATTGTAGACGTTGTTGAAGGATCCCGGTGCATGCGGACCTGCAACGTGATTGACCGATGCGCCCAGGTGCTCGATACTCCGGTGTCCTGCTCGCCCGATCAGCGTCACTATCTTCACGAGAGTCCCGACCATGCCCTACGGCGATCTAGATGCAACCTTTCAGGCCGCTGGCGGCGAAGCCGGCATTCGGGCGCTGGTGGACAGCTTCTACGACATCATGTCAACCAAGCCGGAGTACACGCGCATCCATCAATGGCATCCCGCCGACAACCAGCTCTCGCGCGATAAGCTGGCGCGCTTTCTGTGCGGCTGGATGGGCGGGCCACGTTTGTATCAGCAGGCATACGGGCCGATCAGCATTCCGGCCGTACATGCACATCTGCCGATTACCGAAGCAGAGCGCGATCAATGGTTGGGTTGCATGGACGAGGCGCTGGCACAACAACCCTACCCCCAAACGCTGGTGAGCTACCTGCTACGGGAACTGGCGGTGCCAGCGAACCACGTGGTGCAGAAAAAAACTTGAGCGCCTGCGGTTACTGGCCGGGGATACTCCGTGTGTAGCTAACGCATCTCGCAAACATTTGCCAGCACCAGACTTGGGCCCTCCAGATCCGCCAGCCTTACGGCCAGCACTTTGCCAGCG
>CBDUQI010000151.1:0-14666 GCA_965369325.1 uncultured Gammaproteobacteria bacterium
GGATATGGACGATACCATCTACAGCACTGCCCGCAACGGCGGCCTGCTGGACATCAAGATGGTGCCGGAGCGGCGTAATGCCATTAAGGTCTTATTGTTTCTGGATGTGGGGGGCTCAATGGATGCGTACGTGCGTACCTGTGAGGAGTTGTTCAGCGCTGCCCGCATGGAGTTCAAGCACCTAGAGTATTTCTACTTCCATAATTTTTTGTACGAACGGGTGTGGAAAGACAATCTGCGTCGGCACTCGCAATTTACGCCCACCATTGAGGTGATGCGTAAATTCTCACGCGATTACAAAGTGATTTTTGTCGGTGATGCCACCATGAGCCCGTATGAGATTGCCCAGCCGGGCGGTAGCATCGAGCACTGGAACGAGGAGTCCGGCGCCGTGTGGATCACACGCCTGCTCAATACCTTTGCGCACAGCATCTGGTTGAACCCCGAGCCTGAGCAGGGCTGGGACTATGTGCCCTCAATCGGGATGGCGCGCGAGCTGATGCAGCAGCGCATGTATCCGCTGACGCTGGATGGGTTGGATCGCGGCATGCGAGCGCTGCGCGAATCCAAATCGCCGACGCCCGCGTAGGACGTCGGTGCCCGATCACCGCGCGGCCACCTGATCGTGCCCTGCGCTCGCTGCGGCTAGCTGTCGCTGGTGGCGATCAGCGATTTCAGATCATCCAACACCTGGCTGGAATGCACATCAGGGTCCACCTTGCTGTAGCGACGTGCTATCAGCCCGTCGGGCGAGATCAGGAAGGTCTGCCGGCTGGCCATCTTGAACGGCCCCATCTTTTTTAGCACGCCATAGGCCTTGGCCATATCGGCCTGCGCGTCGGACAACAGTGAGAATGGTAGCTCGTATTTATCGGCGAACTCTTTGTGCGACTCCACATCGTCCAGGCTTACCCCCAATAGGGTGACGCCCATTTTGCGGAACTTGAAAATATCGTCACGAAAATTACATGCCTCGGTGGTACAGCCCGGGGTGTCGTCTTTGGGGTAGAAGTACAGCACCAGCCATTGGTCTTGGTAATCTTCAAGCGCGTGCCAGTCGCCGTTTTGATCCTGCAGCTTGAAGCCCGGTGCCTGGGTGCCAGGGCCGCCTGCCTGCGCGCCAGTGGCGAGGCCGATCAGCCCGAGCGCGATCAGGGGCAGGTAAAGTGAACGTTTCAGTTGAAGCAAGCGCATGGTCGGGGTCTCTCCTTGAGTGGGGGCGCGCAGGGCCGCAACGTGAATGTGGTGCCCGCGCATCGCTGGCGATCATTGTACCCGTGCGATCCGGATTGGCCCAGACGCCAAGCATGTCGCGACAAGTTTTGACTTATCATGGGCACTGCCCTGGAGAGGCCGGCTAAGCCAGACTCGGGCAGACCTGCGCAGGTCAGAGGTTTCTGGTCGCGTTCAAGGCAACTTGCTGGGGGACCGGACTTGTATGTCGCATAAGACACCTAAAACTCCGCTGGCTCTGGTGCTGCCCGGAGGCGGCGCTCGCGCGGCTTACCAGGTAGGCGTGCTGCAAGCCATTTTGCAGATTACGCGCGAGCGCACGGCGCCGGGCGAAGCTCCCCAGATTCCCTTCCGGATTATTACCGGTACCTCGGCCGGAGCGATTAACGCCGCCTCGCTGGCCAGCAACGCGATGAACTTTGAGCAGGCAATTGAGCGTTTGCAGGGCGTATGGCGTAACTTCGCGGTCGACAAGGTGTTTCGCTGCGATACCCGAACAGTGCTCAGCAACGCCTGGCACTGGCTGGTGGCGTTAAGCCGGGGCACGCTGGGGCAGGGCAAAGCCCGCTCATTGCTGGATAACGAGCCGCTGCGCGCGTTGCTGGAGGCACATATCAGGATGGCCCGGATTGATCAGGCGATTCGGGCAGATGTGCTTCAGGCGGTGGCGGTGACCGCGGCGGGCTACAGTGGCGGGCGTGCGGTCTCGTTTTATCAGAGTCGCGAGCCGGTCGCCCCGTGGAGCCGGCGTCGTCGCCAGGGGCGCGAGGAGGCGCTGCGGCTGGAGCACCTGATGGGCTCGGTGGCGGTGCCGTTTATTTTTCCGGCCGTGAATATTGGCGGCGAGTATTTTGGTGACGGCGCGGTGCGGGAAGGGGCGCCGCTCAGTCCGGCAATCCACATGGGTGCCGAGCGCCTGTTGGTGATTGGTGTGCGCGATCCGCGCGAGCCACCGGAGGGCGCGCACGAGCGCCCGTCGTTTGGCTACATCGCCGGTTACATGCTGGATGCGTTGTTTCAGGATGGTCTGCAGTCAGATATCGAGCGCCTGGCTCGCCTGAACCGCATTGTGGAGCAGGCCGGCGGGGAGGCGATCGCGAATCTGGACGGTGTGCCGTTCAGGCGTATTACCGCACGGTTGATCGTGCCGAGTGAAAGCGTGACGGCCATCGCCCAGCGTCACGCAAACCGCTTTCCGCGCGCGGTAAAGGCGATGCTCAGAGCCATTGGTGGGGGCGCCGTGTTAAAGAGCTTTCTGTTGTTCGACTCACACTACTGCGGCGAGCTGGTGGATATGGGCTACGCCGATGCGATGGCCCGCCGGGCGGGGCTTGAGGCGTTTTTGTTCGATTCGCAGCCGCCAGGCGACGCGGACCAGATTTATCTTTAGCGCCTTGCGTGGTTTGTTTGTCCGTTTGCAATCGTTTCGGGCACCAGGATAGACGGCGCCCGAACGACAGGCGGACATTACAGCGCAGCTAAAACCGCCTCAGCGGCGCTCACTTTGAATTCGCCCGGGGCCTCGACCGCCACGTGAGTGACTTTGCCGTCATCCACCACCAGGGCAAAGCGCTGACCGCGATGGCCCATACCGAAGCCGGTGGCGTCCAGCGACAATCCCAGCGACTCGGTAAAGGTGCCATTGCCGTCGGCCAGCATCAGCAGCCCTTCAGGTACATTTTGCGCCTGGCCCCAGGCGCCCATGACGAAGGCGTCATTCACGGCCAGACAGGCGACGGTGTCGACGCCCTTGGCGGCGAACGCGCTGTGGTGCTCGGCGAACCCTGGCAGGTGCTGGGCCGAACAGGTGGGCGTGAAGGCGCCAGGTACCGAAAACAGCACGACTTTTTTGCCACTGCACAGCTCCTCAGAGCTGATCTGGGCGATGCCGTCACTGGTCATGTGTGCGAGAGTGCCAGCCGGAATGTTGTCGCCAACCTGGATGCTCATAGAGGTTCTCCTAAAATGGGTGGAATCTGCGTGACACTGGAGGCAATGCGGGGCATCTTTGCGCGGCGTGCCAACATTGGCGCACACCTTAACGTGGCGTTAGTGGCGGGTCAAAACCGACGGCCGCTATGCGCTCACACCAAGAACAGCGCACCCAGTCCGAGGAAAGACAGAAACCCCACTACATCGGTGATGGTTGTGAGCACCACGCTGCCTGCCAACGCCGGGTCGATTCCCATGCGCTTGAGTAGCAAGGGGATGGCCACGCCGGAGACACCCGCCACAATCAGATTGATCATGATGGCCGCCGCGATGATGGCGCCGAGACGCCAGGAATCAAACCAGAACATGGCAATGGCGGCAACAACGAGCGCCCAGCCGATGCCGTTCAACACCCCAACGGCGGCTTCCTTGGTGAGGAAAAAGCGTGAGTTGGAGGCTTCCACCTGGCCCATAGCCAGCCCGCGAATGATCAGTGTAAGCGTCTGGCTGCCCGCGATTCCGCCCATGCTGGCGACCACCGGCATGAGCACCGCCAGCGCGACCACCTGCTCTATCGTGGCCTCGAACAATCCGACCACGCTCGCGGCAATAAACGCCGTGGCGAGGTTCACCCCCAGCCATACCGCACGACGCAGTGCGCTGGTGATGACTGGCGCGAAAATGTCATCTTCCTCATCCAGGCCTGCCATGCTCATCATCGAGTGCTCGGCCTGATCGGAAATCACGTCTACCACGTCATCGATGGTGATTCGCCCGAGCAATTGTCCTTTCTCATCAATGACGGCAGCGGAAACCAGATCTAGGTTGGCAAACAGGCGCGCGACCTCCTCGGCGTGGGTGTCCGCATGAATGCCGCCGTGTTCGGTCTCCATCACCTCGCCCACGGTGACATCATCCGCATTCGTCAGGATTCGGGTCACATACAGGATGCCCAGATACTTGCCAAAGCGATTCACCACGAACAGGCTGTCGGTGGCATCGGGTACATTGCCGTGCATGCGCAAATAACGCCTCAGCACATCCAGGGTGACATCCGGGCGCACCGTGACCGTGTCGACGTTCATCAATCCGCCGGCAGAGTCCTCTGGGTAGCTCAATACGCGCCGCAGGCGCTCGCGGTCCTGCTCGTCCATCGATTGCAGAAGGCGCTGCGTCACAGCCTCTGGCAAATCCCCGATCAGGTCCGCCAGATCGTCAATGTCCATGCCGTCAGCGGCGGCGACCAGCTCATCCGCTTCGGTCACGCCGATCAGCTTGCTGCGAACCTCATCGGCAAGATGGACAAGAATGTCGCCCTCATCGTCCGGATCGACAGTCTGCCAGACCAGATTGCGCTCGCCCGGCGGCAACGATCCCAGCAGCCGCGCCGTCTCGGCCGGCGACAGTGATTGCAGCATGCGCCGGACTGACCACAAGCGCCCGCTCTCCAGATCATCACGAACGACCTGTAATCGACTGGGTTTTCGTGGTGCTGCTGAGGCCATTGCGAACTCGCCGTTGCTGCAAAGTGGTGCCGGTGCGGTGGCGTGCGCGCGCAAGCACGCCGTCTAGCGGGCGGCGCAAGCAGTGTAAACGCGCGGCCTGATCGCGTCCATGTCCCGGGTGCCAGTCGCGGCGTAAAAAAAGACGTAGGCGTAACGCCTCTCAATCCCCGTTCAGTCGCTCCAGCAGCCGGGCGGAATGCTGGGTAGACTCGCTTTGCAGCAATCGGCGTGCGCGCGCGCGAATCTGGCTGATATCCGCCCCGCGAATGGCCTGTTTGACCTCTAGCATGTTGGACGGTGTCATGCTGAACGAGGTGAGCCCCAAGCCCAGCAGCAATCGCGTGTAGCGGGCGTCACCCGCCATTTCGCCGCATAACGACACGGGGATTTCGGCCTTCGCACAAGCCTTAATGGTGAGATCGATCAGACGCAGAACGGAGGGGTTCAACGGATCGTAAAACTCCTGCACGGTCTCATCGCTACGATCGATCGCCAGGGTGTACTGAGTAAGATCGTTGGTGCCGATGGACATGAAATCCACCTGCCGCGCAAACGCGCTGGCCCCCAACGCGGTGGCGGGCACCTCCACCATCAACCCGACCGGCACCTGAGGATTGTAGTTGCGCCCCTCAATCGCCAGCTCGCGCTTGCATTGCTCGATAATCGACAGGGCTTCTGCCAGTTCCGCTGTGGAGGAAATCATCGGCAGCAAAATGCGCAGTTGCCCATGTACGGCGGCGCGCAACAGGCCGCGAATCTGAGGTTTGAATATTTCCGGATGGCGCAGGCACAAACGGATACCGCGCAACCCCAGCGCTGGCTGCTCGGAGGCCGCGACTTGGCCGGCCAGCGCCGGCGTCAATGGGCTGGCCCAGGAGTCCATCGTGCGGATGTGCACCGGCGCGTCCGGCAGTTTCCTGAGCAGTGTGCGATAACGGTTGGTGTGCTCCTGCTCGCTTGGCAGATCGTCGCGGTTCATGTACATCGGCTCGGTGCGGAACAACCCGACTCCAGCCGCTTTTACCCGTTTGGCTTCTGTGAGGTCAGCCGCAATCTCCACGTTGGCTAGCAACTGCGCAGCCACGCCGTCGCGGGTGATCGAGGGCGCTTCGGCGACTTCCTTCAGGCGCCGTCGGTCACGTCGCTGACTGCGCTGGGTGCTGCGCATGACCCGCAGCGAGCGCTCGTCCGGCTGGGCCAGCACCATGCCGGTGCTGCCATCCAGGATTAAGGTGTCGTCTTCGGCCAGCAAGGTACTGGCCGAGGTGACGCCTGCAATAGCGGGAATACCGAGGCTGCGCGCGATGATGGTGGCGTGCGAGAGTGGGCCGCCGCGTTCGGATACCACACCCAGCATGCCGTCGTGCTGGTGCAGCAGTAAATCGGCCGGCGCGATATTCGATGTGACTAGTATGTAGCCCTTGTCTTGGTTTGGTTTTGGTGCCGGACGCCGGCGCCGGGTGAGGTTGCGCAGTAGGCGGGTAATGGCATCGTCTACGTCCACTCGTCGCTCGCGCAGGTAGTCATCCTCGATCTGCGCGAAAGCCTCCAGCAGCGTTTCGCGATGCTGGTTCACGGCCCATTCGGCGGTATAGGCATGTTGCTCGATGAGCTCGAGCACAGGGCTTACAAAGGCGGGGTCGCGCAGCATGAGCATGTGGCTGTCCAGCACTGCGCCGATCTGTTGTGGCAACCCCTGCAGCGCGCGAGAGGTAATGCGCTCCAGGTCGCGCACGGTGCGATCCCGCGCTTTGCGGAATCGTGTCTGCTCCGCTTCGCGACGGCTGAGTGGTACCTGGCGCTTGAGTACTTTCGGGCGAATCTCCTGCGCTAGATGCGCGCTGGCCATCACGATGCCGCGCGACACGCCAATCCCGCACAGCATTACCGACATATGGGTTGCCTGCTCATACGATGTGGGGCTGGCGCAGCAGTTGCGCGAGCGCGTCGGCCGCGGCGTGCTCATCTGGGCCATCGGCGATGACTCTCAGCGTGGTGCCTGCGCGCAAGGCCAGAATCATGATGCCGAGGATGCTACGCGCGCTGACCAGTTGATCACCATGGGCCAGGGTGATTGCGCTTTCGAACCGTCCGGCGGCTGCGACTAATTGTGCCGCAGGCCGGGCGTGAATGCCCTTAGGGTCGATGATGGTGACTTCGCGTTCGGTCAATCAGTGGTTCGCAAGCGCCAGCGCGCTGCGCCTTATGCTATGGGGCCTCGGCAGGGTGGGCCCGAGAGGGCTGAGCAAATGCCCAGCAAGATGCAATGCAACGCGCGGCCAGCAGGTTGTGGCGCTATTCAGGTTCACCTGTGTTGGTGGGCGAATCGCTGAGGCCGGACCAGCCGGGCAATTGCAAGTGCTGCGTTAACACACTTGTATACCGTTGGCGGAAGTGTTGCGCAAGTGTCTCCACCATGTAGACAGAGCGGTGACGCCCGCCGGTGCAACCGACGGCAACGGTCAGATAGCTGCGGTTAGTGCGCTCAAACTCATCTATCCAGTGCTCTAGAAAGCTGGTGAGATCATGGCTCATGCGGTCCACCGTGGGTTGGCTGCGCAAAAATTCCACGATGGGCTGGTCCAGTCCGGTGAGGCTGCGCAGTTCCTGGTGCCAATAGGGGTTGGGCAGCACCCGCACATCAAAAACAAAGTCGGCATCTGCCGGGACGCCGCCGCGAAATGCGAAGGACTCAAACAGTACAGACATGTTGATATCGCTGCCGCGATCCACCCGCGAGCGAATCATGTCGCGCAATTGGTGGACGTTGCTGGATGTGGTGTCGATGGTCAGATCGGCAGCGTCGGTAATCGGCGCGAGCAGTGCACGGTCTTCCTCGATGGCAGCGCTCAAGCTAAGATCGTTGCGGCTGAGCGGGTGTTTGCGGCGTGTTTCGCTGTAGCGTTTGAGTAGGGTTTCGTCGCTGGCGGTGAGAAAGACAATATCGCAGTCGACCCCGCGTTCGCGCAGCTCGTGCACCAGCACCGGCACCGTTTCGATGTCCTGCGGCTCGTTGCGTGCGTCAATGCCGATGGCGGTGCGCTGGTAGATGTCGCCGCCGCGCTCGAAGGTGTGTTCCACTAGATTGCCTAGCAGTGATGCTGGCAGGTTGTCGACGCAGTAGTACCCAAGATCCTCTAGCATATGCAAGGCAACGCTCTTGCCGGAGCCGGCCAGGCCGCTGATGATGGTTAATCGCACATCGCCCCCTCGGCGGACAGCGATGTCTGACTGGCCTTGCCGCAGATGCGGCCAAGTGACATCAGCGGGGTTCCCCCGGCTGCTGTTGATCGTCGGTGGCGTCGGGCGGTCGCGTCTCGGCGTCTGCGCTTGCAGGATCGCCCGCGCGCGGCTGCGCCAAATGGCCGTTGGCCAAATGATGGCTGGCCTCACCGTTGCGTGCGGGTATCTCGAGCACGGGCGGCGGCTCGCTGACCAGGCGCTCATGCAACTCGCGGCTAGAGCTCACCTCGCGTAGCTGCGCGGCAAAATTATCTTCGCGGAATCGCTGGGCGATAGCTGAGAGCGTATGCAGATGTTCATCGCACGCGTCGCTTGGAACCAAAATGGCAAAGACCAAATCCACCGGCGCGTTATCGGGTGCGTCAAAATCGATTGGCTCTGACAGTTTGAGGAAGGCGCCCACCGAGGCTTTGAGATTCTCGATTCGCCCATGCGGGATCGCGACACCTTCGCCCAGCCCGGTGCTGCCGAGTCGTTCTCGTCGCACCAGGCTGTCGAAGATTTCTCCCGCCAAGATATCGTGATCGCCGCCCGCCAGTAGCTCGCTGAGTATCTCCAGCGTGTGCTTTTTGCTGCGTGCCTCCACATTGGAGACAACGCAGCCTGGCTCGAGCAACTCGTTGATGCCCATAAGTGTGTTCTCTATTCAGCGGGAAACGCTGTCTTCTGTGCCCGTTTGGCGTGGTGGTCGGTGGATTTTTCTTTGTGCTTTTTCACTTGCCGGTCCAGACGGTCCATCAAGATGTCGATCGCCGCATACATGTCGTCCTCCACCGCGTCCGCATAAATTTGCCCGCCGCTGACACCCAGCGTGGCTTCGGCTTTGTGGCGCAGTTTCTCTACAGTGAAAATTATATGTGCATCAACAAGTTGGTCGCAGTGACGCTCTATCCGCTGCATCTTCGTTGATGCGTATTGGCGTAGTGCCGGTGTCACGTCTAGATGATGCCCAGTAACTTTCAGCTGCATAGTAGCTCTCCTGGTAGTAGCCGCAGTGGCTGCAGTGCCCATTGGCGGCGCCAAATAGCGGTCACCGCAACGCGGCCCCGCCCGTCAAATGTAATGACAGCACAGAATCGCCGCGCCGCCAATCTGCTGTGCATGCAAACAGCATCGAATTTCGGTGTTTTTTGACCGATGTCAATATTATGTTCAGCGCGCAGGTGTGTCATGGCCCGCCGAGGGTGAACTGTGGGTGCTGAGGTGACCAAAACGGTTCTGCGTCCGGATGGATGGTTGCTTCAGCGTGGCGCGATGCGCTTGCGTTCGCTGGAGGAGGGGATAGTCAGCGCTTCGCGGTACTTGGCAACCGTCCGGCGGGCGACTTTGATGCCGTCCTCTATCAGCATCTGAGCGATTTTGTTATCGCTAAGGGGTTTTTTAGGATTCTCATGCGCGATCATTTTGCGAATCATTGCGCGGATTGCGGTGGAGGAATGCTCGGCGCCCTCTTGCCCTACCTGGCTTGAGAAGAAGTGTCGGAACTCAAAAATGCCACGCGGAGTGTGCATGTATTTGTTGGTGGTGACGCGGGAGATGGTGGATTCGTGCATGCCCAGTTCCTCGGCGACATCGCGCAACACCATTGGCTTCATCGCCATATCGCCCTGATCAAGGAATTCCCGTTGCCGGTCAACAATGCTGGTGGCGACACGCAGCAGCGTGTCGTTGCGAATTTCCAGGCTGCGCACCAGCCAACGGGCTTCCTGCAGCTGCGCGCGCAGCACCGTGTGATCACTGCCGCGCCCCAGCACGCTGGCATAAGCTTGATTAACCGCCACCCGTGGCATCGCGCCGGGGTTGACGTCTACCAGCCAACGATCGCCGTGTTTGCGCACAAACACGTCGGGCACGATGTACTCGTTGTTGGGCGGCGCAATGGCTGCGCCCGGGCGCGGTTGTAGGGAGCGTACCAGCGCCACTGCTTGGTCCAGTTCTTCCTCCGTGGCGCGCAAACGCCGGCGTAAGGCAGAAAACTGCTGGTTGGCCAGCAACTCGAGTTCTTCTTTTACAATGGCCCGAGCCAGCGTCAGCCCGGGCGTGTCTGGGGCCAGCGGCGCCAGTTGTAACGCCAGGCACTCATTCAGATCGCGTGCGGCCACGCCCAGCGGGTCGAAGGTCTGAACCAGCCGTAAGATGGCCTCTACCCGATCCATGTCAATGTCGACATTCAGGTTGGCCAGCAGGCTGTCCAGAGACTCACTTAAGTAGCCGTCATCGCTGGTGGCATCAATGATGGCCTGGCCGATCAGGAATTCTTCGCCGGTAAGGCTCTCCATACGCAACTGCCACAACAGATGCTCGCGCAGCGTGGTGCCGGACAGATCTGCGTAGTCCTGGGTGCGGTCATCGCCCTGCCAGTTACTCTCGCCGGTGCCGGCAAAGGCCGGATCGCGCCAGGTCTCCTCGCCGGTGCCGCTGCCGGCCAGAATCTCGCTGGTGTCGACCGGCTCGCCCGGTTCGGAGGCGGTGTTGCCAGCGCTTTCCTCGCCAACGCCCTCCGCGCTTCGCTCCAACGTTGCCTCCGGGCCCGCTGCTTCCTCGGGGCGCTCGTCCACCTGGTCGAGCATGACATTGCTCTCAAGCGCCTCCTGCATTTGTGCCTGCAGCTCGGTGATGGGCAGTTGCAACAGCCGAATGGCCTGCTGCAGCTGTGGCGTCATCGTAAGCTGTTGGCCCAGGCGCAGCTGCAGAGATGGCTTCATCATGGCGCGATCCGTCGCGCGGTGGGCCGCGTGCAGATTGTGCTGCGGCCAAAACTCGCTTGAATGCGTGTTGCGATAGGGCTCGCGAACATGCCAGGGGTCCTTTCGGCAATGATGAGAATGTTTGTTAAGTTATTGTTCAATCGGTCTTTGTCTGATCAAAGCCGAAAGTCCTCACCCAGATACACTTCGCGGACCTTCTGGTCCGACAGGATCTGCTGCGGCGAACCGGCGGCTATTACCTCTCCATCGTTGAGTATATAGGCCCGACCGCAGATGCCCAGTGTTTCCCTCACATTATGATCCGTAATCAGCACACCAATGTTGCGTTCCGTTAACTGGCTGATGATGCGCTGGATATCCAGCACCGAGATGGGGTCAACGCCGGCGAATGGTTCGTCCAGCAGCATAAAGCGCGGCGCCGCCGCCAGCGCTCTGGCAATTTCCACTCGGCGCCGCTCACCGCCGGACAGCGAGAGCCCGAGACTGGTGCGCACATGGCCAATATGCAACTCCTCAAGCAGGTCTTCCAGCGCCTGCTTTCTGGCCAGATTGGTGAGCTTTGACCGGGTCTCCAGCACCGCCATGATGTTCTGCTCCACCGTGAGGCGACGGAACACCGATGCTTCCTGCGGTAGGTACCCGACGCCCTGGCGGGCGCGGCGGTGCATGGGCTGGCGCGTGAGATCTTTTTCATCAAGCATGATACGCCCGGAATCGCACGTGACTAGCCCGACAATCATGTAAAATGCGGTAGTTTTGCCGGCCCCGTTGGGGCCTAGCAGGCCAACGACCTCACCGCTGCTAACGCTCAGCGAGATGTCTTTCACCACCTGGCGGGCGCGGTAGCGCTTGCTCAGGCCGTTGGCCTTAAGCTCGCTCACGCGTTGATGGCCTGGCTGCTGGCGCCTTGGAGGTGGGCATAGTGTTGGGCGTGTGGCCGCCGAGATGTCCGCGCGCGCAGAGGCATGTCAGTCGGACTGCCCAATGTCGCCGGGCAACTCCTGCTCGCGTGCCGAGTCAAGCGCATCGGCGGGCGGTGTAATGATGATGTGTACGCGGTCGTCCTTCTCGCCATTGCCGTTTGCGCTCACGGTTTGTTCGGCCATGTCGTACACAATGCTGCCGCTGGAGATCTTGTTGGTGCCTTCGGACAACCATGCATCGCCGCTGAGGCGCAATTGCTGTTTATCGAAGTCGTAGATAATTTCATTGGCGCGACCCACGGTGGTCGGTCGAGCGCTGTCGGCAGCATCGCTGGGCTCATTGTTGGCGCCGCCTTGTTCATGCGCGAAGCTCACCGGCTCGCCGGTCAACGTCGCTCGCCGCAACCGATGCCCGACAAAGCGCAGGGTGGCGCGCGCCGCTTCAATTTTGGTAGCTACATCCACAATCTGTACTTCGCCAACGAACACCCAGTCGCTGTCGTTAAATTCCAGCCCGGCGCCCTCAGCGCGCTTGGCCCGAATGCTGAGTGGCCCCTGGCTGACGTGGATGTCGTAGAAGATAAGCCGATCGTTTTGACGGTCGATCTCGGTAGCGTCGGCTTCGAGCTTAATCTCAAGCTCGCTTTGAGCGGCCGCGGGCATGATGGCGAGCATCCACCAGAGCGCCGCGAGCAGCGCAGTGGTGATACCCACGCCTTGGGCTGACCGAATCATGGTGTGAAGCGCCCGCGGACGGCCGAGCGCAGCCGCACCTGCCCGGCCTCTAGGTCGGCGATCAGGCCCTTGGCGTGCAAGGTGTGCCCATTACTCTGCAACTGCACTTGCGCGTCGGTGGAGGCGGTGCGCTCGCGGGCGGAAAAATCCAAGGCTTCGGTGCGCAGCATCGCCAGGTTGTTGCGGCCGCCGGGGGTGCTCTGGCGCTGCAGGCGCACGTTGCCGCGCAGTTCAATCGTGTCGCCCGAGTCGGGGATTAACCCGCGATCGGCCAGCATCGTCCAAGGTGCCTGATTGTTGGCGGTATAGTCGATCTGAAGCTCCTCCAGCAAGACTGTCTGTTGATCGGGTTGCTGCTCGATCATCGTGGCACGCAATTCGTACAACCGCCGCCCCTCCTCATCCAGCCCCAGCATGCGCCCGTCACGCAAATAGTACCCCGGATTGGGCGCGAGCTCAGTGGCTTGCTGGCTGGGCGCTTGTGCGGGTGGCTGACGTACCAGCCAGGTGCCGGCCACCGCGCCGATCAGAAGTGCCATGCCAGCGATTGTTTGCCAGTTCATGACTTAGCCGTGCTCGGCGTTGAGCGCACCGGCGGGATTCGACAGCGGGCTTTGCCCCCGTAGCGCCAGCAGATAGTCCGAAAACTCCCGCACGGCACCCATGCCGCCCGGCAAATCTGTAATGATGTCGGCGTGTTTGCGCAGGCTGGGGTGCGCGTCGGCGACCGCCACGCGCAGCGCCGCATGGTGGAACATCGCCAGATCCGGCAAGTCGTCGCCCATCGCCGCGTGCGAGCCGTCATCGATGCCTAATTGCCGGCGTAACTGGGTCAGGGTGGCGCGTTTATCACTAATGCCCTGCAGCACATGTTCGACCCCAAGGTCGCTCATCCGATGCTCCACGGCGGGGGCGTTGCGTCCGGTGATAATTGCTACTTGTAGCCCGGCCCGCATCAGTTGTTTGACGCCCAGGCCATCGCGCGTGTGGAAGGTTTTGATTTCCTCGCCACTTGCGGTGAGGGAAAAGCGCCCGTCGGTGAACACGCCGTCCACATCGAACACCACCAACTTGACGGCCTGTGCCTGCTGTACCAGATTGGTGGGCATCGCCTAGCCTCCTACACTACGCCGGCGCGAAATAGATCGTGGATGTTCAGCGCGCCGATCAGGCGCTGATCCTCATCCACCACCAGCAACGCGGTAATCTTGTGCGACTCCATCATGGCCACGGCCTGGGCGGCCAACACTTGCGGTGCAATGGTTTTTGGCGCATGCGTCATGGCCGTGCTGACCGGCGTGGTGTGTACGTCCAGTCGCTGATCCAGTGCGCGGCGCAGGTCGCCGTCGGTCAGTACGCCGACCACATTGTGGTTCTCATCGACCACGGCGGTCATGCCCAGGCCTTTCTCACCAATTTGCACCAGGGCGTCGCGTACGGTGGTGGTGTGATCGACGACGGGCACCGCATCGCCGCCATGCATGACATCCTCCACCCGCAGTAACAGTCGTCGCCCGAGGGCGCCTGCCGGGTGCGACAGGGCGAAGTCCTCGGCGGTAAATCCACGCGCTTCCAGCAGCGCCAACGCCAGCGCATCACCCATTGCCAGGGTGGCCGTGGTGCTGGCGGTAGGGGCGAGATTGAGCGGACAGGCTTCGGCGGAGACGCTGATGTCCAGCACCGCATCCGCGCTGCGGGCAATTTGTGACTGGCGCTTGCCCGTCATCGCGATCAAACGGGCACCGCGGCGCTTGAGCAGCGGCAGCAGCGTGACAACCTCGGCGGTCTCGCCAGAGTTGGAGACCGCAATCACCACATCCTGTGAGGTAATCATGCCGACGTCGCCGTGGCTGGCCTCGCCGGGGTGCATAAAAAAGGCCGGGCTGCCGGTGCTGGCAAGCGTCGCGGCGATCTTGCCACCGATATGGCCCGATTTACCCATCCCGGTCACTACAATGCGCCCCCGGCAATTCAGGCACTCATGGGTCGCTTTAAGGAACGGGCTGCCCAGGCGCGGAATCAGCGCCTCGATGGCGCGTGCCTCGACAGTGAGCACCTCGCGTGCAAGTTCAATCAGACGATTGTCATCCATCGTTCAGGTTCTGGTTGGCGAGTTAAAGCGCGGTTTGATAGACGCGAAAATGATAGGCGGCAAAAGCCATTAGCAATATCGTCCCTTCAAACCGGGTGATGCGTCCGGGTCCTCCGCGCAGATTGTAGGCGACTGCGAACAGCGCCAGGCTCAGAATCAGCATAACCGGGAAGTGAAAGTGCATCACTGAGGGGTCTACCGGCGAGGGACGAATGACTGTGGCGACGCCGATGACCGCCAGCAGGTTAAACATATTCGAGCCCAGGATATTGCCCAGCACCAGGTCGTGCTCGTT
>CBDUQI010000152.1:0-14425 GCA_965369325.1 uncultured Gammaproteobacteria bacterium
CCCCAACCGTAGATCAGGTTCGGGTACTCATCAAAGTTACGACCACCGCAGGCGTCTGGCCCGGTCGGGGCCAGCAGGTTCTGCTGGGTGGTGTTGCGCAGGGCATTGAACAGCGTGCCCAGCGTGGCAGAAGGATTCGCTGTAATCATCAGGGCAATAGTTGCCGCGACGTGCGGTGCGGCCATCGAGGTGCCGGAGAACGAAGAGTACGCCGAGTTGTTGTTGTTGATCGACGAGCGAACGTTTTCGCCAGGGGCGGTGAGATCCGGCTTCAACGGGCGGAACGAGCCAGGGCCCTTCGAGCTGAAATCGTAATTGGAATTGTTGATGTCGCTGCCGGCGACACCAATGACGTTGCGATAGTCACCCGGTGAGCCCAGTGAGTTACAGCCGCTGCCATTGTTGCCTGCCGAAAATACGGGCACGATGCCGGCCTGCAGCCAGCCGACCACAAAGCTGGTGTACCAGGGGTCGCCGCCCCCGCCGCCCCAGGAGTTGTTCACTACGTCGGGTACCTGTGAGCAATCAGCATCAGAGCCATCGGTGCGGGTTGGGCAGGCAATCCACTGCGCCGCCGCGATCAGACTGGCGTCGCTGCAAGAGGAGCTTTCGCAGCCTTTGGCAGCAATCCACTTGGCGCCAGGCGCCACGCCGATATCGTTATTGGCCGGGCCTTCGCCGTCACCGCCCACCATGGTGCCCATCGTGTGGGTGCCGTGATCGTTGTTATCGCCAGGGGCGTTGGGGAAAATGCCGGCCGGGTCAAACCAGTTGTAATCGTGGGTGAATGAACCGCCGTCGTTTCCACGGTAGTTCGCCAGCACCGCCTCGTGGGTGTAGTGCACGCCGGTGTCGATGTTCGCGACCACGGCGCCCTGGCCAGTATTGCCCAAGGCCCAGACGGCCGGTGCGTTCACCCGATCGATATTCCACTCCACGGTGCCACCGCGCACCGGTTCCTCAGTGCCCTGCTGCGGAAGATGAAGCTCGACCTGCGCGTTGCCCTTCAGATACGCCACATCCTCGCGTCGTGACAGCTCGCGAATCAGGCGCGGGCTGGCATCGCGCACCAGGATGGAGTTGTTCAGCCAAAAGGCCTGGTAGTCGTAGCCCCGAGCCTGCAACAGCGCCCGCAGCTCGCCCTGGGTAGCGCGCATGTGCGCGTTCAATCGCTCGTAGGCATCTTTGGCCCGTTGTGGCCCGCGCGCCATTTCAAGCGGGTCGGCCATCGGCGCGTCGGATTTGAGTTTGATAAATACGTCCGCCGTGGCTTGACTTTTCAACTGGTCAAGCACGTAACGGTCGATCTCGGCGCTGGCCGCTGCGGGTGCGGCGATGGCGCTGTTGGCAGCACAGGCGATAGTGATCGCCGTGGCAGCTACAGTGGTAAGGAATCTGCTGGAACTCATGCGGTCCTCCTGGTTTGCATGCGGGCCCGATGACGCTCAGGCGCCATCCATACCCGCTTGTACCGGGCATGGTGGCATTGTTTGCTCGACCTGCAGTTGCTGGTCGAGCGCATCGGATTCGCTGGATGCCCGGCTTAACGCTGGGCTGGATTATTGTTGTCACGCTGGCCGTTGTGGGTGTTTTAAGGCACCCGAAAGTTATACGTTTGGCCCAGCCCGACCTCCTGACTATAGCCTGCCCGGCCCGAATTGGCGATTTTGTAAGCGCGTATTTGCCGCCGCCGTGCGATGCTCAGGGGCGCTCGCCGAGCCCGACAGGGCGGGCAGGGTCACGAATCCATTCGCTCCAGGATCCCGGGTACAGGCGCGCGCCGGGCAGGCCGGCTACCTCCAACGCCAGCAACAAGTGGCACGCGGTCACGCCCGACCCGCACATCGCCACACACCTGTGGGCTGGCGTGCTGCCCAGCAGTAGACGGTATCGCTCGGCCAGTTGCGCGGTTGTAAGCCAGCGCCCGTCCTGGCCCAGGTTGCGCTCGAACGGGTAGTTGGTCGCGCCGGGGATATGCCCGGCAACCGGATCAATCGGCTCTACCTCGCCGGCAAAACGCTGTGGCGCCCGCGCATCTAACAGGACGACCTCGCCATCGGCCAGAGCGGTGCGCAGCGGGCCCAGCGCTATCACCATGTCCGGATCAGGGGTGGCGGCGAATTCGCGAGCGGTCGATTTACCGATGGGCACCTCGCCTTGCTCGGTGGCGTAAGCGCCGGCCTGCCAGGCCGCATAACCGCCGTCCAGCACGCTGACGCGGGTATGCCCCAACCAGCGCATCAGCCACCACAGCCGGGCGGCGATAGCACCGCTTGCGTGGTCGTACACCACCACCTGGGTGGCGCGATCGATGCCCCAACTGCCCAGCCGGGCGGCGAACCGCGCCGGATCGGGCAAGGGGTGCCGACCGTCGTGTGGGCCGGGTAGGGCCGCCAGGTCTTCATCCAGATGCGCGTACAGCGCACCGGGGATGTGACCAGCTAGGTACTCCTGCCGGCCCAGATCGGGCTGGGCGAGAGAAAACCGGGTATCGATCACCACCCGCGAGGCGGGGCGCTCGCGCAGTTGCGAGGACAGTTGCGCGGCGCTGACAATAGCTTCACGAGCGTGCATGGGGATATCGGCCTGTATAGTGCGTGACGGAATATTTTACCGAGGACGGAGACATCGTGCGTACTGAGGCCGGAGATCTCGAGAAAATTCGTGCCGATGCGCAGCGCGGCGAACCTGCTGCCCAGTACAACCTGGGCGTGTGGTATCTCACCGGGGAGCAGGGCTACCCGGACCCGGGCGCTGCGCATGAGTGGTTTGCGCGCGCCAGCGAGGCCGGCTTTGCGCCGGCCCACTCAGCCCTGGCGTACATGCATCTGCGTGGCCAGCATGTGCCGTACGATGCTCAGCGCTCGCGCGAGTTGTTTGCCCTGGCCGCTGAGGCGGGCTTTGATGAGGCGATGTATCGTCTGGGCGAGATGGTGGTGTGCGGCATCGGCGGGTCCAGCGACCCCGCTGTCGGGCGGGGATGGTTTGAGAAGGCGGCATCCACCGGGCACGCCCAGGCGCAGTGCCAGTTGGGCTATTGCCTGGAGCACGGCATCGGCGGGCATCGGCTGCCGGGCGTTGGCACGCAGTGGTATATGCAGGCGGCTGCGCTCGGTCATCCCAGAGCGGCCGCAGCGCTCGCCGGGCGCTACCTGTCCGGGCATACGCTGGCGCGCGATCCGGTCAAAGCCATGTACTGGCTGCAACGGGCTGGCCGTTATCCGGGCGCCGAGAAAGCACTCGCCGGCCTGATCCAGGCCTTAGGTGAAGAACTGGCCACCAACGCAGCGCAGTTCGACCCCACCAAGGTGCCGGAGGCTGCGGATGATGAGTTGGCGCTGCCCCCATCACACCCCAGCACTGAGGTGTTTTGTTGGTCGCCACGTATCAGCGCTATTCATGGCCTGGCCGATGAGGAGGAGTGTCAGCATCTGGTGGCGGCGGCCAGCCCGTTTCTACGCCCCTCCAAGGTACTCAGTCGCGAGACCGGCCAGCCGGAAAGCGCCGGCGGCCGCAGCAGCGGTGGCATGAGCTTTATCGAGCCACTACGCGATGTGGTGGTGTGGAATATTGAGCGGCGGATGGCCGATTTTTCCATGCTTCCGGTCGCCAATGGCGAGCCACTGGCCATCCTGCGTTACGGGCCGGGCGATGAGTACCGCCCGCATGTGGATTTTTTCGATCCTGCCAAACCGCATCAAGCCAAGGCGTTGGAGAGGGGCGGCCAGCGGCTGATCACCATTTTGCTGTACCTCAGCGATGTGTCGTCCGGGGGTGAGACCGTTTTTACCGAAACCGGGCAGGCGATTGCACCACAACAAGGCTCGGCGCTGCTGTTCCACAACTGCCTGCCGCACGGCGCGCCGGATCGTATGAGCCGGCACGCGGGCGCGCCGGTTAAGCGTGGCGAAAAATGGTTGGCGACACGATGGATTCGCGCGGGCGACCTGAGCGAGCCGGCGCCGGGAACCCATAGCGGGCGGTCAGCCCCCTCCTTCGGTTAACCAGACCTCCGCAATCCGAGGATTGAGAGCAAATACGCGTGCCATACCCACCATATCGATAGTTCCTACTTGATACAGCACTAACTGCTTAATGACATCTCTTGAACCCGCGAGGTTTGATCGAGAAGGTGTACGACTTCCAATGCATCGATCTCTGTCAACCCACCTTCCAGTTGATCCGTTGAGTTAATCCCGATCCCGACCGGAAGCAAGGGGCCAACAGCAGGCCTTACCTCATTTATTATTTCGAGAACTATGCGGCAACGTGCCTCGATCGAACCGTCGTAACCATCAATTCGATGGTAAACATTGAGTGCGAGCTCATGATAATGAGCATGAGATAGAAGTCGCCAAACTCATTATCCAAGCTAACGCCATAGCCCCCTAATTTTGTCGTACGCAGTTAATGGCAACCCCGCCCCGAGAATGCGATGATCAGCGCACCCTACCTGCGTAAATCCTAGCGGAGAAGGCTTGTAAAGATGTACCCAATTTACGTTGTGCGCTCCTGTGCCCTGATGCTCGCGCTAACCGCGTGTGCCCAGGCCGCCCCCAACTTCAACCGAGACGGCATCGTCGGCTTATCGGAGGTGGCTGCTGCCGAGGTTGTTGCACGCGGCCTGAGTCCGGCGATCGATACCCGGCAGTTGGTTGAAATCTACGACGTTCAAGTAGGCGGCAGCGAACCGATCATCGTGACTATCACGAACGTCGGTGGCGATCTTTTGAGGGTTGGCGAAATGGCGATTGACAATCCATTGGAGGCACCGTTTTTAGTCGATCCTGGGGAATGTTATGCGGGGCAGATACTGGACACATACGATATTTGTTATTATCAAATCTTCTTCGCGCCCACGGCGCTCGAAACCTCTACCGATTCGTTCGAAATCAACACCAATGATCCTGTGACGCCTGCTTTTGAAGTTACTGTCGTTGGCAATCCGATTACGCCGAGACCGGGAATAGAGCTTGAGGGCTATCTTGCTTTCCACGGCGATTACTTTATGGCACCGACGCGCCCCGGCGGAGTTTCCACTATAGAGTTCATCATTCACAGCACAGGTCAGGCGCCACTCAGCATAGGACAGATCGCAAGTGCGGACCCACTAGACAGCCCGCTCTCGATAGCATCGGATCCCTGCTCCGGGAGTACGATTGCGCCAGGTGACTCTTGCGTGTTCGAGGTGGCCTTTGCGCCCCAGCAACTCATTTCGATTTCGGATAGCTTCGACGTGCCCGCCGAAGGCGATTTTCTGACGGTTACGGTTTTTGCTGGAACCTCCTCAATTCAACTATTGACGAACAATCTCTCGCCCGCCGAGGTTGGGAGTTGCATGAACGCAAGCACGGGCGAGTTAGTTACAGTGCCGCTGCAGAAGCAGACGCACATTGATTGCGATGCGGAGGGTCTGACCGTCGCTACAGGTGAGCGTGTGCGTATGCTTGTTCGCGGCGTTGCGACGTCCAGTCAGCCCGTTGCAACACCGAATGGTATCGACTACCAAACCGCCCGCATCATCACATGCACAAACCTTAGCTCCGGTCAATTCGCCTCTGCCGTTTCGGAGGGTGGATCTTTCGATTGCGCGAGTCTAGGCATAGACGTCAATGCCGGCGATCACGTCGTACTAACGGTGGCCGGGCTATCCTTCTAGACATGGGCTTATCAACTGTATCATCTGGCCGTAGCCGATCTATTCTGTTAAAAAACGCCCAATTGCAGCCATTTGAGAATGCAAAGCTCTTCCAACACACCGTCGATCGTCGCAACACCCGAGCGCAACTCGCCTAACGACGCAGATGGCGCGCGCTCCCGACTATGCTGCGATCATCCAAAACAGGAAAGGAAGCAAAGGAGTCGCCCATGCGTGTTACCAGGACCAGTTCGGGCTTGAGAGTTCACGCCGTTGCAGGAACCTACGTAGTAATGTTCGGCATGCACCTGCCCGAATCTGACTGCAACGGACTTTTAGGTTTCTCGATTCACCGCACCGACCATACCGAGCGGGAAGCCGGATTTTTGCGGGCCATGAAATCCTTTGATGAGACCGATCCTGGTTTCCCGCCGGGTTCCATATACTCAACCCGCGACCACCCCATCCAGAGCTTTCAGTGGGCCGACTACTCGGCTAACCCGGGCCACGAGTACACCTACGAGATCAGGGCACTGAAAGGCACGCCGGCCAACCTCGTGCAGCACGCCAGGGTCGCCTTTCACATCGATACCGAAGATCCGGCCGGCGGAGATCAGGATGTCTACTTCAATCGCGGAATCGCGGCATCACAGGAGTACGTGAGGCGTTTCGGCGACCGGCGGCCGCAGGAGGTCATCAACCGCAAGGCTTTCGAGTGGTTGTCACGCGGGCTGAACGAGGCTTTGGAGGAATTTCTCCGCTCGGCCGTCCCTGGAACACATTCCCTGAGGATAGCCGCCTATGAATTCAACTATGACGAGTTTCTAGGTGTTGTAAAAGAGATGCACAATGCCGGCGTAGACATCAAGTTCATTTACGATGCCAGGAAGGAAAACCCCAGAGATCGCAATCGGCAAAAGGTCGCCGAGGCGGGTCTGGACCTCCAAGGTGTTAGATTCGAACGAACCCATCCGAAGTCCTACATATCCCACAACAAATTTATTGTGAAGCTCGAGCACGGCGATCCGATTGCGGTATGGACCGGTGGCACCAACTTTTCGGAAGGAGGAATCTACGGGCACTCCAACGTTGCTCACGTTGTCGAGGAACCGGAAATCGCGGCTCTTTTCAATGACTACTGGGAAGCGCTGTCGAAAGATCCACCCAGCGCCGAGTTGAAGGACACCGTTGAACAGATTTCGCCGCTGCCGGCCACAACCAGACCGCCATCCGGGACCGGTGTGCTGTTCAGCCCGCGTAAAAGTCTCGACGCCCTGGGCTGGTATGCCAATCTGGCCAAGTCGGCAAAGGAGGGCCTGTTCATGACCTTCGCTTTCGGCATGAACGACATTTTCAAGGACGTCTACGCCAACTCCGATGCTCCATTTCGTCTGGCATTGCTGGAGAAAAAAACCCGATCGATGAAAGCCGGCCCCGCCAGAGATGCGGAGGAGCAGAAAATCCAAATCTTGCGAAACATGCCGGAAAACGTCTTCGCGATCGGCAACTTCATACGCACCAACCAGATCGACGGCTGGGTCAAGGAGCGTTTGACGAACCTCAATACGCATGTGCGCTTCGTCCACAATAAGTTCATGCTGATCGACCCGCTTTCCAACGATCCGATCATCGTCGGTGGTTCCGCCAACTTCAGCGATGCCTCTATACGCCGCAACGACGAGAACATGGTGATCTCGAGGGGAAACAAACGGATCTCCGATATCTATCTCGGTGAATTCATGCGTTTGTACAGCCACCATGCGTTCAGGGAGTCGTTACAGTGGCGCGATCCCGGCGATCCGCCGAAGCCACTAAAAGTTGACAACTGGTGGCAAGACTATTTCGGCAACACACCGCGTTCGACGCGCCGAAAATTTTTTGCTCGTGTAAGCACGTGAGTCGTTAGCTCTCAACCGGGATACGTTGTCCTCAAAACGCGCATTCAGACAATTGCTCTGACCCAATTGCTAGCGCCTTTATCGACGACTAGCCGATCATCAACGGGTCCTGCGGGCCATCGCTACTTTTTGTGTAGTGACTGACCGGGCTGCTTGACTTCGGGTCTACTTACGGTTGTTGCGGTGATTCGGCTCATCTCGACGAGCGCAAATTTGAAGAATTGGACCTTCACCGACTGTTGATCGGCGATCGGCAGACGGCTGTTTCTGGCCGATAGCGGCGGTATGGACTAGACTCAGCGAAGGGTAGTTCGCGACCCGAAGCGGACATTGAATCAATAAATTGATGAATTACATTTCCTCGGAGATTTGAATGAAAATACAAGACTGTATTCCATATCTCAGCGTATCGGATGCCAATGAGGCCGTAACCTTTTATTCAAAAATATTTGACACTTCACCATGGCTGCTCTTGAAAATGCCTGACGATCGGATCATGCATTGTGAATTCAGGATAGATGACGCACGTTTTTTTGTGAGTGAAGAATTACCCGAGCATGGTGGAACTCCAAGCCCAAAATCATTAGGTTCTACCAGTGTGGCAATTCATATTTATGTTTCAGACTGTGATCAATTCGTTGAAAAAATGAAAAATAACGGATCAGAGGTTCTAGCAGAACCAGAGGACCTGTTTTGGGGTGAAAGATTTGCTCGCGTTCGTGACCCATTTGGCCACGAGTGGGGAGTAGCTACGCAGTTAAAGGAATTGTCGCCAGAAGAAATTCAAACGATAGTTTCGAAAATGTTTAATGAAACATAGGGCTAATATATTTTGCTTCATGTCCGCTTATGGCCGAAAGCAGGGCTCTATGCCAGGATTGGCAATTGTCGATTCTCGATCCATAGCGGTCCCTCGAATTTGGTTCACGCTTCGGAAATCAGGTATAACTTGAGAATGAATAGGCTGTCGCCACCACGAAGAGAACTCTGGAAACGCATCCAAACAATACTATGGGAAAAGTGGGACCCGATTGGCGTTAACGAACCCGACAGTGAATGGAGCGATGAATACGACAGCTACGTACCGCATATCTTCAGATTGGCGATCGAAGGCCACGATCATGTTCACATTGCGGGTCCTCTCGCCGCAACGGCGACGCAAAATATGGGATTGAATGCGAGCCATAATAATGAGCATGAGATAGAAGTCGCCAAACTCATTATTCAAGCTAAAGAAGAACTTTAAGGTTAGGCAACGCGGGTGCAGACCTCGACCGTAAGTAGCCCTCGGGTGATAAACTGCGCAGAGGCTGATACGTGACCGAAAGCAGACATCCCCGATGACCGTAGCGGCGTTAGGTGGCCCACAATTTGTGAGATCGCCTGTTCACAGCGACTATAGCCGATAACGATACCACAGGAGGCCGCAGTGCCAGAGTACACTAGAAGTTTTAGAATCCCTGTCTACCTGTTTGTTCTTATCATGTCGGTTCCGTTGACCGTCGCTGCAGCTGGGAAGGATGGTAGGCCTAATATTGTCCTGGTGCTGATGGACAATTTCGGTTATGGCGAAATTGGCGTTTATGGTGGTGGCGTACTGCGAGGGGCTGCAACCCCCAACATCGACGGTATTGCCGCAGAAGGATTCCAGCTAACCAATTTCAATGTTGAAGCCGAGTGCACACCGTCGCGCTCGGCATTGATGACCGGTCGTTACGGGATTCGTACTCGACAGCGGCAAGATGGCCCGCCACGGGGTGTGTGGTACGGCATTGCTAAGTGGGAGATTACGTTGGCCGAGATGCTGGCAGACGCCGGTTACGTGAGCGGTATTTTCGGAAAGTGGCATCTTGGCGACACAGAGGGCCGTTTCCCCACAGACCAGGGATTCGATGAGTGGATTGGACTCCCCAGGTCATCGGACCGTGCGTTCTGGCCGGATAGCAATAGTTTCACCCCCGGCAGTCACCCAGGTGCCGTGTTTACGCATGTCATGTCATCGAAGCGGGGTGAAGTGCCTAAGAAACTGGATGTATACGATCGCGCCAAACGCAAGACAATCGACAGAGAAATCACTGATCAGGCTATCGATTTCATCAAGCGCAAAGCCGGTGGCAAGCAGCCATTTTTTGCCTATCTCCCTTATACCCAAACCCATGAGCCGGTCGACCCACATCCCGATTATTACGGCAAAACCGGAAACGGAAGTTTCGCCGATGTGTTGGCGCAGACGGATGCCTATGTGGGTGAGCTCCTAGCTACAATCGACAAGCTGGGGTTAAAAGAAAATACGATATTTATCTTTACCTCAGACAATGGCCGCGAAGGTGTGCCGAGATCATTTGGATTCACCGGGCCCTGGCGCGGCGGGATGTTTTCTCCCTATGAAGGATCATTGCGTGTCCCGTTTCTGATTCGCTGGCCCGGGACGATCCCGGCAAAGCAGGTGTCAAACGATATTGTCCACCAAATTGATCTGTTTCCAACATTGGCCAGTATTGTAGGGGCGGATCTCCCAAAAGATCGCATCCTGGATGGGGTTGATCAATCGAAGTTCCTGATGGGAAAGTCGGAGAAATCTGCTCGGGAGTCCGTCGTCATCTACATAGGCAACACGCTTTTCGGCGTGAAATGGCGCAATTGGAAATTGCTGCTCAAGGAAATCGACGAAGATAGCTACGCGGTCAGAGAGATGGCATATCCATCCATCTATAATTTGCTCGTAGATCCGAAAGAAGAGGTCCCCGAACTCAACTATCTTAACGATACTTGGGTTGATTTCCCGTTGTACCAGGTCTTGGAAGATCACCAAGCGTCTATTGCAAAAGACCCTGGCGTGCCGGACCCTTAGGCATCAAAATGATGGAGTTTCGTCTAGCTAAAGAATTTGACCTGGATCAACTGGCACGGATGCGCTGGAACTACTGGGTAGAGGGTGGCGTAGATCCAGCGAAACAGGATGAAGAGATATTTGTTCACCACTTTGTAGAGACATTCACCACAAAACTCAATAAGGATTGGTTTGTATGGTGTGCATTGGAAGAAGACTTGATTCTGAGCCATGTCTACATTCAGAGAATTCTAAAGGTTCCTAAGCCAAGCGCGCCAGTGGATGCATTTGGATACGTTACAAATGTGTACACAAGACCCAATCACAGAAACCATGGTCTAGGGTCGCAACTAATGAAACATGTGAAGACATGGGCGCAAGAACTCGACTTGGAATTCTTGGTGCTTTGGCCGAGTGAAGCGAGTATTCGATTTTGGAATAGAATCGATTTTGGAACAGATGATCCGTTGGTTCACGAGATTCGACCGTACGTCAATTAGCGGGCTAAGGAACCAAGCCGTGTACCGTAAACGAATCCAAACTCCGAATCGCAAGCGGACGTAGGTATTTAGGTCTAAACTGCTCCGAAGCAACCCAAACCGGAAATTGCCAAAATTGTCCGGTTTGCATCCGAACAAGGCTTCTGACATGTCCGGTCTCGCCTGGAGCGGCCAGCCAGTCGGCGTTAGAACCACGGTATCATGCCAGCCGGAGCATCACATACATCGACCCAATTAGTCTTTTTGCAGCACATCGATGATGGGGCAATCGGGTACGTCATCACCTGAGCACTGGCTTGCGAGATCATTCAATGTGCGCTGCATTTTTCTTAGGTCAGCAATTTTTGATTTTATGTCCCGCAGATGCGTATCGGCGATGAACTTAACGCGTTCGCAGGAAATCTGCTCACCGTCGACGAGCGTCAAAAGCCCTCGAATTTCGGCCATCGAGAACCCAAGCTCTCGGCTGCGGCGAATAAAAAGTAGTCGCCCTGCCATCTCAGCCGAGTAAAGGCGATGGTCGCCGTCGGTTCTCGGCGGGTTTGGCATCAAGCCCTGCTTCTCGTAATAACGGATTGTCTCAATCTTGCAGCCAGTGTGCTTGGACAATTCGCCGATGCCAATGGGATAGCGGTTGGTTTGTGCCATCGTTATCGCCCACTTGAATCTGTAGTCACTATAGGTATTAGACTACCACGCTTTAGTCAAGTCTATACTGGGTGGGGGTGGCCCTGTGATGCCTGGCAAACTCGCGATGAAAGACACATTTCAGTTCGACCGCCCCGGCACTCTAGTAAGGCCTGGTCCGATTGGTCGTATCGTACGCCTGCTCTTGGGTGCGCTGTGTGTGTCATTGGCGTGGCAGCTCGCCGTACATGCAGACGTAGCGGACCTGCGCAACCCGTCCATTTGGTTCTTGGCGGTTCTCGCGCTGATGCTAGTTCCATACGTTGTGAACATCGGATTCGGTGTCAACTGGGGTGCCTGGCCGCGAATCACCTCCATCGCCTTAATTCTCGGTGCGGCGATTGTCAGCTATTTCAGCACGAACCACGTGCTCGCAACGCCGCTGTTGGCAGCGATCGCCATTTGGATGATCTACGTCTATGGACATCTGGGCATTTCGTTTCTGATCTCTACGGTCTTGGCGACACCGGGTTGCGAAATGCGAGCGATACCGCACTTCCTCGGCGCTGTGTTCAAACACGATGCGCGCGAGCATTATTGCCCGGGATTTATCGACAACATCGATCGTTGGGAACACAAGCGTCACGCGAAATCGGACAACGGCGCCAGCCACGTCCAATCCGCTGCAGACCGCCGTGACCGCGACGTTCTCAATAACCCTGGCGGCCAACTCCTCGTCTATGGCGTTCCATTTTTTGCTCTCCAGCTCGCCGGAAATCTTGCCGGTTTTATGCTTGCCACCGCCGTTCCTGCCGTCGCCTTTTTCATCGTCGGAGCCGTGTGTAGTGTCAACGCATGGCGCTCGGGACGAGTGCATTGTTATTTCCTCGCGCCCTGGTGTTTGTTGGCTGGGACTATGACCGCGCTGTACAGCCTACGGATTATCGATTTCGGCCCGAATAGCTGGCAGTGGATCGTGAATACAGGTCTGGCCGGAGCGGTGGTGCTCTACTGTGCATCGGAAAAAATTTGGGGTAAATACTTTGGACATCACTAACGTCAAGGCGCTCTAATGCCCCTCATTCAATTTCTCTCGTTTGACGGTTGCCCGCTAGCCGACGCTGCGCAGACGGCGTTGCAGCATGCCCTAAGTCGTTGCGGACTAACCGACGAGCACTACGAGAGTATCAACATTCTTGATCCATCAGCACCCGAAGGCCTTGCGCGTTGGGGTTCGCCCACCATTCTGGTCAACGGTCAGGATGTGTCAGGACACGGCCAAGGCGATGGCGTCGGTTGCCGTCTCTATAGCACGCCGGATCAGGTGCCAACGGTCGACATGATTGAAACAGCGATCAGGAACGGACTCGCCGCGTGAACGAAGACAGGAAAGTAGTGGCAACGATCATCGGAGCGATCGGCATCAGCGCCATTGCTTCGTTTATTGGCCTGTGTTGCATCGGGCGGTGGTGTTGTTGGTGTTTATCAGCGGTCCATCGTGTGGCATTCGCCTGCGCGGCATGGACGATCTCAACGACGCGCTCGTGGTATCCATTCAGGATGACCCACGTATTCATACGCTGGTGTTACAGGTCCTGACACCGATATCCTAATGGCGAATATCAATAGTGCCGGGCAATCAGTTGGTTTAAGCATCGATCGGAACGTGGCGCCAAAGGCGATGTTGATTCCTGTCGCTGGGTTGTGCGTTGGGCTGCTCCTAGCACTGCTGCATATTTACCGCAAGAGTAGAACGTACGAGGATCGCCCTATTCAAGGAAATTCGGCTGACCAGGCTCCGACCACACTTCAAGGTTGGCAAATTGTTGGCATCACAATTGCGCTTTTAACGTCACTAGGCCTGAAGGATCGCTGTGAAAATATCGGCCTCCGACCCATGGTCGCCCTGGAAAACGCGGTGCAGCGTGATATTCTCAAGAAATGCCTCAGTTAATCAAAATACTGGCATCCACTTGGAACAACGGTGTTTTCGCACTAGATGACGGTGGGTTGACACACGAGTTCCCCAACCGGACCGTTCGCGGCCTTTCTGATGATCGGGAGGGCGGGGCGCTCGCCTCCGTCGACGGAAACTCCTTGTTCCGACGCGACGCTCGAGGCGATTGGAATCTCCTGGCGCGTTGTGAGCATACGATTTCAGCTACGTTCGCGGTTAATCGAGAAATATTCGTCGGAACTGATGATGCTCGTGTGCTTGTTCTCGACAAACATCGCCAGTTGAAACAGATCGATTGTTTTGATTCGATTGACGGAAGGGATTCGTGGTTGGCCGGCACCGCCATAATTGATGGGAAAGAAGTCGGGCCGCCGTTGGGTGTTCGGTCGCTACACGGCGCACCTAATGGGCTGCTTTTTGCAAACGTCCATGTAGGCGGTATACCGCGCTCTGTTGATGGTGGCGCTACCTGGGCACCAACGATTGATGTGAACCTGGATGCTCATGAAGTCTGTGTTGATCCTAACAACGCCAACTTGGTCGTCGCTGCGACCGCAGCAGGTCTCTGTATGAGTCATGACGGCGGAAACTCCTGGTCAGTCCATACTAAAGGGCTTCACGCGCCGTATTGTTCGGCGGTCACAATCGCAGGCCAAAATGTTTTCGTCGCAGCTTCCGAAAGCCACTTCTCTTCACAGGGGGCGGTCTATCGCCGAACCACCGAGCCTGGCGTGGAGATGATGAAGAAAGTGGAGGTCGGTTTGCCTAACTGGCTTGGTGGCATCGTGGACACCTCCTGTATAGCGTCAACCTCAGATAAAATGGCACTAATCTCGGCCTCAGGTAGTGTTTACGTGTCTAACGACGCGGGTCAAATCTGGCGAAAAAGAGAGGAAGTTGTGTCAGGTGTTAGCAGCGTTTTGGTCGTTAGCTAATGTCTGCTGTTGGCCGACAGCGACGGTACCGGCTAGACTA
>CBDUQI010000153.1:0-14402 GCA_965369325.1 uncultured Gammaproteobacteria bacterium
AAATTGCCCCAGCGCCCTGCAACGCGCGCCCGGCAATCAGCCAGAAGATATCCTCGCTCACGGCGGCCAAGATGCTGCCGCCGATGAACAACGCCAAGCCTGCCAGAATCACGGGGCGACGGCCAAGGCGGTCGGAGATCATCCCGAAGGGAATCTGCAACAGCGCCTGAGTAATGCCGTAGGCGCCAACCGCAAGACCGATCAGTGCCGGTGTACTGTACGCCAGCTCGCGTGCATGCAGCGCCATCACCGGCAGCAGCATGAACAGCCCCAGCATCCGCACAGACATGACGGACGCCAGCACCGCCACGGTGCGTCGTTCGCTGGGTTGCATTGAGATGGCGGCTGCGCGAGCGCCCGGGTCAGAGTTGGACAACTATTCGTTTTGCTTGTGAGTTGATGGGGGTCGTATAGTATCAGGTTGATCCCTGACAGTTGCCCCAAAATGTCGAACATTACCATCCGTGGCGCTCGCACCCACAACCTGCAAAATCTGGATGTGACACTGCCGCGCGAGCAGCTTATTGTCATTACTGGGTTGTCCGGCTCGGGCAAATCCTCGTTGGCGTTCGATACCATCTATGCGGAGGGCCAACGGCGTTACGTTGAATCGCTGTCCACCTATGCGAGGCAGTTCCTGTCGGTGATGGACAAACCCGATGTGGATCAGATTGAAGGCCTGTCGCCGGCCATTTCAATCGAACAGAAAGCCACCTCGCACAATCCCCGCTCCACCGTGGGCACGGTGACCGAGATTTACGACTACCTGCGCCTGTTGTTCGCTCGCGCCGGCACCCCGCGCTGCCCTGAGCACGGCATCGATCTCACCGCGCAAACAGTCAGCGAAATGGTCGATCACGTGCTGGCAATGCCTGCCGGGCAACGGATGATGCTGCTGGCGCCCGTGGTGCAAAACCGCAAAGGCGAGCACTTACAACTGCTCGAGGAAATGCGCTCACGTGGATTTGTGCGCGCGCGTGTCGACGGACAATTGGTGGAACTGGATGCAGCCCCTGCACTGGATCCGCGCAAACGCCACAGCATTCACATTGTGGTGGACCGTTTCAGGATTCGCGAAGACATCGGCCTGCGGCTAGCCGAGTCATTTGAGACCGCGCTGCATCTGGCCGACGGCCTGGCGCTGGTCGCCAGCCTGGAGAGCGAAGCAGACGGAGGCGATATAGTGTTCTCGGACAAGTTTGCCTGTCGGGTTTGCGATTACAGCCTGGCTGCGCTGGAACCCCGGCTGTTTTCGTTCAACAGCCCATCCGGCGCTTGCGGCACTTGTGATGGCATCGGTACCCGTCAGTTTTTTGATCCCGCGCGGATTGCCGCACATCCGCACCTGTCGCTAGCCGGCGGAGCCATCCGCGGATGGGACCGACGCAACGCTTACTACTTTCAGTTAATTCAGTGTCTGGCGGAACATTATAAATTTGACATCGAAGCCCCGTTCGACTCGTTGCCCGAAGCCACCCAGGAGGTGGTGATGCGCGGCAGCGGAAAAACCGAAATCGACTTTATCTATCTAGACGGGCGTGGTGGTCACTTTACCCGCAGGCATCGCTTCGAAGGCATCTTACCCAATATGGAACGCCGCTACCGTGAGACCGAGTCGGCGACCGTGCGCGAGGAACTGTCCAAATATCTGAGCACACATCCGTGCCCCGACTGCGGGGGCAGCCGGTTAAACGCGGGCGCGCGCAATGTATTTATCGCCGAGCACTCGGTCTCGCAGCTCACCGGTTTTTCGGTACGCGAGGCCAACGCGTTTTTCGAACAGCTCTCAATGAAGGGTTGGCGCGGAGAGATCTCCGAACGCATCGTTAAGGAGATTGGCGCTCGCTTGGGTTTCTTATCCAACGTAGGGCTCGATTACCTCACGCTTGAGCGGCGCGCCGAGACGCTGTCTGGTGGCGAAGCGCAGAGAATCCGTCTGGCCAGTCAGATTGGCTCGGGCCTGGTGGGCGTGATGTACATCCTGGATGAGCCATCTATCGGATTGCACCAGCGCGATAACCAACGGCTACTAACCACGCTTACTCACCTGCGCGACATTGGTAACACGGTCATTGTGGTGGAACACGATGAGGAGGCGATCCTCAGCGCGGATCATGTGGTCGATATGGGCCCAGGGGCCGGCGCACACGGCGGATGCATCGTGGCCGCCGGCACACCTGAGCAAATTCTGGCGGCACCCGAGTCGCTCACCGGACAGTATCTTTCCGGGCGTCGGGAAATTGAAATTCCGGCGCAGCGACGCAAGCCTGATCCCAAGCGTTGCCTGCAACTAAGCGGTGCGCGCGGAAACAACCTCAAGTCGGTGGACACAACCATCTGGCTGGGACTGATGACCTGCGTCACCGGGGTCTCCGGTTCGGGCAAGTCAACGTTGGTTAACGATACGTTGTATCGTGCCGCAACCCGCGCGCTCGGCAACATCGCCAACACACCGGCACCGCACGACACGCTGGAAGGCGTTGAGCAGATTGATCGCATCATCGACATCAGCCAAAGTCCTATCGGGCGCACGCCGCGCTCCAACCCGGCCACCTACACCGGCTTGCTCACGCCTATTCGGGAACTGTTTGCTGGCACCCAGGAGGCGCGCGCGCGCGGTTACAAGCCCGGGCGATTTAGCTTCAATGTCAAGGGCGGGCGCTGCGAGGCATGCCAAGGCGATGGGGTAATTAAGGTGGAGATGCACTTTCTGCCCGACGTATACGTGGCGTGCGATCTGTGCCAGGGCGCTCGCTACAATCGAGAGACACTGGAGATTCAGTACAAAGGTAGGAATATACACCAAGTACTGGAGATGCCAATCGAGCAGGCTCGCGAGTTTTTCACCAACGTGCCCGCGGTGGCCAAGAAACTGCAAACGTTGATGGATGTGGGTTTGTCCTACTTGCGCCTCGGGCAAAATGCCACGACGCTGTCAGGTGGCGAGGCGCAACGCGTGAAGCTTGCGCGTGAACTATCCAAACGCTCCACGGGTCGTACTCTGTACGTGCTGGATGAACCCACCACGGGGCTGCACTTTCACGATATCGACCAGTTACTGAAAGTGTTGCAGCGCTTGGTGGACGAAGGCAACACGGTGGTGGTCATCGAACACAACTTGGATGTCATCAAGACCGCCGACTGGGTGCTTGATCTGGGTCCGGAGGGCGGGGACCGTGGCGGCCAACTACTGGTTAGCGGCACGCCTGAGCAGGTAGCGGCACATGCCCCCTCGTATACGGGCCAGTTCCTGGGTCCGGTACTGGCAGGGCGGGTGGCCAGCAACGCACGGGCGTACCAACTGCCGCTGTGAATTGGCTCACAATGACCCATGCACGGGTCTGCTAGCCTGGAGCACTGAGCCTGCGGCAATTCATGCCTGATGCGGACGCCAGATGTTGTGTTCAGCCTTCGTGTTCAGTGTCGCTGGCTTACTTGCCGCCGGCTCGCTATGCTGCCCTCGAGGAGTTTTAAGTTTCAAATGTTCGGCCCCATCATACAAGCGATCAAACGCGTCCTGGGTAACCAGCCAGCAGTGAGCGCGCCTGTAGAGGCGAAGCCAGCAAGGCGGACTCATCTGGATGATGTGCAACGGGTATGCGACCGCTACCCGCAGGTGGCCAGTATTGCCTTCAATTTATCAATGCGTTCGCCGGACAACGATGTGGAACCCACCTTGAACGGTCGCAGCTTCGGCCCCAACGCGCGCGCGCTGTTCAAGTTCAAGTGCAAGAATGTCGATTGCGTTGACGGAGGCTTTGATCTGCAAACCGTGGTCGACGAAATGGTGCATCAGGGCAAACCTGAAATCGCCGGACGGCGCGTATGTCAGGGCTGGGAGAGCGCGGCGTTGGTGAATCAGCGTCGCTGTCTGTACGAGTTGAACTTCAAAATCGTCGCCGCTCGCAGTTCTGACGCCTAAGACAACTAGGGTGCATCCTCACCTGCCTCTGCCGGCGCGAAACGCCCCGTCCGCAAAAACCGCAACACCTGCGCCATAACAGTTTCATCGCGCATGATGAATGTATGCCCGGCCGGCACCACCAAAAAATCACGCATCTCCGCCAGCTGAGCACTTTTGAGCGACACCTTACCGTCGTCGTCGCCGGGCAGCATGCCGGAGAACCACGGTTCGGCGCTGCGGTTGCCGGCGATCACACCGACCGGCACTTGCACCGGTTGCAAACGCGAGGTGATACCGGCCTCGCCGGTGGCAAGCTCAAGTGCGGCCGGTCCCATCATCCACCGAAACGGCGCCAACCCACCAAGATTGTCTATGATCTCGCTGCCCTGATTAGGCGGCGCGAGCATTACCACGCGCCCGATGCGCACACGCTCGGCAGACTGCAAATACTGGCGGACCAAAATGCCACCCATGGAGTGAGTCACAAAATGCACCTGCCCCGGACGCTGCGCTTTGCAGTACTCCACCGCGGGGGCAACGTGCTGTTGGACCAGCTGAACAATGCTGGCGCTGCGCGAGGGATATCCAGGGTTGTAGCTGAGGTAACCGGCCTGCTCAAGATACGCAGCCAGCTTGCCCATCGAACCGGCGGTGCGGCCCAGCCCGTGCAGCAACACGACACAACTTCGCCCGGCGCTACTCTCAGGCAACGGGCCATCCATTTCAACCGCCTGCGCTGTAACCCTGGCCAGCGCGGCGGCGCACATTACGGTTGCAGCGAGTACTAACAACCACGGCAGGGCCGCCGCATCGCGCGCCATACGCCCGTGCCTGACAGCCCGAGTTGAATGCCATCGCCAACACCATGTGCTGAGCCGCGCGGACATTAATAACCTGCGGCATGGCCATCTTTACGTGATTCAGACGCGCCCGTGTATACATGGGTCTCAGGATCTCGCGCAATCGCCTGATACCCGCCAAAGCTGCCCTCGCCATAGCGCACCCGATGGCCCATTTGTACCAGTGCGCGAACTGTTTCTTGCGCAAATCCCGACTCAAGATACACGGTGCCGCCATCTACCATCTGCTCCCCGGTGGGTTGGCTGGAACCGCCATGGCGCAGACGCGGTGCATCCCCGGCCTCCTGCAGGCCCATGCCAAAATCCACCAGATTGACGACAATCTGCGCGTGCCCCTGTGGCTGCATGCCACCGCCCATCAAACCGAAACTGATCAGCGGTTTGCCATCACGTGTAACAAATGCCGGAATGATGGTGTGGAACGGACGCTTGCCCGGCTCCAACACGTTAAAGTGCCCTTCCTGCAATGAGAACAACTCGCCACGATCCTGCAGAATAAAACCGAGATCATCCGGCGTCATGCCCGACCCCATCCCGCGGTAGTTGCTCTGAATCAGCGACACCATATTGCCTTTGGCGTCAGCCACCGTCAGATAGATGGTGTCGCCGGCATCCAGAATGGCCTCGCCAGCCGGGTACTGCTTAGCCGGCTTATCGAGATCGATCAGCGTAGCCCGTTGCGCCGCGTAGGCCTTGGAGACCAGGTGCTCCACCGGCAACTGGTTAAACGCGGGATCAGAATAGAACTTAGCGCGGTCCTCGAATGCCAGTTTTTTCGCCTCGATGAACGTATGCAGATATTCAGGACTATCGAACCCCATCGCCGCAATATCGAAATTCTCAAGCACATTGAGAATCTGCAACGCGGCAATACCCTGGCCGTTCGGCGGCAGCTCCCAGACTTCGTGGCCACGGTAATCACTCACCACCGGCTCCACCCATTCGGACTCGTGGCCGGCCAGATCCTCGTAGCTGAGAAACCCGCCCTGGCGTTTCATGTACTGCGCAATAGTGCGGGCGATGTCGCCTTTGTAAAAGGCGTTGCGGCCTTTTCGGGCCAGGGTCTCATAGGTGTTCGCCAGTCGTGGGTTGGCAAACATCTCACCGGCGGCCGGCGGGCGCCCATCGGGTAAGAACGTCTCGGCAAACCCCTCGTACTCGGACAGCACGCGGGCGTTGCGCTCCCAGTAGTACGCGATGACTTCGCTAACCGGAAATCCTTCCCGCGCGTATTGAATCGCCGGGGCGAGCACTTTGCGCATGGATAGTTTGCCGAAGCGCTTATGCAACTCGAACCACCCGTCCACGGCACCTGGCACGCTGACCGGTAATGGGCCACGAGGGGGAATGCTGGAATGCCCCGCATCCAGCAGGTACTCACGGGTAAGACTAGCCGGCGAGCGGCCGCTCGCGTTCAGGCCATACAGGCGCTCGGTTTTGGCATCCCATACAATCGCGAACAGATCGCCGCCGATACCGCAGCCGGTGGGCTCCATCAAACCCAACGCAGCATTGGCAGCAATCGCCGCGTCCGTGGCGGTGCCGCCCGCCTTTAGAATATCCAGAGCGATCTGGGTAGCCAGCGGCTGGCTGGTGGCGGCCATTCCGTGGGGTGCGTATACCTCCGAGCGGGTGGCGTAGCTTTTGCCGGTCACCCGATCAGCGCCGGATGCAGCAAAACTCATCGCGCAGGCGCTCGCAATAGCCCACATTGCCAATGGGCGAGACAGAACAACCATGGGCCTGTACTCCGTAGGGAAAACATGCCACTAGTGTAACCCCGAGCGCCGCCTCTACCTATCATCGCATCATCGCTCATTCAGCCGCTCAGCCACTCAGCCATCGCGCTGGCGTGCTTACCCCGGTAGTGCTCTGGCTAGCCACCCATCCCAACGACGCGCGGCGCACGGAATGCCGTTTTCTATCCGGCGTTCCCGGACGGGACCGGCCGGGCAGCGCCGGGAGACGTCCCCAGCGCATACCAGTTCACCCGCCGCGTGAGCATCATCACTGCACCCAGCAACACAAACAACAATGCACTCCCCATCAACAAAGCGAAGTCCTCAGAGCGCAGAATAGCGAACAGCATCGTGTCGAGCAGCGCGATACCACTCCCGTAGGCCATCGCAATGCGAAGGCTGTCGAACACGCCACTTAGATAGGTCACGATCAACACCACAGACGCTCCGGTCGCAATGGCAAAGGCCTGGGTAAACCCGAGATGCTCGGACAGCGACAGCAACAACAGATAGAAGATCGCCAATGATGCCCCCACCAACCCGTAGTGCACGGCGTGCAGGCGTCGACCGGTAAGGATCTCGGTCAGCACAAATGCGGTAAAGGTGAGGAGAATGAACAATGCGCCGTACTTGGTCGCACGTGAGATCTTCTGATACAGATCTACCGTCTGGATAAACTGCACTCCGATTGAGGTTTCCTTCAACTCCCCGCACTCACCAGCAAGACAGGCCCGCAGCTTGTTCGCCGCGTCGGTACTGAAAGAGGTTAAGGCCCAGTTGGCGGTAAAGCCATCCGCTGCCACCTGGCGATCTGTCGGCAGAAAGCGACCAGAAAATTTGGGATGTTGCCACGGTGACCTAAGCGCGATGCTCGCCTGCCCCGCCACCGGCGCGATACTCAAACTGCTGCTTCCTCGCAGCGTGAGATCAAGCAAAAATGCGTAATCCGTATCCGTACCTAGCTCCGGGACGTTGGCGTGAATGCCCCCGCCCATGCTCGGTACCGAGGCCCCGGGCTGGAAACGCAGCGGCGCGCCGTTCCAACTAAGCGACGGGTTAGCACCGATGCCGCGCACATCCTCAATCAGCAGATTGACGCTAGGCGTGCCCCAGCGCTCAAAATCAGGGGTGGCTGCCTGGAAAGCATCCAACGGCTCGTGCGGGAAAGTACCTTCCATCCTGAACTGCCCGGAGTAAACGGGCACGCTGTAGATACCTCGCCAGCGCAACTGGGTTTGCACGTCACCGTTAAGCTGCAGTGTTTGTGGCATAAACACCGCGTTGTGCCATCGCAGCTGCGTCGTGCTCTGGTAGCGCCCGGTGTCGGAATCACGCAGATTGGCGGTGTAGCGCACTGCGTAAGGGATTACCATAACGGGCCCGCCCAGCCACTGCGCTCCCGTCCAGCTTTGTGCGATATCCTGTTCCGCCGTATAGCGGAAACTGCTGCGTTCGTAAACCAAGCTCTGAGTCATCATCAGGGGCAAGGCCAGCAGGACAAACACCCCACCAATCATCGCCAGCTTCTTCCACAGCTTGTGTTCCATCGTCTATCCTCCAACCTCCGGGTTTAGGGGCAATATAGCGCTAGAATCTGGCAGAGCCGAGGAGCAAAAATGACCAATTGTGATTGCCCCAAACGGCGGATTACCTGGGGCATAAAAAAAGCCCACCGTCATTCGACGATGGGCTGGTAGTGTTTATTTGAGCGATGCTTACTCGGCAATCGGCTCCGGCTGATCAACCAGCTGCACCAGCGCCATCGGCGCGGCATCACCCGCACGCGGACCCAGCTTGAGGATACGCAGATACCCCCCCGGACGATCCTTATAACGCGGGCCCAACTCGTTAAACAGTTTGGCCACCGTCGCTTTGTCGCGCAGGCGATCGAATGCCTGGCGTCGACGGGCGACGTCATCTTCTTTGGCCAGCGTGATCAGCGGTTCAACCACCCGGCGCAACTCCTTTGCCTTGGGCAAAGTGGTACGGATGGTCTCATGCTGCAGCAAAGAAGCTGACATGTTGCGAAACATGGCCCGCCGGTGTGAGCTGTTACGCCCAAGTTGGCGGCCGGATTGACGATGGCGCATTTCTAGGAATCCTTAAAACTTTTAGCCGAGGGTAAGCGAAGACACACGGTCGTCGCCCGCCGCCAGGCTGGCCGGTGGCCAGTGCTCAAGCCGCATGCCGAGGCTGAGGTTGTGCGTTTCTAACACGCCCTTGATCTCGTTAAGCGACTTCTTGCCCAGGTTCGGCGTTCTCAGCAGTTCGACCTCGGTGCGCTGCACCAGGTCACCAATGTAGTTGATGTTCTCTGCTTTTAGGCAGTTGAGCGAACGTACCGTCAGCTCCAGCTCATCCACCGGCCGCAGCAGGTTGGGATCAATCGCGTTCTCCGGGCTGTCGACTTCGTTGTCGACCACATCCAGATCCACGAAGACGCTGAGCTGATCTTTCAGGATACTGCCCGCGCGGCGGATCGCTTCCTCTGGATCAATCGTGGCGTTCGTCTCTACATCGAGAATCAGCTTATCCAGATTAGTGCGCTGCTCCACACGTGCCGCTTCAACCGTGTAGCTCACGCGGCTGATGGGGCTGAACGAGGCATCCAGCTGCAAGCGTCCGATCGGGCGGGACACCTCTTCGAAGGTGGCACGTTGAGTCGCCGGCTGATAACCGCGGCCGCGTGCAATCTTCAACGTCATGCTGATGGCGCCGTCTTTGTTCAAGGTGGCGATGCGCAAATCCGGATTGACCACTTCAATGTCGTGGCCGGTGTCGATGTCGCTGGCCAATACCGGCCCAGGGCCGTTCTTGGTCAGTTGCACCACCGCCTCATCGCGAGTGTGCATGCGCAGGGCAACCTGCTTGAGGTTAAGCAGGATATCGACAATGTCCTCCTGCACCCCTTCCATACTGGTGTACTCGTGCAGTACGCCATCAATCTCAGCCTCTACGATGGCACAGCCCGGCATTGAGGAGAGCAGAATACGACGCAAGGCATTACCCAACGTGTGGCCAAATCCGCGCTCCATCGGCTCAATGACAATCTTGGCGTGCTGCTCAGTGACACGATTGACACTGATAACGCGCGGCTTGAGGAAATCTGATACAGAACCCGACATGGAAGACCCTCAGTTACTTCGAGTAGAGCTCGACGACCAGGTTTTCATTGATATCGGGCAGGATTTCTTCCCGCTCCGGCACCGCTTTGAAAACACCGCTCATCTCCTTCTCATTCACTTCAACCCAATCCGGCAGGCCTACCTGCGAGGCGATCTCGCGTGCGGATTGGATTCTCGCCTGCTTGCGTGCTTTGGCACCAATGGCCACAACATCACCAGGTGCCAGTTGCACCGACGCGACGTTAACGGGTTTCTCGTTAACCACAATCGATTTGTGACTGACCAACTGGCGTGCCTCGGCGCGCGTCGCGGCAAACCCCATGCGATAGACAACGTTGTCCAATCGCGACTCGAGCAAGCTCAGCAGGTTTTCACCCGTGGAGCCTTTCATCCGCGCCGCACGCTTGTAGTAGTTGCGGAACTGGCGCTCAAGAATGCCGTACATACGCCGCAACTTCTGCTTCTCACGCAACTGCAAGCCGTAGTCGGACAGCCGCGTGCGGCGCTGACCTGCACCACCCGGCGGAACCTCCGACTTACACTTGGAGGACAAGGGCCGCACACCGCTCTTGAGGAACAAATCCGTCCCTTCGCGACGTGAAAGCTTACATTTCGGTCCAATATACCTGGCCATCTTAACTAGTCCCCTTAAACCCGGCGTTTCTTCGCCGGACGACAACCGTTATGCGGAATCGGCGTCACGTCTTCGATATTGCTAATACGGTAACCACAGGCATTTAGCGAGCGCACTGCAGACTCGCGCCCGGGCCCCGGCCCACGCACGCGCACTTCCAGTGTTTTCAGACCGTAATCCTGAGCTGCAATGCCCGCTTTTTCGGCCGCAACCTGCGCTGCAAACGGTGTGCTCTTACGCGAGCCACGGAAGCCGCAACCACCCGCCGTTGCCCACGAGAGCGCATTGCCCTGGCGATCGGTAATGGTGATGATTGTATTGTTGAAGGACGCATGGATATGGGCAATGCCATCCTGTACGTGCTTCTTGACTTTCTTACGCGCCGGTTTGGCCATCGTCTATCCTACCTCTTAATAATCCGCCGCGGACCCTTACGGGTGCGGGCGTTTGTCCGGGTGCGCTGGCCACGCAGCGGTAAGCCGCGGCGATGACGAATACCGCGGTAGGTACCGAGGTCCATCAGGCGCTTAATGTTCAGGTTGACTTCGCGGCGAAGGTCACCTTCCACCGAGTACTTGGCAACCGCCGTACGCAGGCGGGTGACTTCCTCTTCGGTCAGATCCTTAATCTTCGCGTCGCGGGCAATCTTGGCCTCGTCGCAGATGTCGTTCGCACTGCTGCGCCCGATGCCATAAATAGACGTCAGCGCAATACAAGCGTGCTTGTTTGGCGGAATGTTGATCCCTGCTATACGGGCCATTTATCCAATCTCCAATAAACTAGTGTGCAGCCGGGCCTTAACCCTGACGCTGCTTGTGCCGTGGCTCGGTGCAGATCACCCGGATGACGCGTTTGCGACGAACGATCTTGCAGTTACGGCATATTTTCTTAACTGATGCTCGGACTTTCATTGGTCAGTTCCTCTGGTGCTTCTACCGCACCTGGCCTGAACGGCCATAGCCGCGCAGGTTTGCCTTCTTCAGCAGGCTCTCATACTGGGACGACATCATGTGCGCCTGAATCTGCGACATGAAGTCCATCACCACAACCACAATAATCAGCAACGAGGTCCCGCCGAAGTAAAACGGCACGCTGAAATACAACGTCATGAACTCCGGAACCAAACACACCGCAGTGACGTAAATAGCGCCCCAAAGCGTCAAACGCGTGAGCACACGATCGATGTACTCGGCGGTCTGGCGACCGGGACGAATGCCGGGCACAAATGCGCCTGACTTTTTCAGGTTATCTGCCGTCTCCTTCGCGTTGAACACCAGCGCGGTATAGAAGAAGCAGAAAAAGATAATCAAACTCGCGTACAGCAATATGTAAATCGGCTGCCCTGGCGAGAGGCCCGAGGACAGCGTCTGCAACCAGCCAAACCCTTCCTGCGTGCCAAACCAGCTTGCGATGGTGGCTGGGAACAGGATCAGACTGGAGGCGAAGATGGGCGGAATCACACCGGCCATGTTCAGCTTGAACGGCAGATGGCTCTGCTGTCCAGCATACATCTTGCGTCCTTGCTGGCGCTTGGCGTAGTTCACCGCGATACGCCGCTGGCCACGCTCGACAAAGACCACGAACGATGTCACACCCAGCACCAGGATGAACAGTACCAGCGCCACCCAGTTCTGCATTTGACCTGTGTTGACCAAATCAATCGTGCCGCCAATGGCCGCGGGCAAGCCCGAGACAATACTGGCCAAAATAATCATCGAAATACCGTTACCGATACCGCGCTCAGTCACCTGCTCGCCCAGCCACATGAGGAACATGGTGCCGGTGACCAGCGTCACGGCCGCGGTGAACACGAAGCTCGGCCCCGGTGCCAGCGCAATGCCCTGGTTCTGTAGCGCCGTGGCAGCTGCGATGGACTGGAAGGTGGCCAGCACCACCGTGCCATAGCGCGTGTACTGGGTAATCTTACGTCGCCCGGCTTCGCCCTCTTTCTTAAGCGCGGCCAGCGAGGGCACTACCACCGTCATCATCTGCATGATGATGGAGGTGGAGATGTAAGGCATGATGCCCAACGCAAAAATACTCAAACGCTCCAACGCACCGCCGGAGAACATGTTGAATAAATTCAGCACCGAGCCGTCGCCCTGCTGGTCGAACAGCGCCTTGAGCTGATCGGGATTAATGCCGGGCACCGGGATGAACGTACCGATCCGGTAAACAATCAGTGCACCGACCAGAAACAGCAACCGACGGCGTAACTCACCGAATCGGCTACCGCCCTGCCCGAGCGCTGCTGCTGGATTGTTTGACATTGCGCCTGCCACGTTCGCCCCTTAAAAAATTTCCGTATCTACGTTGTATGCGGTCAGTCGGCTAATCTTCAAGGCTACCGCCGGCCGCTTCGATGGCCGCACGTGCACCCTTGGTAGCGCCTAGACCCTTGGTCTTGACCGCTTTGCCGATCTCGCCAGAGGCGATGACCTTTACCCGCAGAATATTCTTGGTGACTAGATTGGCCCGCTTGAGCACCTCTAGCGTTACCGGCTCATCACCCGCAATAACCGCCGCCGCTTCAAGCTCTTGCAAGCGCAACTCCGCCACAAAGCGTGCCTTGCGCGAAGCAAAGCCGTACTTGGGCAAACGGCGCTGCAAAGGCATCTGACCGCCCTCGAAGCCCACCTTGTGGAATCCCCCGGAGCGTGAATGCTGGCCTTTCTGGCCGCGCCCACAGGTCTTGCCCTGGCCCGCGGATTCGCCGCGGCCGACACGTTTGGGCGCATGTTTGCTGCCCGCTGCCGGTTGTATGGTATTAAGCCGCATAGCCTTGTCCTTAAACCTCATCGACCTGTAGCAGGTAGTGAACCCGATTGATCATGCCGCGATTCTCAGGGGTATCCTGAACCATCACGGTCTGGTGCATACGCCGCAAGCCCAACCCGGCCACGCAGGCCTTGTGGTTCTTCAGGCGCCCGCTCGGGCTCTTCACCAGTTTTACTTTGATCTGCTTCACTTGTGCCATTGGTCTAGCTCATGATCTCTTCAATACTCTTGCCACGTTTGGCCGCGATGGCCCCCGGTGACTGCATCTCTGCGAGTGCTTTTACCGTGGCGCGTACGACGTTAATCGGGTTGCGAGAGCCGTAGCTCTTGGCCAACACGTTACGTACACCCGCCGCTTCAAATACCGCGCGCATCGCGCCCCCGGCAATAATACCGGTACCGCCAGAGGCGGGTTGCATAAACACGCGGGTCGCCCCGTGGCGCGCCTGTAAGGTGTATTGCAGCGTGTCGTCTTTAAGCGGCACTGCCTGCATGTTCTTACGTGCGGCCTGCATGGCTTTTTGAATTGCCAGCGGGACCTCTCGTGCCTTGCCGTAGCCAAAGCCCACCTGGCCGTTGCCATCGCCAACTACCGTCAGCGCAGTAAAGCCAAACTGGCGACCGCCCTTGACCACTTTGGCAACGCGATTCACCGTGACCAATTTCTCGATCAGGTCGTCGCCCTGCTGGTTATCCATTCTCGCCATGTATCACCCTAACCCCGGCTGCGCCGCGGCCTTAAAACTCCAGTCCGTTTTCGCGTGCTGCCTCAGCCAGGGCTTTTACCCGGCCGTGATAGCGGAAGCCCGAGCGGTCGAACGCGACCCGGCTAACGCCGGCCGCACTGGCCGCATCGGCAATTGCTTTGCCCACCACCTTAGCTGCATCCACATTGCCGGTTGCCTCCAGAGAGGCCCGCAAGTCCTTGGACACAGTGGATGCGCTGGCAATTACCTTTCCGCCGTCCGGTGAAATCACCTGGGCGTAAATGTGCCGTGACGTCCGGTGCACAGAGAGACGGGCCTGTTCCAAAGAACGAATCTTCGCCCGCGTGCGGCGCGCCCGGCGCTGCCTTGATTCTCGCTTGCTCGCCATCGCTTAAACCTACTTCTTCTTCGCTTCTTTGATCGCAACATACTCATCGGCGTAACGCACACCCTTGCCCTTGTAGGGCTCCGGTGGGCGGTAGGCGCGGATATTAGCCGCCACCTGACCGACTTTCTGCTTGTCGATACCTTTAACCAGGATTTCTGTCTGACTCGGAGTTTCGATTTCAATCCCCTCCGGAACCGCATAGTCCACGGGGTGAGAGAAACCGAGGGTCAGATTCAGGCTCTTGCCCTTGGCTTGCGCCCTGTAGCC
>CBDUQI010000154.1:0-14341 GCA_965369325.1 uncultured Gammaproteobacteria bacterium
CTCTTTAACAGCAAGGCGGATTCTCCATGCACGCTATGGTCAACATTGCGGTGCGCGCAGCACGGCGCGCCGGTGACATCATTGTTCGCGGCCTTAACCGGCTGCACCAGGTCAAGGTGCAAAGCAAAGCGCGCAACGACTTCGTCACCGATATCGACCGGCGGGCGGAGGAGGCGATCATCGAGACCATCCGCGAGAGCCACCCCGACCACGGCATTCTGGCGGAAGAAAGCGGTGCCAGCGGCGCGCAGGAAGACAAAGTGTGGATCATCGATCCGCTCGATGGCACCACCAATTTCATTCACGGCTTTCCAGTGTTTGCGGTTTCAATCGCCTTTCGCGAGAAGGGGCGGCTTGAGCATGCCGTGGTCTACGACGTGATGAGCCAGGAGCTGTTTACCGCCTCGCGCGGTACCGGCGCCACGCTGGAGGGCCGCAAAATTCGCGTCAGCAATCGGCGTGGCGTGGATGGCGCGCTGATCGGCACCGGTTTCCCGTACCGCGACAACACAGTGCACATGGATGCTTACCTGGCCATGTTTGCCGACCTCAGTCGCGACGTAGCCGGACTGCGTCGCCCCGGCTCGGCCGCACTTGATCTCGCACATGTGGCCGCCGGGCGCTACGACGGGTTCTTTGAATTCGGCCTCGCCCCTTGGGATATCGCTGCTGGCGCCTTGTTAATTCGTGAGGCCGGCGGACTTATTTCCGGCCTGACCGGGGAGGATGATCTATTCCAGACCGGCCACGTAGTTGCCGGCGCGCCGAAAGTATTCACCGACTTATTGCGCCGCCTGGGCCCCCACGTGACCGACGCGTTGCGCGAGCCCAAAAATACCGGAAACTAGCCTCGCCCGCCCCTGCGAGATCCGCTGCGCGGGGCCGCTGAAGCGTCGCCGCGCCTGGCGACTCAGGCAGTGTGTTGTATATTGCCTAAATGACATTGAGTACTCAGCTTGCGGGCGCTATGCCCACTCTCGCCGCCCGACAGACCCTCTGGCCGGTCTTGCTCATCCTCGCTGCCCTGACTGGCTGCAGCAGTGAGCCTGGAGGGGCGGGGCCCCTATCCGCGGCACCAAACAACCCCAGCGCCATGGACGTGATGATTGTCAATGCCGATGTGCGCACGATGGACAGTGCTCACCCTAGGGCCCAAGCGCTGGGCATACGCGGCGAATTGATCGGCTTTGTCGGCAGCGCGCAGGAGGCTACAGCGTTCATTGGCCCCGACACCACGCGCATCGACGCCCACGGCGCCACTGTACTGCCGGGATTTCATGACGCGCATGTGCACCCGGTGTGGTCGGGTGTGCAGGAACTTCAGTGCGCGCTGCAATCAGCGGGGAGTCTGCAGGAGACGTTGACGCAGATCCGTGCGTGTGCGCAGCGACAGGCCGGGCAGGCCTGGGTCGTCGGCGGCGGCTGGGACCTATCGTTATTTGCCGATGGCAACGCTCCTAAAGGCTTGCTTGATGAGATTGAGGCTGAGCGGCCCATTTATCTGGCTGGCGCCGACGGACACTCAGCCTGGGTTAACTCCCTAGCGCTGCAGATGGCCGGGATTGATGCTGCCACCTCGGATCCGCCACTCGGCGTCATCGAACGCGCGGGCCCCGATGGCGAGCCGGGCGGCACGCTGCGCGAGTCCGCCATGGATCTGGTGTCATCACTACTGCCACCGGTGAGCGATCAGATGCAGATCGAGGCCGCTCACGTGGGTTTGCGCATCATGAACAAGTACGGCGTCACCTCGTTTATCGACGCCATGGTGGGTCCGAGTGAACTGGCGGCCTATCGCGCGCTGGATAGCACCCAGAGGCTGACCGCACGGGTACAAGCTTCGCTGGTTTTCTTAAGCGAAATAGGCGGCGACCCGGACAGCTTCGAGCAAACCTTTGCCCACCGCGATGAGTACACCTCACCGCGCTTCAAAGCCGATTCGATCAAAATCTTTGTCGATGGCGTGCTGGAGGGCGAGACCGCCGCGCTACTGCAACCCTATGCGGGTGAACCACCGCACAGCGGCACCCTGAGCGCCAGCCGGCCCCAGCTAATCGAAGCCGCCAAACGTTTCGACGCCTTAGGCATTCAAGTGCACATGCACGCCATTGGCGATCGGGCCGTGCGCGCGGCACTGGATGCGGTACAGGCCGCACGCGAGGCTAACGGCGGGCGCGGGCCCATGCATCACATCGCGCATTTGCAGTTGATTCATCCGGATGACCTTGCCCGCTTTGGCGCGCTGCGGGTGGCCGCCAACTTCCAGGCCCTGTGGGCGAACCCGGATGAGTACATTACCGACATCAACCTACCCGCTGTTGGCGCTGAGCGGGTGCAGCGCATGTACCCAATCGCCAGTGGTCAGCGCGCCGGCGCGATGATCGGGGGGGGCAGCGACTGGAACGTGTCGTCGCCAGACCCGCTGCAGGCGATGGAGGTGGCGATAACGCGGCGCGACCCAACCGGTGTACGTCCTGGCGTGCTGAACGCTGGCGAAGCACTAACGCTGGATGAGGTGCTGGCCGCCTACACTATTAACGTTGCCCGCCTGATGGGCCACGATGACAGCACCGGGTCTTTAAGCGTCGGTAAACAGGCGGATGTCGTGGTGCTGGATGCCGCAATTCACGCCCTGGCGCCCGAACAGCTCAGTGAAGTGAAAGTGGTGCGCACGATGCTGGCCGGGCAAAGTATTTACCAGGCCGAATAAATAGACAAAGCCGCCGGCGGGTCGGCCGGCGGCTTGTATGACACTCGGGCGAACGCCCGCTGGTGCTTTATCGGCAGTGCCCCTGCCCGCGCGGAATTTTGCTTTAAGGAATCGCGCCCAGATCTTTGTCGATCTCCGGATCAGGCGGCATCAGATCGACAGCCGTCACGTTCAACGCAAGCGCGATCGCGCTGGCCACGTAGATGGACGAGTAGGTGCCGAGAACGATGCCGATGATTAGCGCAAGGGCAAAGTTATGTATCGTCTCACCGCCTAAGAAAAACAACGCCAGCACCACCAGCAGCGTGGTAAAACTGGTCACCAGTGTGCGCGAGAGCATCTGGTTAATCGACAGGTTCATGAGTTGCTCGGTCGTGATCTTGCGAATGCCTTGGAAGTTCTCACGAATACGATCAAACACCACGATGGTGTCATTCAGCGAGTAACCAATCACCGCAAGTACCGCTGCGAGCACCGGCAGGTCGAACGAGAAGCCAAAGATGGAGAACACACCGAGCGTGATGATGACGTCATGCGCCAATGCGGCCACCGCACCCACAGCGAATTTCCACTGAAAGCGGAAACTTACGTAGGCCAGAATCATCAGCAACGCGAACACCATGGCGAGCCCGCCATCCTCGCGAAGCTCCTCACCCACGCGCGGCCCCACAAATTCCACCCGTCGGCGCGTAGCCTGCGAGTCGGCCGCGACCAGAATCTCATACACGCGCTCGCCAATCGCCGATCGCTGCTTGGCCTGCTCCACCGAATCGGCCGCCTCATCGATATCCTCGGCCCCGGGCAGAATGCGGATCAACACATCCTCTGGCGACCCAAAATGCTGCACGATCGGCGACTCAAATCCGGCCTGCTCCAGCATGCCGCGAATCGGCGGTAGTTCCTGCGGGGATTCATACCCCACCTCCACCAACACGCCACCGCTAAAATCAATGCCGAAGTTCAACTGCTTCACTGCCAGGGATGCCAGTGAGGCCGTGATAAGTAATCCGGACAACACGTAAGCCAGCTTACGATTGCCCAGAAAGTCGATGTTAGTACCTTTTTTAAGAATTTCCATCGTGGTGCCTCAGATCGCCAGCTTCTCGACCTTGCGGCCACCGTAAATCAGGTTAATCACCGCCCGGGTGCCCACAATGGCCGTGAACATAGAGGTGAGAATCCCAAGGAATAACGTCACCGCGAACCCGCGGATAGGGCCGGTACCAAATACCCACAACACCAGTGCGGCAATCGCCGTGGTGATGTTGGCATCCGCGATGGTCGAGAAGGCCTTTTCGTATCCCGAATGAATGGCCGACTGGATGGTATTACCGGATTTGAGCTCCTCGCGTATTCGCTCAAAAATAAGCACGTTGGCGTCCACCGACATACCCACTGTTAACACTATCCCAGCAATCCCGGGCAGGCTTAGTGCAGCCTGCAACAATGACAGCAGCGATACAATCATCACCAGGTTAATGAACAGCGCGGCGTTAGCAACCAAGCCAAAGACCCGGTAGTACACGGCCATAAAGAGCACGACCAGCAGGAAACCGATGCCGACGGCCGTACTGCCCTTCACGATGTTGTCCTTACCCAGACTCGGGCCGATGGTGCGCTCTTCCACCTTGTAGATGGGTGCGGCCAGAGAGCCGGCCCGCAGCAGCAGCGCCAGATCGCTGGCCTCGTTGGGCAACACGCCGGTAATCTGAAAGCGGCGGGAAAACACGCCGCGGATGGTCGCGACGCTGATCACCGTCTCGGTGATCTCTGTGCGAATTTCTTCCTGGCCGTCGCGAATAACTTTGCGAGGCTCGGTCTCAACGAACACCACGGCCATTGGTTTGTCGATGTTGGCCGCCGTCGTCTTTTGCATACGGCTGCCTCCCTGCGCGTCCAGATTGACGAACACGGCCGGAGTACCCGAGTCTGATGCAATACCCGAACTGGCGCCGGTGAGATTGTCGCCCGTAACAATGACGGTACGTTTGAGCAGTATCGGGTTGCCGTCACGCTCGTAGTACAAACGGGTCCCGAACGGCGCCCGGCCCGTGCGATCGGCCTCCGTGGGTGAGTGCTCAGTATCGGCCAGACGAAACTCCAGCGTGGCAGTGGCGCCGATAATGCGCGCTGCCTGGTTCGGGTCGGACACCCCGGGCAACTCGATCACAATGCGGTTGACGCCGCTGCGCTGAACCAGCGGCTCGGCCACACCCAGCTCATCCACACGCCGGCGCAGCGTGGTGAGGTTCTGTTCGATTGCCTGGTCCTGGCGATCTTTTATAGCCAACTCCGTGAACTCGCCGATCACCAGTGGCGTGCCCCCGTCAGCCGAACGACGGAAGTCCATCCCCTCGATAGCACCACCCAATTCGCGCGCCGCCTCATCGGCCGTGGCGGCCTGTTCAAAGCTGACCTGGATACCGTTAGCCCGCCGACTCACCTCTTTGTAAGACAGCCGCTCGTTGCGCAGCGCAGCTTTCGCGTCGCGTTCAACCTGAGTGATCCCCTTGCTCATCACACTGGACAGATCCACTTCGTACAAGAAGTGCACGCCACCGCGCAGATCCAGCCCCAACGCAATCGGCTTTAACCCCAGCGCACGTAACCAGCCGGGCAAACGCGCCCGCTGGGTGAGCGCCACGCCGTAGTCTTTGCCCAGTTTGGCACGCAGCGCGTCAGCGGTGCCGTCAGCGCCCCCCTTCAGCGGGGCGTCTTCGTCAAATACCACGAACACCTGATCACCGTCTTCGCCGATCGCACGAAAACTCTGCTGCTCCGCGCCAAGCATCTGCTCCACGCGAGCCAGCAGCCCGGCTTCCGGCTCGCCATCATCGCGTGCAATCTGCAGGGCAGGATCGGTGGGAAATAAATTTGGAACGGCGAACATCCCTGCCACCAGCACGACGGCAAGAACCAATAGGTTCTTCCATCTGGGGAAGGTATTGTTCCAGGCAGCTTGCTGGTTCATGCGCTCTTGACCGTGCCCTTAGGCATGACTGCGCCCACTGTATTACGTTGAACGCGCAGCTCAACGCCGTTCGCCACCTCGACAGTCAGAAACTGCTCGCCGACTTTGGTCACTTTGCCAAGCACGCCACCACTGGTGACGATCTCGGTACCCACCTGCAACGAGCCAACCATCTCGCGATGTTCCTTTGCTCGTTTTTGCTGGGGGCGGATCAGCAAAAAGTAAAAGATGGCGATAAATATCACCAGCGGCAAAAACGTCTGAATTGGGTTGGGTCCCTGGGTAGGTGCGGCGGTGCCCACCTCCTGTGCCCCAACGGTGGAAATAAACAGGTCCATGCTCGTCCCTCTCGGACTGCTAAAAGTACGTGTAGCTAGGCAATGCAGCGCGCAATTATGCCACAGCCATGCTGCACACGAACAATCCAGTTTATTGCTCCAACAGGACCGCTCCCCCCGACTGACCTGAGGACGCGGCGCGCCTGTTTCAAGGGCTGGCGAGCAAACCGGCCCGAATCCGCCCTACACGCCTCCGGCGCGTTGCTGGTAGAACCGGCTGACCCATGCCGCCAGCGCCCCAGCCTCGATGGCATCCCGCATGTCCTGCATAAGTTGCTGGTAGTAGTACAAGTTATGGATGGTATTGAGGCGGGCGCCAAGAATCTCGTTGCATTTATCCAGGTGCCGCAGGTAGGCACGAGTGTAGTGACGGCAGGTGTAACAGGGGCAGTCCGGATCAGGTGGGCTCACATCCTGCGCGAATCGTGCGTTGCGGATCCGCAGAGTACCGCGCGAGGTAAACAAAAATCCGTTGCGGGCATTGCGCGTGGGTATGACGCAATCGAACATATCCACGCCCCGGCGCACGGATTCGACCAAATCCTCGGGCGTGCCCACGCCCATCAGATAGCGCGGGCGGTGCGCCGGCAGCAGCGGCAAGGTGGCCTCCAGCACCGACAGACGCTCGGCCTCCGACTCGCCCACCGACAAGCCACCAATGGCATAACCGTCAAAGCCGATCTCACGCAAACCGGCCGCCGACTCAGCCCGCAGCGCCCCGTACATGCCGCCTTGTACAATGCCGAACAACGCAGCCGGGTTGTCGCCGTGGGCCTCGCGGCTGCGCCGTGCCCAGCGCAGCGACAGTTCCATCGAGCGGCGCGCCTGCGCCTCGGTGGCCGGGTACTCGGTGCACTCATCAAAGATCATGACAATGTCGGCGCCCAGCTCTGCCTGCACACGCATTGAGCTCTCCGGCGACAGCTCCACCTTCGAGCCGTTAACCGGCGAGCGAAAGCTGACGCCGGCTTCGGTCACTTTGCGCATTTGCGCCAGGCTAAAGACCTGAAAACCGCCAGAGTCCGTCAGGATCGGTCCCTGCCAGTTCATAAAGTCATGCAGGTCGCCGTGCTGGCGAATAATCTCGGTGCCCGGGCGTAACATAAGATGGAAGGTGTTGCCGAGAATGATCTGTGCGCCGAGGCCGGTGAGTTCCTCGGGAGTCATCGCTTTGACGGTGCCGTACGTGCCGACGGGCATGAACGCGGGCGTCTCCACCACCCCGCGTTCGAAAGTCAACCGCCCACGACGTGCCTCGCCATCACTGCCCAGATGCTCAAATCGCACCCGGCGCGCCTTGCGGGGTGATAAACATGGCATCACCATAGCTGAAAAACCGGTACTGCTCAGACACTGCATGCCGATAGCTCGCCAGCACCTGCTCGCGCCCCGCAAATGCGCTAACCAACATCAGCAAGGTGGACTCGGGCACGTGAAAGTTGGTCACCATGGCATCCACCACCGAGAAGCGGTAGCCCGGGTAGATGAACAACGAGGTCTCACCCTCGAACGGGGCCAGTTCACCGGAGCCGTCTGGCGTCTGCCCGGCAGCACTCTCCAGGGTTCTAACCGCGGTGGTCCCTACCGCAATCACGCGCCCGCCGGACGCGCGCGCACGCGCGATCGCATCCACCGTCTCCTGGCCCAGGTGCGCCACCTCACTGTGCATCTGATGCTCAGTAATATCCTCAACCCGCACGGGCTGAAATGTGCCGGCACCCACATGCAGGGTAACCGTGGTGCTCTGCACACCCATCTGCTGCAACTGCGCCAGCATGGGTTCATCAAAATGCAGGCCGGCGGTCGGGGCGGCTACCGCCCCGGGCACCTTTGCGTACACCGTTTGATAACGTTGCCGATCAGCCGGCTCGTCTTCACGCTTTACGTACGGCGGCAGGGGAACGTGGCCCTGGTTCTGCAGATACATCAACACCGGCATAGCCACATCGACCAGAAACATCGACTGCTCCTCGGCCACGACTTTTGCGCTGACTTGCCCGTCCAGCATTAGGTACTGCCCCAGCTCGACCGACTTACGCGGGCGAATCTGCGCCAGCATCCGATGCTCGCTAACTATCCGCTCAGCCATCAACTCGATACGCGCGCCGCGCGAGGTAAAGGCGAATGAGCGCGCAGGCAATACCTGCGTGTCGTTCAGCACCAGCAGATCGTTCGGGCGCAGCAGCGAGGGTAAATCGCAGAACTGTAGGTCTCGGTGTGTGCCATCAGCACCGTCCAACACCAGCAGGCGAGCACCCGTGCGCTGTTCGCACGGGCGTTGTGCGATCAGCGACTTGGGCAGTTCGTAAGAAAAATCACTTCGTTTCATAGGTCCCGGATATTACCCTCGGACCTTACCGAAGAGCTAGCGCGGGCTACAACAAGGTATTAAACGAATCGCTGAATAGGCCACCCGCCGGGCGTTTTTTATGCATGGGATACGATGAGTTCCGATACCCATCGCCCTTGGGCAGCTCGATCCGGAGTTGCATCGGCGACTGTTGCCGGTAGATGCTCAGGCTCAACGTATCGCCCCCCTCATAGGTGCGCAGAATCTTAAGCGCGTGCGCCGAATTCTTCGGCTCACGCCCGTCAATGGCAACAATCACATCACCGTCCTCCAGCGCGATGGCATCATCCGCCGGCGCCCGCACCACCAGCAAACCGCGCTCAGTACCAAAGTACGCACCCAACGCAGGATTGAGCTCCACCAGCTCCATGTCGCCCCAGCGCGAGTGGAAATGGTCAAGCATGTACAGCTGCTTAAAGTCCTCACCGAAGTCGAAGGTAAAATCTTTGTCGCCAAAGGCAAAGGCCACGCGCGGGCTCAGTTTGTCCGCCACCACATCAACATAAGTACTGCGCGCATCGTCGCGCCGGTACTCCACGCTGATCGCCTGGCCCGGCTCGATATCCTGCATAAACTCCAGGAGCTTCTTGGTCGGCGAGCTCTGGCCGTCTTCGCGCAGCCCAACACCATCCACGGACACCAACACATCCCCGCTGAGCAAGCCCGCCTGCTCGGCCGGCCCGCCAGGACTCACGCCGCCGATGATCACGCCCTCACCACTGTCCTCATCGTCTATCACGATGCCCAGCATGGCCCGCCGCGCGCCAAAACGAATACCCTGTACCAGCGTCATCGCACTTTCTATTGCCTGCTCGATACTGCTCTCATCAATCCGCAAATCCGCCTCGGAAAGCCGCTCGGCCGCCTGCTCCAGACGATCGCGCGCCTGCTCCAGACGCTCCTGCCGGTCGGCATCGGACTGAGCCAGTGCTCTGGCTCCCAGGCTCGCGGCAATAACGGTCGCCAGAAGTACCAGCGGAAGGGTTACTTTTTGCATGTGAATATCTCCGTCTAAAACGCTGTCTGGCGCACGCCGTTGTTGGCCCGCACATCCAGCAGCGTGTCCAACAGCTGCACGCGTTGTTGCCACATACCCAGTTGCTCATCCGCCGACAGGGGCTGTGCTCCCATCGTCAGATGGTAATCCAGTTGCGCCAGCTCGCTTTCCAGCGCCTCAATGGTGCTGGCCGCGCGCACATTCACCACCGCCGGGCGATGGGTCGCGTGCAGCAGTTGCTCCAGCCGGCGCGAGCGTTCCTGCAGTTTCAGCTGATCCGATGAGACAGGCACCACCGCCCGAATCACCCCCGTCAACGCGGGGGGCGTGGCACTGAAGGGCACCCCATCGCGCTGATTCTGATCCAAGGCCGCCACGGCCGGCGGCGCAGAGGGCGCCTCAATGCGCAGCGCGATCACGGCCAGCAGGGCGACGATAGCCGCCAGACCCACCGCACTGGCCCGATGCAGCCAAGCCGCTTCCCGCGCACCGGCCATCTGAGGTGCGGCCACCGGTAACGGCAACACCTGAGCTGGCGCCGCCGTGCTCATCACACCGTCGCCGACCAACGTGCGCCCCCCCGAGAATGCCTCAGCACCCTGAACTCGTGCCTGAATGACGGCCCAACTGCTCGCAGGCGGGCGCATTTGCGGCAAGGACTGCAGCCGTGCCTGCACCATCTGCAGGCGGGCCAGCTCTTCGCTACAGCTGGAGCAACCTCGCACATGCCTGGCCACCTCCGGCGCCTCTGGCGCAAGTTCTGGCTCGGCCGACTCACGCAGACACAGCAACTGCTCTAGGCTTGCATGCATTTGTCTGATCCATCCTTAGGTCCTAGCAGTTCGCGCAGACGTTTATGCGCCCGGGCCAGCTGCGATTTTGAAAAACTTGGCGTCTTATTCATCAACTCACCAATCTCTCGATGGGTATAGCCCTCTACATCGTACATCCACACCACCATGCGGGCGGCGGGCGAGAGCTGTGCAAATACCTCTTCCAGCGCGTTCAGCGCCTCGGTGGGGGCGGCACAGTTATCACGTGTGGATATCTGCTCGGCCAGCAAACCCGGCTCGGTCGGGCGGGCATAACGATGCCACCCGGAGCGCAGATACATCAGGCACTTATTCATGGCGATGCTGCGTATCCACGCCCCCAACGGCGCCTGGCCGCGAAAGCTGTCCAGGTGCCGGATAACCTCAACGAAGGTGTCCTGCAGCACCTCTTCGGCCTGATCCGGCCGGTTAAGCACCCGCCGCGCTAGTGAATACACGGGCGAGCTGAACGTCCGGTAGACAATCTCCTGCGCCTTGGAATCACCGCGGCGGGCGCGTTCCACAATGGCATCGTCGAGTTTCTGGCTAAACAGGGACATCGCAAATATAGATGTGACAGCAGCACAAAGGGTCGCGTGAGCGGCCCTGTCGCGCGAATTTGCTGGACACAGGGCACCAGCAATTGTAACTTACGGAGCCCCGTGCCGGGGTGGCGGAACTGGTAGACGCGCCGGATTCAAAATCCGGTTCTGGCAACAGAGTGAGAGTTCGAGTCTCTCCCTCGGCACCAACCTTTTAACGTCACCGGCGTACCCGGCGGCGGACATCCCTTGAGCGTCCAATGCCTTCGGCTTCGCTGTGAGTTTCGTTAAATGAATTTCTGTAGCCAGTGCGGCGAACGGGTCGCCACGAAAGTCCCCCCAGGTGACAATCGCGAGCGCTTTGTATGCGATCACTGCGGCACCATTCATTATGAAAATCCGCGCAATGTCGTGGGCTGCATCTGCGAGTGGCAGGGCAAAATCCTGTTGTGCCGACGCTCCATCGAGCCGCGCTCCGGCTATTGGACCGCGCCCGCCGGTTTTATGGAAAACGGCGAGACGGTCGAGGACGGGGCCATGCGGGAGGTTCGCGAGGAGGCGATGGCGGAGGTCGATTTGGGTACGATGCTGGCTGTGGTGAACGTGCCACACGTGAACCAGGTGCACATCATGTTCCGCGCTACCTTGATAGAGGGCCGGTTCGGGGCGGGCGAGGAGACGCTTGAGGCTGAGCTATTTGCTCCCCAAGACATCCCGTGGGAGGAGATCGCTTTTCCGAGTGTGACCTACTCACTTAAACGGTACCTGCAGGACCGGAAAAGCGGCCATAACGGCTTGCACATTACCCGCGTGCCCCGGTTGCGGCGCCCAGGCAAGTCGGGCTGAATCGCGCTGCCCCAGGCTGTTACCTATGGCACAATAGCGCCGACGAATTATTGTTGGGAGCGCCGAATGACGTTCATAGTTACCGAGTCCTGCATCAAGTGCAAGTACACGGATTGTGTTGAAGTCTGCCCCGTGGATTGCTTTCACGAGGGCCCGAATTTTTTGGTCATCGACCCGGAAGAATGCATCGACTGCACGCTTTGCGAACCGGAGTGCCCGGTCGAGGCTATTTACTCCGAAGATGAAATTCCTGAAGGCCAGGAGGAATTTCTGCAGATTAACGCCGAACTCTCGCTTAAATGGCCAGTGATAACAGAGATGAAAGATGCTCCGCCAGATGCCGCCGAGTGGGAGAAGGTGACCGACAAGCGCGAGCACCTGGATCGCAGTTGAACTGACTCCGCCCATCTCTCGCATCCGATCGGGCGGCGCAGCACTGATAAAAAAACGGCGCCAGTGGCGCCGTTTTTTTATCGTTGGAAAAACTGCCAGGTATCAGCGAGCACCGCCGCCCGACGGCACCTCTGTCTGCAAACGACTGAGCAGATTGTTCGCCGGCAGGTAACCCGCAATCAGAGTGCCGTTCTGAGTGACAATGGCGGGCGTGCCGCGCAGGCCCACACTCTGGCCCAGTTCCCAATGCTCACTTACTGGCGTGGTCCCACAGACGCTGGCGACCGGCGGCGCCGAATCAGCGCCGGACTTAGCGGCTGTCAGGGCGGCCTGGCGGTCATCCGCACACCACACCCCTTCAGCTTTTTTCCATGAATCGCTGCCTGGGCCGCTGCGCGGGTAGAAGACATAGTTCACTTTGATGCCCACAGCGTTGTACTGCGCCATCTCACGATGGAGCTTGCGGCAATAGCCGCAATCGATATCCGTGAACACGGTGACCTCGTGCTTCACGTCTTTCGCGTTCGCCGGGCCGAATGAGATGGTGTTCTCGCCGACACCTCTCATCAATTCCGAGCGCGCGACGCTGCGGCGAGTTTCGGTCAGATTGACGTTGGTATTCAGGTCGTACAGGTCGCCCCGGATGAGGTAGCGCCCTTCGTTGTCCACGTACGCGATATTTGAGCCCAGCGAAATCTCGTACACACCGTTGATCGGCGTGCTCTTGATGTCCTTGGCATCCACGCCTGGGAGCTTCTGTGCGATCGCATCCTTGGCGTCATCACCGGCGAACGCAGGCGTGATCGCCGCGCTGGCCAGGCCGATCAGACCGGCCAGGCTGGCAGCCTTGGCGATCTGCAAAAATAGTTTATTGGTCATAGTCTATGTTCTCTGAATTACGCTTGAACTATCCGTGCTGTCTAGCGACGTTGTACCTGCTGATTAGGACCGTCACCTTGCGGCTTGGTTCAGCCCCGGGAGGGGTTTATACCCGCGAATCGCGCATTGTAGCAGAACGAATCTTCAACAAATGTTACCGCAGGTGCGAATTATCGGCCTGATCGCCGTTGCCCGGTGGCTGGCAAGTCTGCTCCCCGGTAACGGGGGGCATCATCTAGGATTCGTCCTGCTCCACACCAGAGCGCTTGGCGGGCTCGCCTTCCACCCAAGAAAAAACCGCCGAACGATCAGTACGTTCGGCGGTTTTTGAGCTTAGTCCGGGGATTCCGGATCACCCGCGGGGGTGATGCTCCCCGTGGATGTCCTTCAACCGCTCACGCGCCACATGGGTATAGATCTGGGTGGTCGACAAATCGCTATGGCCCAGCAACATCTGCACAACCCTAAGATCAGCTCCGTGATTCAGCAAATGAGTCGCGAAGGCATGGCGTAGCGTGTGGGGCGAGAGGTCTTTCTCCACCCCAGCCGCCCGAGCGTAGCGCTTGATGATGTGCCAGAACGCCTGGCGCGTCATGCGGTCGCCGCGACGGGTGGGGAATAGGTACTCTGTCTGACGCTCCAGCAGAATTTCCATGCGGGCACCGTCAATAAAGCGCTTGAGCCACTCTCGCGACTCCTCGCCGAGCGGAATCAGCCGCTCGCGATCACCTTTACCCTTAATCCGCACCACGCCCTGATTCAGATTCACCTCGCCGTAGCGCAGGTTGATTAACTCTGTCACTCGCAGGCCAGTCGCGTATAACACCTCAAGCATAGTGCGATCGCGACATCCAAGCGCGTCTGAAGTATTCGGCGCATTCAACAGCGCCTCGACTTCAGCTTCACTTAGTGACTTGGGCAAGGTACGACCAATCTTAGGCATCTGAATACGAGCCGTGGGGTCGTCGCTCAACTTATCTTCGCGCACCATGTAGCGGTAGAACCGCCGGAAGCTTGAAAGCTGGCGCGCCGTGGAGCGGGGTCGTGCACCGCCCTCAACACGCCACGCGATGAACTCCACCAGGTTCTCCCGGGAGGCTTCCACCAAATCCAGTTCTTTATCGGCCATCCATCGGGCTAAAGACATTAAATCTGCGCGATAGGCAGACAACGTATTTTTGGACAAACCGCGCTCGGCCCAAATCGCATCCAGGAAGTGGTCGATGGTGGATTCGGCCACCTCCACTCTCCCGCTGCTCTCCGGGGTTGGCTCTTCGTTCTGCCTTGGCATTAGGGCACTCACAGGCTCCACTTTTCCATCTCAGGCTTCCTTAAACACGCAGTCCAGCGTTACCAGACGGGGCGTGCTAGTATCCAGGCCGGCTGGTCATGCCTGGCTAGCGATTCCCCCAATTTCCACGTCGACGGCAATTATGCATTAGGCCATTATTATCAGACGTGAACCTCTTCACATATCGCAGCTTCAGGTAACATTACGTGACA
>CBDUQI010000155.1:0-14194 GCA_965369325.1 uncultured Gammaproteobacteria bacterium
CATATGGTGGGGGACGGTAGGAAGGATTGCTCACAAATTGGACGCTTGGGAGTGGTACGCTGGCCGAAGGGGGTACCGTGGTTTCGGAGGGAATCCCCCACGGGAGGGTGGAAGTTTCTTTTCCTTCGGTGGGCACAACCGGGTTACCGGGCAGCCACTAGAAACCTGGAGTTTTTGCCCCCCCCCCCCCGATGTTAGAGTTCCATCTCGGGCACCACATCCGGGATCACCAACTCGCCCTCGGTCTTGCCTGCAATCTCATCGACGCTAACGCCCGGTGCCCGCTCGCGCAACCAGAACTTGCCATCCTCGATTTCAAGATAAGCCAGATCGGTCACCACCCGCTTGATGCATCCCGCGCCGGTTAACGGCAACGTGCACTGCTTAAGCAACTTCGACTGTCCTTTGCGATTAGCGTGGGTCATGGTGACGATGATGTTGTCGGCACCGGCCACCAGATCCATAGCCCCACCCATGCCTTTGATCAGTTTGCCGGGAATCATCCAGGAGGCGATGTTGCCGTGCATGTCCACTTCGAATGCCCCGAGCACAGTCAGGTCGACGTGTCCGCCCCGGATCATGGCAAACGATTCAGCCGAGGAAAAAATGGACGCGCCGGTGACTGCCGTCACCGTTTGCTTGCCCGCGTTGATCATATCGGCGTCCAGTTGCTCCTCGGTGGGAAACGGCCCCATGCCGAGCAACCCGTTTTCTGACTGCAGCATGACCTCCATACCCTTTGGCACATAGTTGGCGACCAACGTGGGAATGCCGATGCCAAGGTTTACGTAGTAGCCGTCGCGCAGCTCGCGGGCCACACGTTGTGCAAGTTGTTCTCTGGAAAGTGACATGGCTGTGCCCCCTTATGCTTCGCGCACTGTGCGCTGCTCGATGCGCTTTTCAAACGACCCCTTGATCACCCGATTGACGTAGATACCGGGCGTATGGATCTGTGAAGGCTCGATCTCACCAGGCTCAACAATCTCCTCGGCCTCCACCACCGTGATCCTGCCGGCCGTGGCTGCCATGGGATTAAAGTTCTGCGCGGTATGGCGGTAGATAGCGTTGCCATAACGATCAGCCTTCCAGGCACGCACGATGGCAAAATCGCCAGTAATGGCCTCTTCCATGATGTACTTGCGACCATTGAACTCACGCACCTCTTTGCCATCGCCCACCGGCGTGCCGTAGCCCGTCGCAGTATAAAAAGCGGGGATGCCTGCGCCGCCGGCGCGCATCTTCTCCGCCAGCGTGCCCTGAGGCGTCAGCTCCACCTCCAGCTCGCCGGCCAGAAACTGCCCCTCAAACAGAGCGTTCTCGCCTACGTAAGAGGAGATCATCTTCTTGATCTGGCGATCTTCCAGCAGAATGCCCAGCCCAAAATCGTCCACCCCACAGTTATTGGAGACAAACGTCAGCTCACGCACGCCCATCTTCTTCATGTGGGCGATGCATCCTTCGGGAATCCCGCACAACCCGAATCCGCCCGCGATGACAGTCATCCCATCAACCAGGCCGTCCAACGCATCGGCATAGCTGCCGACAAGCTTGTTAATCGCCATCGAATTGAATCCCCTCTTGCCGAACGTACGCAATACGCCCCTGTGGCCGGTGTGTCGATTATACGGAAGCCGTCGCCACATTTGTAGCGGCCGCTCCATAACTGGATAATTGCCAGGTGACCCCATTGTTGGGGCACTATATTAGGAGAATGATGTGAATACCAACCGTCTCGCCATACCTCTCCTGCTCGCGCTGTGCGCCCTGGCAGTGGGGTCCACCACGCGGGCAGCATCGCTTTCATCAGCGCCGCAAGGCTACAACACGCACCTCACCTACTTCGCCAACGGGCAATACAATATCTTTGCGCCTAACCCTGACCCCAATCTGGTCAGTTGTTTTTTGCAATTTTGCGATGGCACCCACTTTCTGCAACAGGTGCAGGGATACAGCGCCGATGAAATCGCCCAGATTGAGGCAGACGCCAAAGCCTTCTTTGCGTGGCGTTTCGGCATCGACGTAGACGACCCGGCGAACATCGGCCGCCTCACCTTCCAATCGTTCCAACTGGACCCGCGTAACAAGTACCGCGCGTATTTAATTTCGGGCAGCTACGTTCCGGATGACGGCTTTGAAGTGCGCGATGGCGGCTTCGGCATCACCATCACCGACCCCAATGGCTACACCCTGGGCGGCGAGTTCGCGGGCATTACCATTGCGCCACGCAGCACCATGGGCTACGGGGAGTACAACATTGCCGTGGTCCGTCAAGGGCAGGTGGTGCGGGAGATCGACATTTCTTATCGGGCCGGCGCCCCGCTGGTACTCAGCGACGTTGGGTTGGTACCGTTCTTTTGCGAGATTCACTCTGGCCGGCTGATCGACAACGACTTCTCAAACCCTGGCGTCGCGCGCGAAGGTGTAGCTCAGGGGCTCGCTTTTGTGGTGGATCAGGGTGATGGCACATTTAAGGTGAACTTCCGAAACTCGTTAACGTTTAACGAGGACTTCGGAGGACTTTAGTACGTGATCGGCCTGTGGAGCAGACCAACAGAGCGACCATATGCCCTTCCGAAAAGCGTCCACGCGTTTGCGTGGACGCACCGGACGGTGGGCAAGGAACTTACTCGCCCTGCGCCGCGCGCAACGCCTCCGCGCGATAGCTCTCAGCGATGCTGTGCGTGTAGTAGTAAAACATCCCCAGCAAGTCACTGGTGGTCACGCCATTTTCAGAGGCCGTTTTGACGGCAGCCTCCAAATGCTGTTGCACCAGCGCCTGTGGTGTCGGTTCGTTTGTCTCTTCTGCTTCAGCTGACATTATTTTCTCCTTTTATGAGGTCTGCGGCTCGGTGACCCATTCCTCAGGGTCTGCGCTCATATCTAGTTCACCAAAGCGCCCGCCCACCAAAATTGAGCGAAACGGCTCTTGCAAACCGTCCACATAGGATTGCTTCACGGTCCAGGAGCCACTTTCGGAAAACTCGGCTTCATCCGCACAAAGGAACAAAGCGTAAAAATCCATATCCGGCTCGCCCTTTACGCTTGCCAGCTTGTTTATCTCGGCGGTTTTCACCTCAAAGCTGGCCGGTAATTCGGGCCGGTACTCGGCCGAGGCGACGGTGGTATTGGCGCGTGCATGAATGCCGCCCAATCCGTAATTCACCTGCACCCGACAGCCGTCTGCGTCGTAGTGCGAGATGAGCATATTGATGGTGAGCTCACCCTGCGGGCCGTGGCGCTCGGATTTCGTCCAGATCAGCGCGTCGCCAACCTCGCACATAATCAGCGCGATGAGTGGCTTCTCACCTTTCGCCGCCCCCCTCCACTGGCGTTTAGGACCATTCACCCAGTCCCCTTCACCCTTGACGGCAATGCTGCGCAGCTTCGTTTCTCCAACTTCCAGCAACATCCGTGCTTCTCCCCCTTCACTGTGCTCGCCGCAGCCAGCTGCGGCGAGCGTCACACTCTAGCGCGACCTCAACATCGAAGGGGGCAGGACATCTGCCCTGCCCCCTCGTTTGTTTTGAGGTCTTAGTTGAACACACCAATCGGGAACGGATTCGACAGTGCGAAGTCGCCCGCGGTCGGGATGGTCCAGTTGATGTTGCCAAAGTTCGTCTGCGTCGGGTCACCCAGCAAGGTGACATTCAGCCGAGGCGGCCACAACAGGTAGTTTCTGAAGTGGTAAGTTACGATGCCGTCCGAACGTTTCGCACGCGGGTAGCTGGTACCGTGCACTCGACCATAGAAGTTCGGCGCACCAAACGTCATCTGGCCATCCAACTCGGGGTTGCTCGGATCCGCGAAACCGGAAACTTCGCCCGTCGAGTCAAACAGACCGATGCCGGTGCCCTGATCCATGTCGGCGCGTGCATTGATCTCGGCGCTTCCCGGGTTCGGGCAAAGGTCACAGGCAAACAACTCAGGCACACCGTCCGCCGGACGGAACGAGGTGGGCACTTCGGACTGGTAGTGCAGGGTAACCGGCGTCTCGTCCTGACCAAACTTGAGGTTGTAGTTGCCCCAGAAGTAGTCAGTACCGCGCGGCCACATACCCAGTGGCCAGCCCGGACGTGCTGCCGGACGGTAGCCACCGCCTGGGTTCGCACACGTGCGCACATCAAGCACGGCATCGATACGCATCTCGGTATCCAGCAGCGCAGTGTCATCTACGTTGAGGCCCTGGATGTGGGCAACACGACGCCACCACTGGCCCCAGTAAGGACCGGTGCCCTGCGGGTTAGTCAGCGCACCACCCCCGTGCTGTCCGCGTTTGCTTATGCTCGGCGCCGTGGTGCCACTCAATGGCGGGTAAGGATGATCCGGCGTGCTGAAGTAGCGTTCGCCACGACGTACGGCCTGGATATCGGCCAGGCAGTCGATGGTTTCGACCACGCCACCCCAGAAGCCGCCGTCACGTACTTTACCTGGCCAGTCAGGGCTGGCAGCTGTGGTACGGGTCGGCTGACCATTCACTACGATGCCACCACGATAGGCCGGGTGCAGCTTGCCGGAGCGGAACTGAACCGTGTAAGCCGTATCCGGACCCAGCAAAGTCGGTGCCATACGTGCCCAGCCAACCACGTTGCCGGCGTCATCGAATACGCCTGCGTAACGCGGAGACAGTAAGCTCGCCTGGTTGTACTCATCCGGGCTGCCCGGGTACTGGTAAGCAACGCCAAAACCGTTAAAGCCGTCCATTGCCGGGTCGTCAAAATCCAGCCCCGCCAAGCGGCGAGCCCAGTTAATGGCAGACCAAATGTCATCGCGAATAGCCGTGTCCGACTGACCCAGGATGTCACGTGACCAGAACTCGGTGGAACGAGCAGCTGATTCGTTGCCGCCAACGCCACTGTAGATGGGCTCCAGGCGGGTGCCAGTATCCGCTGCAATCGGCAGCAGCTGGCTGTTAACAGCAAGCGTATGCTGCTCGAACAAGCCGCTCGTATTTGAGAACTGCCCGTTCGGGTAGTTGGGTGACTCCGGATCGATACCCTGCACACCCTCAGCCATGTAGCCCATCGCAAAGTCGAAGCCACCCATCGCACGGGCAGGCATCGCGGTCCACTCACCGGTGTAATCCGGGAAAGTGCCGATAAACTCAGCGATATTCGGGATCAAACCCGGATACGAGAAGCTCTGGATCGATCGAGCAGCCACTTCCGAGGTTTTCAACATGCCTGCGGAAACTGCGGTACCTAGTCCTGCTGCGCCGGCCGTCACACCGAGGAAGCCTCGACGGCTGATCCCCTGTGCTTCGTCTGACCGTTTTTCTTTAGTCATCTTTTGATTCCTCCCCCTATCGCCGCACCCCCCTTTGGGTCGGGCAGGGTTATGTAGTAGCTTGAGCATCGTTTTTTGTAATTATTGTTCCAAAAATATAGAGGACCATCAGGATTACGTCAAATATGTCGCTTTATGTACCGATAAGTGGCTGTATTGGTTGGGAACAACGGCCTTGAATTCACTACACTTCCGGCGGTGCTGTAGCCTGCATGGAGGGCCTGGCACCCCAATCAGAGAACCAGTTCGCCAGCCTCGGATGCGACCCGCGCCAATCTTCCTCAGCCATTCGAAAATCCAGATATCCGAGCGCAACCCCGGTGGCGATATGGCCGATGTTCAGTGCCGCCGTACCGTTTGGTGGTTGCCCTTCCAGTGCCGCTAGGGCGCGACGAACAGCGCTTAGCTGACGCGCGATCCACGGGGCTGACTGGCGCTCCTCGGGCCGCATGGTTTCCAGCCGCCAGGCAACGGCTGCATCCAGAATGCCATCGCCCAGCGCCTGATCACGCAGCGCATGCCAGCGGGCCGGGCCGGCGGCCGGAAATACGGGCTCGCCACGGTGCTGGCTGTCTAGATACTCACAGATCACCGGTGAGTCAAACAACACGCCAGCGTCCGGGGTTTCGAGCACCGGCACCTTGCCCAACGGGCCGTATCCTGGCACCGGGCTGTCACCGGCCCACGGGTCGGCCACCACGCGCTCGATGGCCTCATCCAGCCCGCGTTCAATTGCCACGATCAGTACTTTTCTGGCGAACGGCGACGTCGGTGAATAGATAAGTTTCATAAATGCTCCGTGGGCACAGGGTTCAGACAATCGGTCAGCGCAGCGACGGTTGACGGGTGCAAACACCATCCTGCAAAGTGCGTATCGGCATGGCTGCGGAACGCAATCCGCGCTGCCGATGCCCCAGCACATCGCTTGTGATAAGTGGTGCAAATCATCCCCCAACCAAAAGCAGGGAAAAACCCATGTTGGCAGCTTGGTACTCGCAGCAAGGCGCTGCGGCAGACGTATTGCAAACCGGTGAGATGGACATCCCGCCGTGTGCGGCCGGCGAGGTGCGGGTGCAGGTGATGCGCTCGGGCATCAACCCCGTGGACACTAAACGTCGCCAGGGTGGGCGCGGGGCCATGGCCAGCCCGCTGGTGGTGCCGCATTTTGACGGCGCGGGGATTATTGATGCGGTGGGCGAAGGCGTCGAGGAGAGCCGGCTTGGCCAGCGCGTCTGGCTGTACGAGGCGCAATGGCAAAGCGACTTTGGCTCTGCCGCGCAGTACGTCACAGTACCTGCCAGACTGGCCGTACCGCTGCCGGGCAACACCAGCTTTGCCGAGGGCGCCTGCCTGGGCATTCCAGCACTCACCGCCCATCGCTGCGTATTCGCCGATGGCCCGGTGCAAGGGCAACGTGTGCTGGTTACCGGCGGTGCGGGCGCGGTCGGAAACTATGCTGTGCAGTTTGCGCGGCTCGGGGGCGCGCAGGTAATTGCGACGGTCAGCGGCGAGGCCAAAGCGGTGCTTGCGCGCAAGGCTGGTGCCGCCCATGCGCTTAACTACCGCAACGAAAACACCGCTCAACGCGTGATGGAACTGACCGACGGGCACGGGGTGGACCGGGTAGTGGACGTAGACTTTGGTGGCAACCTCGCCACCACCATGGACGTGATCAAGCCCAACGGCGTTGTCTCCACTTATGCTTCGGAAGGTGATCACAACCCTGCGCTACCGTTTTACCAATGTCTGTACAAAAACATGTCAGTACATTTTGAAATTGTTTTTCTGATGCCCGAGGACAACAAGCGTCAAGCCGTGGCGGATATCTCAGGCTGGCTCGACCAAGGTGCTCTGAAGCACCAACCGGGTGAGAGCTTCGCCCTTGGCGACATCGTCGCCGCCCACCAGGCGGTAGAGGCCGGCGCCAACGGCAAAGTGATGCTGAACATCGCCGACTAAGCGCATTTTGATGACCGACACGCGAACCATTACCTTTTCAAGTTTAAAAACCCGCTCTGCTCATTGAGTAGAGCGGGTTGCCGTTGCACTGGCTAACTCGTGCTTTAGCCCTAATAAAAATGTCCTGCTATAAAAGTCCCGCGCGTTGCCGCGCGGGCGCAGGGAGTATTATCCGATCCTTCACGATGCTCAAACTAAAATTCTAGAACCGGAACTCGCCTCCCAAAAGAAACGCGTTGTACTCTTCATCGGGGAAAAACAGTCCGGGCGCGAGGCCACTTGGCGTGACGCGCTCAAACGTGTGGAATTCCGCGTTGATATTGAAGCTGGGCGTCAGCTGATGCTGCACGTAAACCATGAGCAGCTCACGATCCACCTCACCGGTACCCAAAATGCCAAACGCCGGCGCATCCATAAACGCGCTGGGGTCCTCGTGGCCTTCGCCGTAGCTCACGCCATACACCGTATCGCCTGCCGTGTAATCAAGGTTCACGTAGAACTGATCGCCTTCAACTGCGCCGCAGCCGTCCGGCATGCCGCCCACGTTGGCGCGACAACGGGTACCAAAGCCCATAAAGCCTTCAGCGATACCCTCGGTGTCCTCAAAGTTTGCGGTAACCCCTAAACCGCCCACTTTCAGCCGAGCACCCAGACTCAAACCACGAATGTCGGTGCTGGCACCGCTGGTATTGTCATCAATACCCTGTGTCATGGCGCCCAGCCAGAAGGCAATGTTATTGCTTCCGTTGGCTCCAAAACCCTTGGTGTAGTGCAGGTCAGCCTCGATCAAGGGGGCTGATGTTTCCACCACAGAGTCACCCTGGGCAATGCTCGAGAGGTTGGTATTGGCAATCACGATCGGGTCGCCGCCTGGAATACCAAACGAGGTTTCGATCGGATCGAAAATACCGACGCGGAACTGAAAGCCATTGGTACGCGGCGAGGCATAGCGAATACCCGCGGTCCAGTCAGTCCAGGTATAACCAGTACCAATATGGCCACAGTTAGGACCACTACCGTCCGGGCCTACACACTGATAGCCCGCACCACGCATACTGCCGGTATCGTTCAAAATCGAGTGCGAGGCGTAGATGCCGAAACTGCGACCGATCTGAAGTTGACCAAAGCTACCGCTGACGGCGATATCCGCTGCGCGAATCTCAATTTGCTCACCCACCCGGCGGGTTTTAAAACCCTGCAGGCTGTGCGCCAACTGAAAATACGCCGACACGGTTATGCCGTTAAACTCTGGCGCCACGGCAACAAACTCAATCTTTGAAGGATTGAACCCGGTACCAACACGAAATGAACTCTGGGCATCAAGCTGCGGTAGCCCAAACGCGGTGGCCCCACGCACGTCCCAGTCGGTGGAACCGGTCCACGCGCTGAACAGCCCCATCATTTGCAAGGACCAGCCGCTCTCGGTTTTAACGATTGGAATCGCCGCGTTGCTGCTCATCGAGCCTAGCAACATCGACGAGCCAATCAAGGCTATCGTTAGTGACCGCACAATGGCGGCCTTAGTTTTGCTGTACATGGATACTACCCCCCAAAACGAATAGTTCAGAATTGGTCTCTGGCCCCCAATGGGCTCTAATCACTTAAGGCGCCGATGCCTTCGCTGATGTAGAAGCAAACGTGCGGCAATTCCGTCGCACGATTGCATCCGCTTGTATTTTGCTCAGGCACCAGAGTCCTGCTCGGTCTGATGACGTTTACGCCACGGGACGGGAGAACATCGTCGGCTCTGCAATCCCGAGCGTATCTCCGGTGCGCCCGATCATGATGAACGTGGTAATGACTGCGGTAAGCTCAACGAGCTGACCCGCGTTCCAGTAGTCACGCAATTTCGACCACAGCGCATCGGACACGTCATTGGCATCGATGCCAATCTGGTCGACCAACTCCAGAGCAACTTTCTCGGCGTCGCTGTAGTGCGGGCTGTTGCGCCAAAGAGAGTTGGCCAGATCGCCCACCTTTTCCGCCGAGTTACCTAACTCGATGGCAAGTTTTTCGTGAGCACCGTAGCTGTAGAATGCGCCGATAGAGCGCAGTGTTTTCAGAATGATGAGCTCTTTGAATGCCCAGTTAACGCGCCCCTCCTGCAGGGACTGCGCGAAAAAGGCGGTAATGGTCCGGCACATAGCCGGGTTGGTACCGAGAGCTCTGACCAGATTGGGTACATGACCGAAGTGATCTTCGGCAACTTTGAACGCTTGCTTGACATCGTCGTTGTCGGGCGTTTGAACTAATGCAGTGGCTGGCATGGCCGTTATCCTCCGTAGGACAGATGATGCTTCAAGTAGCCGCGCGGGCGGTTACTATCGCGCCAGGAAATGTTCCAGATGTTTTTTCGCAGCGGGTGATTTGGGTGCCTGCTCGGCGAACAGCACCGGCTGGTGGCCGGTCCATACATCCTCGAGCTGTACGCCCAGGGCGTCACCAAACTTTGAAACCTGCAGATAGGCGGCGATGGTCGCTACGATCTCGACGATTTGACCATCGTCGTAGTGCTGCTTAACCCGCGCCCAGGTATCTGCATCGATCTTCTCGGGATCCAGAACCACCTGACAGCACAGATCCAAGATTGCCACTTCGTTGGGTTTGTAGTGCGGAGAATCCTGATAGACCACACCAACGATGTCGCGCTGTTTCTCCTCGGTCACACCCAGCCGTGCGGAGACAACCTCGTGCTGAGTGACGCAATACAGGCAATCGCCCATGTTGGTCGCTTTGAGTATTAGAAGCTCCTTCGTGTACCAGTCGACCTGGCCTTCGGCGAGTATCTCGAAAAAGATATCCCACATTGGTGCTGACATCTCCGGCGCGTGACCGGTGATTTTGAAGATGTTCAGGACCATCTCGAAACGTGCTTCGGCGTCAGCGTAGACCTTCTTCGTTACCGGATCGGCATCTTCTGGCTCTACGTATGGAAGCTGTGCATTGGACATGTTCGTACCTCAGATTCCTTGCAGCTTTTACCTGACGTGCCGCCGTACACGACGACCCGCCTTCACAGTCTCAAGTGCATGCATTTCACCTAGTGAAAATTATTTTGCAGCACTTGCCTCAAAAATATTTATAGCATACGCTACAAATTGTCAAATTATGGGTCAGCGCAGCGGTGGCAAGTTCCACTGCAAAACACAGTAGGGGCTGCTATGGGCGTGCCAAGAGATACCGGCCCGACAACTTCCAAATCGCGGGGTCGGCCGCGCAGATTCGAAATGGATGAACTGCTGGACTCCGCTTTAGAACTGTTCTGGAAGCGAGGCTATCGGGCGACCGCAACGCGCGATCTGGAAGCCGCGCTGGGCGTCAGTCAATCCAGCATCTACAACACCTTTGGCTCCAAACAGGGCTTGCTTGAAGCGGCGCTGCAACGTTACGAGCAGCTGGCCGATCAGGAACTGGTGGGTCCACTTGAAGCCTCGGACAAAGGGCTGGAAGCGATCGAAGCGTTCTTCCTCGCACTGGGCCACTGGGTGACTCACCAAGGTCGGCGCGGTTGCCTGTTGATCAACATGATGGCCGAGGATGGCGGCGTGACCGATGCGATCAAAAAACGTGCGCGCACCTATCGCAAGCGAGTGCGCGGCGCCATCCGCGACGGCTTAGTACGAGCCGCCAACTCGGGCGAGGCCATTGATGTCGAGCTAGATACCCGGGCCGACCTGTTGCTCGGCCTGGTACTAGGGCTGAATATCGCGGCCCGCGGCGGGGCGACCTCACGCGAGCTCGGCAGCCTGCTGGACGCCGTTCGAGCGCAGTTACACAGCTGGCGTCTCGAGAGCGTTAACGCGTAGCCGACCGTCTCGATGTCTTCAAACGAAACCCTGCTTTACGTGGCGGACCCCATGTGTTCATGGTGCTGGGGGTTTTCACCCGTGGTGAGCGCGATTACGGAGCGCTACAGCGAGCGGGTAGCCATCTCAGTAATAGTTGGCGGGCTTGCCCCCAGGGCCACCGCGCCCATGGACGATGACACCAAAGCCACCGTCCGCGAGCACTGGGATCACGTAAACGAAGCGACCGGGCAGCCGTTCGATTACGCCTTTATGGAGCGCGAGCGCTTTGTGTATAACACTGAGCCACCCTGCCGCGCCGTGGTGGCTGCCCGCCAGATTGCCCCGGATCGGGCGCTGGACTTCCTGGAGCACCTGCACAGGGCTTTTTACCGGGATAACCGGGATGTCACCGACGAGTCTACGCTGGTCGACATCGGCAACGAATTTGGATTTGATCGTGCACAGTTCTCCAAGGCGCTCAGTCTGGATAAAACCCACGAAGCCACCCAGGATGATTTTGAACTGACCCGGGAGCTTGGGGTCAATGGCTTCCCCTCGTTGTTGGCACATGCCAACGACAAGCTCAAGATGATTACCGTCGGCTACCGGCCCTGGTCGCAGATCATGCCCATTCTGGACAGCTGGCTGGAACGCACAGACGCGCAGTCTAAACGTGCGTAACCTGCAACACGCTGTGGCGCATCTGCTGGCTTAGCACCAACTTGGCATCCTGATCTACCTCGCGCAAGCGCTCATCGAACACCAGGTGCCCCTCCTCATCGACTGACAGCACGCCCTGTTGCTTGAGCAACTGGATAAAATTGCGGAACAGTGGCTTTGCGAAAAACTCGGGCGAATTCAAACCGTGCAGCAGCGCAATGCGTTGGGCCATGAACTGGCATTGCCCTTCAAGCTCACTCTGGCTGATAGTGCCCGAACCGTGCTTGAACAGCAGCGAGATGGTCATGTAGAACCGCTCCAACGTCTGCAGCGTGCCCTGCGCCAGCACCGACAACTGCACCGCCTCAGCCGAGCCGGTGGGTGGGCGCAGCACTTGGCCAGCGCTACCGCCACGTAACAACAGGCCGCGACTCATCAACACATCCACACTGCTGTGCAATGCCTGCACCAGCTCCTCGTCGTTCCAGCGCAGGAACAGCTCCGAGCGAATGAACGGATAGACCATTCGACCAAGTTGCGCCAGCTTGGACAAGGACATTTCGCGATTGTTGAGGAAGCAGCAGGCGATGATCGAAGGCAAGGCAAACAAATGCAGTACGTTGTTGCGCATATAAGTCTGCAACACTGCATCTTCGTCTTTCAGCCAAATCACATCCCCGAGCGGATGGGCCTGACGCTGCAACAAGCCAGAGGCCTCGCCGTAGGCCACGATCTCGCTGCCGCTCTGCTCGGTGACCGTTACCAACGGGGAGTACGGCGCCTGGCGCAGCAGATCAGCGTACATGTCCAGTATGCTCTGCAGGTCTTTCTCAAGCATAGCCCGCTTGGGTGTGGACAGCAGCGCCAGCGCCAACAGATTTACCGGATTCACAGCGGCCGCACTGTTGATGCGGGTCATCACATCGCGCGCCAGATCGTTCACTGCACTGGTCAGCCAGCGCGGGCGATCGCTGTCACCGATGCTGCTCGTGCGCCAATCGCTGCTGTGCCGATCAAGCACGGGCTCAAGAAACAGTGGCTCGCCAAAGTTCACATACACACGGCCGTACTTGCCGCGCAAAGTGCGCACCGCTTTTACCAGATCGAACACGCTTTCTTTTTTCTTCGACTTGCCGCTAAGCTCACCCACGTAAGCGCGCCCTTCAAACAAATGCTCATAGCCAACATACACCGGCACAAACACCACCGGACGCTTGTGATGACGCAGGTAGCCGCGCACGGTCATCGAAAGCATTCCACCCTTAGGGGCCAACAGGCGCCCGGTGCGGCTGCGGGTGCCTTCGATAAAGTACTCAAGCGGTACTCCGCGTTCCATGTTGGTGGCCAGATACTCGTGGAACACCGCACTGTAAAGCGGGTTGCCGCGAAAACTACGGCGCAAAAAGAAGGCGCCACCACGGCGCAGAATCGGCCCGATCACCGGCAGATTCAGGTTGATGCCTGCAGCGATGTGCGGCACCACCAGGCCACTGCGGTACAGCACATAGGAGAGCAGCAGATAATCGATATGACTGCGGTGGCAAGGCACATAGATTACCTCGTTACCTTCGGTGACCTCTTTCAACTGCGCCAGATGGGAGATCTCAATACCCTCGTAACGCTGGTACCACCACCAATGCAGAAAACGCTCCAGCACCCGCACCAGCCCGGCCGAGTAGTCCGCCGCAATCTCCCCGGCGTAGTGGCGCGCTTTCAGCAGCGCCTTGCGGCGAGTGATGTTGTTGTCCCGAGTCTCGCGGCGCACCGCTTTGCGCACCTCGCTGGAGCGAACCAGGCGGCTGACCAGCGTGCGTCGGTGCGACAGATCAGGGCCGATAACCGAGACGCGTAACTGGCGAAAATGCACACGAAGCACGCGGTGGATTTTACGGTGGGTGCGGGCGGCGCCCAAATCCTCCGCGGCATAGGCTTGCAGCGACAATGGGCTGGAGAACTGCACCAGTGTATTGCGCCCGTGGATGAGGATACTCAGCAACCGTTTTAATCGCCCGGCGACCGTCCAGTCCTCCGCGAATAACAGCTTGAACCAGGACTTCTCTTTATCCGGCGAGCGTCCCCAGAACACCGACACCGGAACTAGCTGCACATCCTCCCGCGGCGCGCTCAGCGGGATCACCTGGGCGGCGGCCACGGCCGCCTGGGCATGCCCTGCGAGCGCGCCAGCTGCGGCGCCCGCTTCAGCACCTAACCGTCCGGTGGGCAATTCCACCACGTTGCCAGGATCCGCGCCGCCCGCCGACGGTTCGTGCTCCGCCACCTCGGTGCCCGTGAGCGTTCTGGGCTCGTGACTGGCGTAGGCGACGACACGAGTGGACAAGGACTCCTGCGCGTTACGCGTGTGCAGACCGTGCACCAGTCGGCGCAAACGCGGCGACAACACGGTGCGCGGGGAAAACAGCGAGGGCGCTTTGCGCAACATCACCACCGCGCGCCGCTCGTTAAGCGGTGCGCTCATCGGATCGGTGGGAATGGGCAGGCCATGC